>CAYYNP010000459.1:5384-5666 GCA_964472545.1 uncultured Planctomycetaceae bacterium | reverse complement strand
GGAGATCGTCACCTACCCTCCACTTTGTGCCATTTGAGTTGAAACACTACACCTCTCGCACTGCCAAGACCCTTTCTTCCTTGCCATACAATCGCGACGGGGTGACGATCACTTCACGGTCGGGTACACTGGGCATTGTCAGAGGACTCGTAGGCCGGAGGATAGTAGAGGATAGTAGAGGATAGTAGAGGATAGTAGAGGATAGTAGAGGATAGTAGTCGTCTCGCTCCGCGAGACGACGTGACAACATTCGGAGCAAGAAGACTCGCGAGACGACGTGAC
>CAYYNP010000459.1:0-5374 GCA_964472545.1 uncultured Planctomycetaceae bacterium | reverse complement strand
GACATCTCGCGGAGCGAGATGACTACTTTGGGGCCTCCGGAAAAGACTGGCGGGCGTTTCATGTCGATCTCCTCGAAGCTCGCGGATCAAGGCCCCGGCACAGACTCGTCGGACGCCGGCTTCAACCAAGGATCGCCGGTTCGCCGAAGCCAAGGCACCAGTTCCTCGCGAATCAAACGGTCGACCACCGCCGGACGATCCGCGGCCACGTTCTCGAGTTGATAGGGATCGGCCGCGTTGTCGTAGAGAATACGTTTCTCCTCCTGGCCGGGCATGCGATCGACGACCAGCGTGTACTGCGCGGTGCGCACACCGCGGCGGCCCGCCGACGGTTGTTCGCAAGGCACCCAGAGATAGAGTTGCGACGTAGGCCGGCGGCCTCGGCCGGTGCGAAGCAACTCGGCGTGGCTGACGCCGTCCACGGTATCCGGAATCTGACCACCCAGTCCCATCAAGTCCAACAGCGTAGGATACAGGTCGGGGACCGATATCAACAGGTCTTCCCGCCGTGGTTTCAGCTTGCCCGGATAGCGGATCAACAACGGCACGCGCATCGATTCCTCTTGCGGCACGTTCTTGGTCGGGTGGCCGTGGATGCCCAGGCAGTTGCCGTGGTCGGCCGTGAAGACGACGATCGTCTCCTCGGCCAACTCTGCCCCGTCTAGTCCGGCACAGTCGAGCGCGTCGACGATCCGGCCGAACTGCTCGTCGACGCCGGTGATCATCGCGTAGTAGTGCCGGATTTGGCTGCGGTAGAGATCGCCCATCCGCGTGCCGGCCGGCGGGATGTTGGGCCGGCGGCAGAGCTCCTCGATCGACTTCTCGGCGTAAGGCTCCAGGTACTTCTCCGGATGCGCGCCGTACGGAGTGTGCGGTGGGTTCATCGACACCACCAACGCGAACGGTTTCCGCGCGCCGCCCGATCGGCCCGATTGCTTGCGGATGAACGCGATCGCCAGGTCGGCCTCGTGCTGCGGTCCCCATTGGTCGACGTATTGGAATTCGTGCCGCCCCGCGTCGGTGTCCCAATAGAGCGGCCGCATGTGGTGGTCGTAGGTGTTGTAGGCGTGCCAGGTATCGAAGCCGTGGCGCCGATGCGGCGGCGTCCACTCGTTCCAGGCCACGCCGCCGCGGTTGTTGGCACAGTCGACGTACGGCTTGTACGGGGCCTCCAGGTGCCACTTGCCGATGTAGCCCAGCGCGTAGCCGTTCTGCCGGAGCACGTCGGACCAACATCGGGCGTCGGCTTTCAGCTCGACGCCATATGGGGCCGTGCGGCTGAGACAGTTGCTGATCACGCCGTTGCGGTGCGGATACTGTCCGGTCAACAGCATCGCGCGATACGGGCTGCAAACCGGGTAGTTGCTGGCCGCTTCGGTGAACACGATCGCTTGTTCCGCCAACCGGTCGAGGTGTGGCGTCTTCACCGGCTCTTCGCCCAGGAACCCCATGGCCGAACCGCGCATCTGGTCGGCGAAGACCAACAGCAGGTTGGGGCGCTTCCGATCCGACGGATCGCCTGCCCACGCGCGTTCCGTCACACACGTGGACAACAACGCCGCGACAAGGCTCCCCAGAACCGACGGGAGTCGGAAGACAGACACCCGGCTGAGCAACATGTTGAAGGCTCCATTTCCTCGGGTTCTCGCACCGCTGTCGGCTATCAAGTAGATGCCCGGCAGTCACGGCGCTATGGATGTTCGGAGAGTCTACCACGTTCCTCATCAGTTTGCATCTTCGGTTGCGCGGCGAGAACGGCCTGCGGCGTGGGGGAGTGGCAGAACCAGGTCGGCGGATGCATAATAGCTCTGTTGCAGAATAGGGTAAGATGGGTGCCATGCCCACGCGAGCGTGGGCATGGCACCCGCCTTTCACAGATCTTCGCCGCGAAGAACACAAAGACCGAGGGCCCCCGATGAAGATCAGCCGCCGCACTGCCGCCAAAACGCTCGTGATGGGCACGGCCGGCGCGCTGGCGTTGCCCGCCAGGGCCGACACGGCCGAAGTGGCAGTCGAGAACGCAACGGAAGAACGGATCAAGACGCAGGTCTGCGTGATCGGCGGCGGCAGCGCGGGCACCGGCGCAGCGCTGGCCGTGGCGCGTGCGGGAGCCGACGTCGTGCTCGTCGAGAGCGAGTCGATCCTCGGGGGCACTTCGACCAACGCCTGGGTGCATACCTGGGAACCGACGTCCGGGGCGGACGGCATTCCGCGCGAAATCTACGAGGGGATGAGGCGGGACCCCCTGGGCGTGACCTATGTCGACTACGATCGCGGCGCCCCGCGGCGCGGCGGCGTTGGGCTGCCGTTCGAGCCGAGGGCGTTCAACCTCACCGTCCGGGAGATGCTGGAAGCCACGGGCCGTTGTACCGTTTTGCTGGGCACCACGTTCTTCCGAGCACACCGCCGTCACGACCGCCTCACGGCCATTGAGGCCTTCTTCGCCGGCAAGCGGCTGCGGATCGAGGCCGAGGTGTTCATCGACGCTACGGCCGACGGCGACGTCTGCGTCGACGCCGGTTGCGAATACCACCTGGGCGAAGATCCCAAGAATCGCTACGGCGAGCCGTCGGCGCCCGAGAAGGCCGAAACGTCGCTCAACGGGCTGACGCTCTGCTACCGCATCACCGACACGGGCGTGCGGCAGCAGCCCTACCTTCCCCGCGGCGTCGAAGAGGGCATTTGCCCCAGGCCGGTACACATCGTCGAGTTGCCCAACGGCGACCACCTGCTCAACGCGGTCGACATGATCGACGGCAACGCGCTGCTGGCGATGGAGTACACCGAGTTGATGCACGAGGCCCAGCGCCGTGTGATGGATCATTTCTATTGGCTGATGCGGCTGCCGCCGGACGACGGCTCGCGGTGGACGCGGTTCGTCCGCGGCAAGGGCTACGGCACCTGGGCCATCGCCGGGATCGCGCCGCGCATCGGCGTCCGCGAAACGCGGCGTGTGCTGGGCGACTACGTCTTGAACGAACACGACTGCCTAGCCGGTGCGAAGAACCAGAAACACGGCGACCTGATCACCGTCACCGACCACGCCGTCGACATCCACGGCCGCAAGGGCCGGCTTTACGAAGTGCCCAATGGGCCCTATGGCGTGCCGTATCGTTGCCTCTTGCCGCGCGGCGTGGAAAACCTCTACATCGCCAGCCGGGCGGCCAGCTTCTCGCACATCGCCGCGTCGAGTTGCCGGCTCTGCCGCACGATGATGACGCTTGGCCAAGCCGCCGGCAACGCGGCCGCCGTGGCGGCACTTCAGCGGCTTTCCACGCGGCAACTCGACGTCGCCGAACTCCAACGGCGCCTCACGAAGCAAGGCGTCGCGATCGATGCGTGAAGAACCTCACCGCAAGAAACAAGAAATGCCTTCGCACAGAAAGGACGCCCCGATGACGTTCAAACCACCGATTTCGCTTGCCCGTCGCTTGCTCGTTGTATGTCTCGCCGTGTTCGGTGCCACGTTGGCCGTTCCGACAGCCGCTGAAGAAGAACTCGACGAACCACGCGGCCTGTTGTTCTCCTACTTCATGGGCAACGGCGAAGACGGCCTGCACATCGCCGCCAGCGACGACGGGCTGACCTGGACCGCCGTCAACGGCGGCAAGTCGCTGTTGCGCCCGGAGGTGGGCGAGTCGAAACTGATGCGCGACCCCTCGATCACCCAAGCCCCCGACGGCACGTTCCACATGGTCTGGACCACCTCGTGGAAAGGCATGACCATCGGCTACGCCCACTCGAAGGACCTCATCCGGTGGTCGAAGCAGAAGGCGATCCCCGTCATGGCCCACGAGCCGACGCGGATCAACTGCTGGGCCCCGGAGATCTTCTACGACGCCCGCTCAAAGCAGTATTACGTCGTCTGGGCCACCACCATCCCCGGCCGCTTCCCGACCACCGAGAAGACGGGCGACGCCGCCCACAACCACCGGCTCTACCACTTCACCACCAAAGACTTCAAGACCATCGGCCCGACGAAGCTCTTTTACGAGCCCGGCATCAACGTCATCGACGGCGCGTTGGTCCGCGACGACGCCCGGAATCGCTACGCCTTCGTGGTCAAGAACGAAACGCGTCATCCCCCGGCCAAGAACCTCTTCATGACCTACGCCAAAGACCTCGCCGGCCCCTGGACGCCGCCCTCGAAGCCGTTTTCCGGACTCGACTGGGCCGAAGGCCCCTCGATCGTCCGCATCGGCGAACTCTGGTACTGCTACTGGGACAAATACACCCGCGGCCGCTACGGCGCGGCGACGTCGCCGAACTTGGAGCTGTGGTCGGACATCTCGTCGCAGGTCAGCTTCCCGAAGGGCACGCGGCATGGGACGGCGTTTTATGCGCCGGAGGGGGTGGTTGAGGGGTTGAAACACCTGAAGGCCGACTGACCGCGATCGACCTTCCATGGAGCGCAATTAGTTGTGTTTCCCGTATTGTCAACGCACGTCCGATTTAAGTTGCGACGACCAGAGAAGGCACAGCAGCATCGGAACGCGTTGACACTACACGACTTCCAGCATCACCTGAGCTTTCTCCATCGGCGTAAGTCGGCCGGAGGAAAGCCGGGGAGAAATGGAGCCGCGGGGATCGAGGGAACCTATTGAACTCAAAGGACTTACGTGGAGGGAACGCGAGTTGTTGCTCACCTGACCTTATGGGGGGCGTGCAAGACGTACTCCCCATATCGACGTAAAACGTTATCGAGGAACGACTTGCGCACGACCCGATCGGCCGCACAAAATGGTCGCCGGTGTGATCCGTGCCAGATTTCCGCAGCGGCCATTCGGCGCCGGCCGGGAGCCCATCTCGCCAACGTCTTCAGCAACTCCCAAACTCGGCCAGCCGACGGAACCACAGCCAGCGCGCTTGCCCCCACGTGCCGTGCCTCGGTGCGAGGAGTTACCACGTCGTCCCTCCGCATCTGATTGACAAACGTGGAGCGTGTCGTCTACAATCGGATTTGGTGAAACACTGGAACACTGCGCAGGTAGGCACAGGCCGACCGGCGCGGCGATTCCCACCGCTTCTCTATTGAGGCAGCGCAAGCACCGGCAAGAACAACTCCATCGCTCAGCGGCGGTGGAGGTCTTGTCAGGTGCCTTCTTTGTTTAGCGCACGAAATGCCCGAGAGCCCGAGGACCGCCTGTTGCGGGCGCCCGGCGCTTCCTCCCTCCGTTTACTAGAAGGAGTTGACGATGTACGGCCATGTGAAGAACACTCTTTTGCTGGCGGCGATCTTGGCCCTCGCCGCCTTCGGGACGAATGCCACCGCACTAGATTACTTCGACGATTTCGAGGGATATCCGGTGGGTGCGAACATCATCGGCCTGGGCGACTTCGTCGGGTGGGACAACTCGCTGGATCCGGCGATCGG
>CAYYNP010000458.1:0-5681 GCA_964472545.1 uncultured Planctomycetaceae bacterium | reverse complement strand
GTCGACGGAGCCAGTCCCCTTTTTCGGGCTCCCGCACACTTTGCAGTTCTCCTGCGGCCCAGCGCTGTGCTGCCGTGTCAGCGATGGTTAAGCGGCCGAGGCCCTTGTACGACGGTCGATTACCTCTGGTGCTACCCGGCCAGCAATCGAACCGCCAGCACCGCCAACCCCGCCACGGCCAGACCGCCGACAACGGCTACCGCCACGCGCCAGCCGGAGAGCGGCTTGTCGCCGGCCGTTTTGCCGGTCTGGCCGTTGAGCAGGAAGCGGTAGAGCTTGTCGCGGTAGCGGTAGCTAAGCAGGTAGATCGGCAGCAGGGCCAGATCGGAGTTGGCCTTCTCGAAACGCGTTTCGACGTGCAGGCCGCGGTGCGTGTCGCCGGGCAGGTGGTCGGCCACGTTCTGCTGCTCGCGCTGATAGAATTCCTGCTGACACGTGGCCAGCGCCTCGTCCCGCTCGATCGAGTACTCTTCGCTGAGCCAACCGGCCAGGAAGTACGGCTCGTAGCGGCGCAGGGCGGCTAAGTGAAACGGCTTGATGCGGTCGGCGTGGCGCTGCGAGAGGCCTCGACTGCCGGAGACCAAATAGCCGCTGTAGTAGTGGTGGTGTCTTCCCCTCAACTCCCACCACTCCGTTTCACGGACACGGCGGGTCTTGGTGACGGTCTTGCCGTCTTTGTCGGTGGTCGTGTACGTCTCGGTTCGCCACCAATACTCGCCGATTCGTGCCGCCCAGTTGCTGCGGGCGAGCATCGAAAACGACCAGAACGGCAGATAGACGCCCTGCAGTTTTTCTTCGATTTGGGCCGACTTCAAGTCGCCGGGACGAAACCAGGAGTTCTCGCAATTCAAAGGGCGAAACGCTTCGTGCGCCTTCTCCGCGGTAACGGCAAAGCCGATCACGAACTCCGGCGTCTGACGGCCGGAGTCTTCCGGCGTGAATTCGACCACGTAGGTCGAATCGCAAAACGCACACGTATAGCTGCGCCGATCCGGATCGACGGCCACCTCGGCCCCGCAGTTCTCGCAACGAAAGTGCTTCTGCGGCGGGCCTTCCTCGTGGGTCTGCTCTGCCGCCGCCTGCGGCGCACCGCAGCATCCACAGAACCGATCCAGCCCTTCCACGGGCGCCCCGCAACTCCCACACGCCCGCGCCTGCACCAGCGGGCCAGCATCTTCCACCGTCAGTTCATTCTCGGCAAGCTCACTCATCCCCACCCTCCGATCAGCCCACCTTGCCCCAACCACCTACTATCTACTGCATGCTGCCTACCGCCTACTACCCCCTCTGACTCTGCTGATAAATCGCCTGCAACAATGCTTGCACGTCTTTGTACCGCTTCGTGGCCGCCAGGGCCGCGTCGAGCAGCCGCCGTGCGTCGCTCTCCGAGTGGCCCAGACTGCGGAGGACGTCGAACGCCTCGGAGACGATATCGGGCCGGACCTCCGACGCGCCGCCCGTTTCTCGGGCGACCATCAGGGCGAACTTCGGCACCTTGCGCCGCAGCTTGGCGATGATCCGTTCGGCGGTGGCCGGTCCCACGCCGGGCAGTCCGGAGAGCGCCTTGGCGTCTTGCTCCTCAATCGCCATGGCCACTTCCTTGACCGGCCGGACCATCGCGCGGAGGGCCTTGCGGACGCCCACGCCGTCGACCGAGCAGAACAACTCGAAGAACTCCCGTTCGACCTCCGTCAGGAACCCGATCAGCCGCGGCGTCATGCGGCCTTGCATGGGGTTGCCTTCGAGGTATTCGATTGTGTGCAGGCTGATCTCACGGTTGAGTTCGCCCTGCAACTGCCGCCGGGTGAACTCGGGGATCAGGACCTCGCGTTCAAAGGCCCCGATTCGTAGCGAGAGGACATCGTCCTTCAGGCGGGTCAGCTCTCCGGTTATTCTCGTGATCAACGGCACACTCCGGTCGTGGAGATTGAGAATTGCGACTTGGCAATTGCAGATTGTAAATCGACGACGGCGGTTTGCCAATCACCGCAAGGGGCTGGGTTTGTCGTGCAGGTAGTAGTGACACAGCGCGATCGCCAATGCGTCGGCCACGTCGGGCGGCTCGGGGACCGTCGGCAGGCCGAGTTCGCGCTGGATGGCCAGTTGAACTTGCGACTTCGGGGCCCGACCGGCACCGGTGAGAATCTTCTTGACCTGGGTGGCGGCGTAATGCACCACCGGGATTCCGGCTTCGGTCGCCGCCAGACAGATCACGCCTCGGGCATGCCCCATGAGGATTGCCGTGCGCGGCCGCTCGTAGTGGGAGTACAACTCTTCGAGTGCCATCACGTTCGGATGGAGGCTGGCGATCGCGTCCGTCAGGCCGCGGTAAATCTGGCTCAGTCGGGCGGTCAGCGAGTTGCGCGTCGTGCCGCGCACCACGCCGGCTTCACACAGTTTCGGAGACACGCCTCCGGTCTCCAGCACGCCGTAGCCGGTGATGTTCAAGCCGGGGTCGACGCCGAGGATTCGAGGGGGGCATTCGGACATGGCGCTGCAGTGTTCGGGGGCAACGGCCGGCGAGGCTACTCGACGCTCCATTCCGTCCCGCCGGGGCGGTCTTGCAGCGTAACGCCGATCTCGCTCAGACCGTCGCGGATGCGGTCGGCGGTGGCGAAATCCTTGCTCTTGCGCGCTTCGGCCCGAAGGTCGATCAGAAGGTCCATCAACTGGCCGGCCAGCGCGTCGTCGCCATCGGTCGCGTCTTGGACAGGGCAGCGGAAGAGCCCCAACGTGGCGGCCAGTTCGCCCAGCGTGGCTGCGCCTTGCTGCAACACGGCCAGTTTCTCGGGCGTGCGCTGAGCCGGCTCTTCGAGCTTGGCGTCGGCGGCAAATTTATTCAACCCGCGGACCAAATCGAACAGGGCCCCGATCGCCCCACCGGTGTTGAAGTCGTCGTCCATCGCCTGCAGGAATCGGTCGCGATGGCCGGCGACCATTTCCAGCGTGGCGTTGCCGTCGGGCTCGACTCGCCCGGCGTCGCGGCTCTGCGGCGGCGCGAGGTCGTAGAAGCTGCCGCCGGTGACCCGCTCGAACAGCTTGAAGAGACGATAGAACGTGTCGAGTCCCACGCTTACCTCGCGGATCCGTTCGGCGCTGAAATCGATCGGCCGGCGATAGTGCGTCGAGAGCACGAAGAAGCGGATCGTCTCGCCGGTGAAACCGTGTTCGGCGAGCAACTCTTGAAACGGTTTGGCCCCTTCCGATTTACTGATCTTCCGTTCTTCCTGCGAAGCCAGATCGCCTTCGGCCGCCCGGGTGTTGCGTCCGCCGACCTTGCCAACCTCGCCGGAATCCTGCATCAGGCCGTTGTGCATCCAGTACTTGGCCATCGGCTTTCCGTGACACGATTCGCTCTGGGCAATCTCGTTCTCGTGGTGCGGGAAGACCAGGTCCAGGCCGCCGCCGTGGACGTCGAACGTCTTGCCCAGGATTCTCCGGCTCATGGCCGAGCACTCGATATGCCAACCCGGACGCCCGGGCCCCCAGGGGCTTTGCCACGACGGTTCGTCAGGTTTGGCCGATTTCCAGAGCGCGAAGTCGGCGGCCGCCCTCTTGCGTCCGGCGGTGCCGCCGCCGTCGCCCTGCATCGCCTCGGCGCGGCGGCTGGTGAGCTTGCCGTAGTCTGCCGACGCAGCCACCTCGAAATAGACGTCGCCTTCCGACTCGTAGGCGAAGCCCTTTTGGATCAATTCGCCGGTGAAGCGGATGATCTCGTCCATATTGTCGGTGCAACGGGGAAAGTGGTCGACGGCGTCGACGCCAAGTGCCGCCAGGTTGTTCATGTAGTCGGCCGTCATCTCGGCGGCCAGGTCCGCCATCGCCATGCCGCGTTGGTTCGACTCGGCGATCAGCTTGTCATCGACGTCGGTCACGTTGATCACCAGCGTGACGTCGTAGCCGGAGTAGACCAGGTAGCGTTTGACCGTCTCGAAGATCACCGGCCCGACCATGTGGCCGATATGGCTGGGCTTGTAGACGGTGGGGCCGCAGAGGTAGATGCCCACCTTGCCGGCGTTGACCGTCTCGAAGGGTTCTTTGGATCGCGAGAGCGTGTTGTAGACTCGAATCATGCGGTTCTTCCTAGCGTGGTTCCAACAGCGCGACGCACTGCGCGGCGATGGCTTCTTCCTGGCCGATCGGCCCGACGTGCTCACCCGTCTTGCCCTTCAGGCCGATGCGGTCCGGATCGATGCCCAACACGTCGGCGATCCGTTTGCGGATCGATTGGCGATGGGGCAGCAGCTTGGGACGCTGGGCGAAGACAATGCAATCGAGGTTGCCGATCCGCCAGCCGACGGCCGTGATTGCCTCGCGCGCCGCGCGGAGCATCTCGGCCGAATCGCGGCCTTCGTTCACGGGGTCGGTGTCGGGAAACATCTGCCCTACGTCGCCCAAGGCGGCTGCGCCCAGCAGAGCGTCGATCACCGCGTGCAGCAACACGTCGGCGTCGCTATGGCCGATCAGCTCCCGATCGTGGGGGATGTCTACCCCGCCAATCCGCAGCGGGCCGCCGTCCCTCAACCGGTGGGTATCATGTCCAATTCCAACTCGCATGGCATCCTCAACTCCCGGCGCCGCCGTCCTTTAGGTCGCTCGACGGCGCGGCGGATTATACTCGAACGCGAACGGGTGGACAATGGGGAAAGTGGTAGACGTCGCCCAAATCAGAGAGTAACGCGGGGCAATAAGCGGGGCAACAAATCGAGAGCGGCGACCTCACTCACCCGCCGTTGACCCGGCCGTGCTGCCTTCGACGATCAACACCTGCCGGTCAACGGTGACGTTCTCGAGCACGTCGACACCGCCGCCGAGCCAGTGGACCTCGATGCGGTCGACGGGATTATGGGTGCCCAGACCGAAATGGAGCCGCGAGCCGTAGTGGCTCTGGTAGCTTCGGCCGCTATGCACCTCCGCGATCTGCACCGATTCGCCCGCCGTCACCGTCACCCGGGCTCCGACGCCGTCGCGGTTCGACTTCGTTCCACGCAGACGCAGTTGCAGCCAGTGGTTGCCGCCGGGCGAGTCGTTCCGCAAGATCGTGGGGCCGCGGCCGATGTTCTGCACCACCACGTCGACGTCGCCGTCGTTGTCCAGGTCGTCGAAGGCGGCCCCGCGGCTGGCAAGCTTCACGGCCATGCCGTCGCCGGCGCGGTTGGAGACGTTGACGAACCGGCCGCGGCCGTCGTTCATCGCCAGCACGTTGCGGGTGTGATAGGTCGAGGTGTCGTCGTAGCGTTCGATGTTGTCCTGGATGTGGCCGCAGGCGACGAACAGGTCGCGGTCGCCGTCGTTGTCGAAATCGACCAGCCCGTTTCCCCAGGTCACAAACGGCAGCGTTCCGGCGCCGGCCCCGGTCGACGGCGTAACGTCCTCGAAAAAGCCCGCACCGACGTTCCGGTAGAGCGTGGCGGGTTCCGCCTGGTAGGATGTGACGTGCAGATCGAGGCGTCCGTCGTTGTCGAAATCGCCACACTCGGCCCCCATGCTGGCCTGTTCCACGCCGCGGATATCAAAGGCGGCCCCGGCGACCAGCCCCGCGTCGGAGAACTTCCCGCGGCCGTCGTTCTGCAGCAGGAAATTGGCCGAGACGTCGTTGGCCACGTAGATGTCGGTGTCGCCGTCATGATCGTAGTCGCAGCAGACGGTTCCCATGCCCCAGCCCTCGTAGCGGGCGATGC
>CAYYNP010000457.1:0-5686 GCA_964472545.1 uncultured Planctomycetaceae bacterium | reverse complement strand
TCGACGAAACCTCGATTTCACGCAACCCCAATTCCTAAGTGTGACATAGCACTAGTGGCGGTCTGTTTCGGGCACAACTTCTGCAACTTCGACCTCGGCCCGGCGCCGATGACGCTGGAACGGCTGGTAGCGATCGGGCTGTTCGTTGCGTACCTGATCCAACGCCGCCTCGGGCAGACGGACCCTAAACCGTTGGGGCGGCCGGAGATCCTGCTGTTTGCCTTGTTGGGTACGTTTCTTGTCAGCACCCTCTACGGCGGCTGGGGCACCGGACGCACACCCAAGTTTGAACCGCTGGTGCGGCTGGTCAGCGGATACCTGCTGCCGTTTCTGGTCTTCTGGATCGCCCGACAGTCGCCGCTCGGGCGCCGCAAGGTCTCGCTGATTCAGGGCTCGCTGGCCGTGTTGGGGGTTTATCTGGCGGTGACCGGCCTGTTGGAGATCGCCGGGCAGTGGTGGGCCGTATTCCCGAAGCACATTGCCGATCCCGATCTTGGACGCCACTTCGGCCGCGCACGGGGGCCGATGGTCCATTCGGTCACCTATGGGCTCTGCCTCGGGGCATGCCTGTTTGCCACCTGGATGTGGCGATGGCGGTTCGGCCGGGTGGGGCAATTCGTAATTATGGCGTTGATGCCGCTGATGCTGGCGGGAATCTACTTCAGCTACACGCGGAGCGTCTGGATGGGCACCGGTCTGGGCACGTTGGCCGTGCTAGGGCTTACGCTGCGTGGGCCTTGGCGCCCGATGATCCTCGGCGGCATGGTGGCCGCCGCGCTGGCGGTTGCCGTTACGCAGATGGACCGCCTAGTCAGCTTCCAACGCGAATACTCCGCCGCCGAGACCGCCGACAGCGTCGATCTACGCGGCAGCTTCGCCTACCTTTCTTGGCAGATGTTTCTCGATCGTCCTCTCTGGGGGGTCGGTTTCGGCCAGTTCCCTATGGCCAAGCTGCCCTATCTGGACGACCGGTCGACCGAATTCAACCTCGAAGCCACGCGGCCCTACGTGCATCACAACATGTTCTTCAGCGTGTTGACCGAGACGGGCCTGATCGGTATGACGCTGTTTCTGTCTGTACTGATTGTATGGGGCCGAGAGGGCTGGCGATTGGCCCGCAGCCCCGACGTACCCGATTGGGCCCGGGCACAGGGCGTGGTGTTGATGGGCGTGCTGGCCTTGTACGCCTGCCAGGTGGCGTTTCACGAGTTGACCTACACGCCGATCGACAACTCGCTGATCTTCTTCTTCGCCGGCACGGTCGCCGGTCTGCGGCCGCTGCTGCACCCGGCCACGTCGTCCGCACCGGTCGAAATCGGCCGTCTCTCTCCCGGCCACGCCACGGCATAACGCTGCGCTGGCAGTCGCGCGTGGGGTGTGTGCTCGTCGGTGTTTCTCTGCGGAAGCGGCATGTTGCGTTTGCTCAACCGCGGCAGATTCGTGATGCCGGTCGTCCTTGCCGGGCGAAAACGTTAACCGCCTGATGAGCCTCACCTTACGTCGCGCCAGCGGGAGGCCTCCCGTGCCGGCTAGTGTCGGGCACGCTGTTTGCAAGCACTCTCCCGGCACAGGCTCGCACCGTTGTGCCGACCACGTTTGCCGCGTCACGAGGAATCTGCATGTCCATGGGAATCGCCGAACCTCCTTCCACCACCGACCCGACGTACCCGCCGGAGTTCGATGCCTGGGCCGAACCGTCCGTGCTGTTGGCCGAGCCCCAGTTGTACCCGCACCCGACGGAAACGCAGCCGTCGGTCACATTGGCCGAGCCGTCGTTCGAGACCGGCGACCTCCGAGTCGTGCCGGGCGGAAACCTCCATCCGGCCTATCGGGCCGCCAAACGCACGCTCGACGTCGTCGGCGCCGCGGCGATCCTCATCCTGCTGGCTCCGGTGATGCTCACCGTGCTGCTGGTCCTGTTGATCACCACCAAAGGCAAGCCGCTCTTTTCGCAACGCAGGGCGGGCTACTGTGGCCGGCCGTTTCCGATGGTCAAGTTCCGCACCATGGCGCCGGACGCCGACCGCCGTCAGCACGAAGTCCAAAACGAGCAGCAAGGCCCCGTCTTCAAGAACCGCCGCGACCCGCGGATCACGCGGATTGGCCGTTGGCTGCGAAAGACCAGCCTCGACGAAACGCCGCAACTGTTCAGCGTGCTCCTGGGCCACATGTCGCTGGTAGGGCCGCGGCCGCTGCCGCTGAAGGAGGTCGCCCGATTCGAGCCGCGGCACCGTTCCCGACTGGCCGTCAAGCCGGGCCTGACCTGTCTCTGGCAAGTCAGCGGCCGCAGCGAGATCGGCTTCGAGGACTGGATGCGGCTGGATATCTGGTACGTGCGGCATCAGGGGCTCTGGACCGACCTGAAACTGTTGCTCTCGACGCCGGCCAGTGTGATCAGCGGGCGGGGAGCTTACTAGGGCTTGAGCCGCCGTGCCGGCGGCTGCTAAACGTCCGGGCCGTTCCGGCGAAATGTACCTGCCCCCTTTCCGTGGCTGCTAGACGGCTTGACCGCCCAGCGTCAACGTTCTTCTCGACACGATCTCGAACCGCACGACACAAAGAGCACCATGGCCCACCTCGACCACGCCGCCGCCGTCACGCTCGATCGTCCCGCAATGCTCGCTCCCGCGCGAAGGCGGCCGGTTGCCGACGATCGCTCGCTTCAGATCCTCGGCGTTGAGGTCACCGACGTCACGCGGCGCCGGGCGGTCGAGATCATCGAAGACGCGATTCGGGAGTATCGCGGCCAAACGCATAGCATCTACTTCGTCAACGCCCACACGCTCAACCTGGCCTCCGGCGACGCGTCGTATCGCGACGTGCTCAACTCGGCCGACCACGTCTTCGGCGACGGCACCGGCGTGCGTTGGGCCAGCAGGCTACAGGGCGCCCCCGTGCAAGACAATCTGGTGGGAACCGACCTCGTGCCCACGCTGTTCGAGCAAACGGCCGATCGCGGCCACCGCTACTTCATGCTCGGCAGCGACAGCCAAACGATCCGTGAGGCCGCCCAATACGCCGACGAGAACTTCAGCGGCTGGACCCGGGCCGGCTTCCATCACGGATATCTGACCGACCCCGATCTGACCGCCGCCGCCATCCGCCTGATCAACCAATCGGAGTCGGACGTGCTGCTGGTCGGCATGGGCAACCCGTTGCAGGAACGTTGGGTTCGCGAACATCGCCACGAACTGAAGGTGCCCGTCTGCATGGCCATCGGCGGACTGTTCGACTACTGGGCCGGCAACGTCTCCCGGGCGCCGCAATGGCTTCGCCGCCTGGGCCACGAGTGGCTCTGGCGTCTCTTTCAGCAGCCCGGCGACAAGGCCCGCCGCTACCTGGTCGGCAACCCGCTGTTTCTCTCGCGGATTCTCCGCGAAATGTGGCGGAATCGGGGATAGTCGCCATCTCTGCAAAGTAGCCATCTCGCTCCGCGAGATGTGGCCGTTGTATAGTAGCCATCTCGCTCCGCGGGATGTGGCCGTTGTATAGTAGCCATCTCGCTCCGCGGGATGTGGCCGTCTCGCGGAGCGAGACGCCTACTATGACGCCGACTGCCAGGTTCCGTCGGGCTTCATGTAGCCCTCGCTCCGCCGCGCCACCGCCGATGCCGGATCGATGTGGCAGATGCCCAAGGTCAACACGCCGGCCAGCAGACAGATCGACGAGGTCATCTCGCAGAGTTCTTCGATTGGCAAGACGAGACTGTCGGAGATCGCTGCCAGGCCGAACGCTCCCAGTGCGGCGCCGAAGAGCAGCACGGCCGCCTTCGATGCCACCAGCGTCTTGCGGAACCACCAGACGAACAGCAGTGCGGGAATTCCGTAGAGCATGATGATCACGTCGTCGGGATGTCCGGCAAAGGGGAAGAGCGTCGTGAGAAACTGCATGTTGTGGCCGAGCGATTCGTGGATTCCCAGGAACTCGTCGGCCGCCAGGTAGTTGGTGCCGAAAAAGAGGCAAACGAAGAACCGAAACGCCCCGGAAGCCGTGCTCGTGGGAAAGACCCGAATTATCACGGCGAACGTGAGCGAAATGAACGCGATGCCCACCAGTACGTACGAGTTGATCGCGTCGCGCCGCGGCTTGTAGTCCGGCTCGACGAAGAACTCGTATCGGTCGAGCACGCGAACTTTGTAGATGCTGTAGCCCTGGACGTACGGCAGCAGCTCGCCTTCGTCGACGACCTCGGCCGTCCGAGCACAAGCAACGCCGAAGGCGATCCCGGCCACGACGACGATCAGCGCCGCGGCCAACGGGATCAGGTAGCGGGGGTCTCGCAGCTTCGGGTTCATCGTCGACTCCTCTCTTCGTGACGGGAAGTTCCGGACGGCAATCTCAGGCTTCGTCGGAGCGTCTCTCGTGGGTGGCTGGGGCAAAGCGTAGCGGTGTCCCAGGTTGTCGGGTATCCGGGGCACCGCTGCGCTTTGCCCCGGCCACCCGTCTGCTACGACGTATCGGCATGCCCGCTACTGCTCCTTGGTTACCTCGACCAGCCGCTGCCGCAACTCGTCGCAGACGGCCGAGAGTTCGATGGCGGAGTCCGTCGGATCGTCGCGGTCGATCGGCAAGCAGGTGCTGCCGTTGTGGAAGTAGCCGCAATCTCGGCCGCCGTGCTTCGCCGCGTAGAGGGCTTCGTCGGCCCGCTTGACCAACGAGATCGAATCGTCGCCGACGTCCACCGCGGACAGGCCCAGGCTGACCGTTTGGCGAAGTTGGATATCCTCGAAATTGAACGTCTCGGCAGCCACGGCGCGGCGCATCCGCTGTACCGCGCGCAACGCGTCGACCGAGTTGGTGCTGGGCAGAATCACCGCAAACTCCTCACCGCCGATCCGCGCGGCCACGTCCATCTCGCGCAACGTTCGCCGCATGACTTCGGCCACGCCACGCAGCACGTAATCGCCCGCCGGATGACCGTAGCGGTCGTTCAACAGCTTGAAGCGATCCAGGTCCAGCATCATCAGACAGAACGTCGTGTTCTTGCGCCGCCATTCGGCCACGCGACGCGCCAGCTCGTCGTCGAACGCGCGGCGATTGGGCAGCCCGGTCAGCGGGTCGGTCCGGGCTTCGACCAGTTGGGATTCGATCTGTTGGGCCTGTTCCTGGAGCTTGCCCTCGGCGTCGTTGAGCCGGGTGTGCAACCGTTCGTTGACCTGCATGATCTCGGCCACCGTCTTCAATACGAAATCGGTCACCCCGCCCCGCTCGCCCACCTGGGCGGAGGCCAACTCCTGACTGACGTGCTGGATCTCGAGCTGATGCTTGTCGACGTCTTCGGTCATGCGGTTGACCAACTCGTAGAGGCGCCGGGCAAACTGCCGGAGTTTGCCCACGCGGTCCTCGGTGTCTCGAACCGACTTGGCCCGGCGAATTGGCACACAACGCCCTACGACCACGCCGGCGGCCAACTGCACCACGCCCAGTCCCAACACAACCAGAAAAACCGTCCACGAAAACTGCATACCGGTCGGGTCCTCAATGTCCACAAGATCCGCACGGCCCGCGATACCGGCTCGCGGACGCCACGGTCCTTCCTCAGAAGGGTAGGTCAGCATTCGGGCGGCGGCGCGGAGGGGATACGGGTTTGGGGATGACAGGGTGACGGGGTGACCGGGTGAGAATGTTAGGGTGCGAAACGGATAATGCGAAGAACGGAAGAGCGGAGAGAAGGGTAAGAGTGTAT
>CAYYNP010000456.1:0-5686 GCA_964472545.1 uncultured Planctomycetaceae bacterium | reverse complement strand
GGGGGTGGGGTGGGGGGGGTTTGTTTTTTGGGGGGGGGGGGGGGGGGGGGGGGGGGGGGGGGGGGGCGGCCGGGGGGCAGGCGTGGACGATTGGAGAGCACGGCAGGACGTCGTTGGACTTGCAAGAGTTCGACCATGGCGGCGCGAGCATCAGAGCGCTTGCCCCCGTCCTTGGCCCCTTACCGCTTACCCCTCGACCCTCACTCCTAAACTTCCGCCCATCGCCCCGGTCCATCTGACCTGGCAAGGCGTTAACCTAGGGAAAGCGGGCAAGATCCTCTAGTTATTCCGATTCTCCGGCCCCCGTCGTGCGGATTGTTCCGGTTAGGCAGCCTGTGCGTTAAGTTCCGGTCGAAACGGTCCCGATGAGAATTCTACCTATGCCGGTCATAGCGGCCGGGCTGTCTTGATCCGACGGTCGTTTGCCACGGACCAGGGCTTCAGCCAATCATCGAGACACGTTCACCAAACGAGGGGGATCTCGACATGAAACTCCGAGTACCGTTTCGCATCGCGATTTTGTCAGTCTTGGCCGTCACGATCGCCGCGGCCGACTTGCCGGCCGCCGATCGCGACGCCCGGACGGTTTTGGCCGGCCGGCAGCGGATTCGAGCGGAACTGACCGCCGCCATGGCCGACGGCACGCTGACCGCCAGAGAACGAAGGAACATTACGCTGGACGCGCAGGACGTGCTCAGCCCTTCCGATCTGGTACAGCTTCAAGAGGCCCTGCAGTACATGGCCGGCCAACACGCTACGGCGTCGGCCGACGGCGAATCGGCGACCACGTCGATCGCGGCATCCGCCTTCTCCGACGTCCGGCAGGCACAAATGCTGGAAGAGGACGAGCCGGCGCCGATAGTCCCCGTACCGGACATTTTGCCAGGCGTTTTGCCGGACGTTTTGCCGGACGTTTTGCCAGACGACGACGAGGCATCGCCGGACGACGAGGCACCGGCCGCCAGTCCTTTCCAGGAGGAGGACTTCGCCGCCGACTACACCTGCACCGACGACACCATGGCCGTGATGGCCGACACCCAACTGGTGCTCGAAAGGCTGGCCGCGGCGTACAACGCAGCCTGGATGGGGATCACCGGCACGACGTCGGTCGAGGGCTTCAAGGGACCGGTCGACCTGGACGGCATCAACGGCAACTTCGGGTTCCAATTCGGCGTCAACTGCGACGTTCCGATCGCCCGACGCTACGGCCTCGGCTTTCACGCGGGCACCAGCGTCGTGCTCTCCGACCTGCAAGGCACGTACTACTCGGGCGGAAGCACCCGCAGCCAGCACTTCACCACGATCGGCCTCTATCAGCACTTGCCGCTGAGGGCCCGGCGGCTGAAGTGGGGATTCGCCTTCGATTGGCTGCACGACCAATACTACGATTCGTTCTCGCTTTCGCAATGGCGGGTGAAGCTGGCCTACGAATTGTCGCCCTGCAGCGAGTTCGGCATTTGGGCGGCCATCCCCAACAGCGACGAGACCGTGACGTGGAACGAGGGACCGCAGCAGCACGTCAATCGTTTCAAGCCGTTGGCCCAGGGCAACCTCTATTACCAGCGGTGTTTCGCCAGCGGGATCAGCACCACATCCTGGCTGGGTATCGCCTCGGAGCCCGGCGAGTTCATCGTGGGCTCCGACGCCCGAGTTCCGCTGGGCAATCGCGTCTCGCTGTTCGGCAACTTCAACTACATCCTACCCAGCGCCAGCGCCCCGGACGGCCGCGACGAAGAGATCTGGAGCCTGTCGATGGGGATCGAATGGCGGCCCGTCTGCGGAGCCAACCACTGCCAGTCGCGGCGATTCGGGACCATCCAGCCGCTGGCCAACAACGGCACTTTTGCGGTGGGTCGGTACTAAACTTCGCCGGACACCCCAAAGTAGTCATCTCGCTCCGCGAGATGTCACGTCGTCTCGCGGAGCGAGACGACTACTATCTATCCTCCCTGTTGGGCTGGCGGTCGCCTTGGCCGATTGCCCCGGAAGCAAGGCCAGCGTAGACTTCAGGGGCCCCAATCAAGACGCCCCCACTTAAGACGTCCCCAGTCAAGACGTCCCCAGTCAAGACGTCCCCAGTCAAGACGTCGACGCCGGCCGAACTCGCGATGACCCCACAGTGCGTCTATCTCGACAACCACGCCACCACCCGGACCGACCCCCGGGTGGTGGAGGCCATGTTGCCGTATTTCACCGAACAGTACGGCAACGCCGGCAGTGCCACGCACCCGTTGGGCTGGGCTGCCCGAGACGCCGTCGCCGCAGCCCGCAAATCGATCGCCGCCGCCGTCGGCGCCGGGCCCAAGGAGATCATCTTCACCAGCGGGGCCACCGAGAGCAACAACCTGGCCATCCGCGGCGTGGCCGGACGCTACGCCAAGCCGGGCAGCCGCCTGATTAGCGTGACGACCGAACACCCGGCCGTGCTCGAGCCGCTCGAGAAGCTCGAACACGACGGCCTGGAAACGACGCTACTGCCGGTCGCCCAGGCACCGGCCGCCGACGCCGGGCACCTTTCGCCCGAACGAGTGGAAGAGGCGATCTGCGAGCGGACGATCCTCGTTTCGGTGATGCTGGCCAACAATGAGATCGGCACCATCCAGCCGCTGGCCCAGATCGGCCAGATCTGCAAACGCCGCGGCGTGTTGTTGCACACCGACGCCACCCAAGCCGTGGGGCGGATGCCCGTCGACGTCGAGCAACTGGGCGTCGACCTGATGAGCTTTTCGGCCCACAAAATCTACGGCCCCAAGGGCGTCGGGGCGCTTTACGTGCGGCGACGCAAGCCCTGGGTCCGGCTGCGGCCGTTGATCGACGGCGGCGGACAGGAACGGGCGTTACGCAGCGGGACGCTCAACGTGCCGGGTATCGTCGGCTTCGCCCGAGCCTTGCAGCTCTGCCTTGATGAAATGGACGACGAGAGCCAACGGCTGCGGGCGCTGCGCAAGCGGTTGTTCGAAGGGCTGCAAGCGGCGGTCGACGGTGTCGAGCTCAACGGCCCGGATCTCTCGATGCCGAATTCGACACAATCCGGCCCGCGGCTGCCGGGCAACCTCAACGTGAGCTTCGCCCGGGTCGACGGCGAGGCGCTGTTGATGAGCACCCCCGGCGTGGCCGCCAGCAGCGGCAGCGCGTGCAGCTCGGCCGACCCGCGTCCCAGCCACGTATTGCGGGCGCTGGGACTGCGCGACGACCGCACCCGCGGCGGTGTGCGCCTCGGCCTGGGACGTTTCAACACGCCGGAGGAGATCGACGCGGCCGTGGGTCAACTGGCCGAATCGGTCGCACGGCTGCGGGCGATGAGCGGGCTTTCGCTGACCGGGCCGGAAGAGAAATGATTCACTTTCAACGCTGCTAAGGGGTGCCTTGCCCCCGCTTGCGTGGGCTGGCGTTATGGTCATACGCAAACAACATTCATGCCCGCGCACGCGTGGGCTTGGCACCACGTCGGCTAACACCCGTGGACCGTGACATGGCAACGGCAGACACCCTTCACGACGATCTGATCGCTGCCGTCCGGGCCGCGGCCCCACATGCGGTGGCGTTGCGTCGTGACCTGCATCGGATGCCGGAACCCGGCGGCGACGAGGTGCAGACGGCCGCGCGGATCGCCGAAGAACTGGCCGATATGTCGGCTACCGTGCGAACCGGAGTCGGCGGCCAGGGCGTCGTCGCCGACCTGCACGGCCGGCGCGAAGGCGGCTACGTGCTGTTGCGGGCCGACATGGACGCCCTGCCGATGGAGGACCGGTCGGAGGAAGAATATCGCTCGCTGCATCCGGGCTATTCGCATGCCTGTGGCCACGACGGACACATGGCGATTCTGCTGGGCACGGTCCACGTGCTCGCCCAACTGCGGCCACGGCTGGCCGGCCGCGTGCGTTTCGTATTTCAACCGGCCGAAGAGAAGGCTACCGGGGCCAAGGCGATGCTTGCCGACGGGCTGCTCGACGACGGACGCCCCGACGCCGCGCTGGCGTTGCACGCCTGGCCCGAATTGCCGTCCGACGTGGTGGCCAGCCGCCCGGGCGTGATCGCGGCCTCGCTCGATCCCTTCGCCGTACGCGTGCGCGGCCACGGCGGCCATTCGGCCCGGCCGCATCGGGCGCGCAATCCTCTGGACGGCATGGCACGCCTGATTCAGGTCTTGCCCACGCTCTCCTCGCCGGAGCGTACGGTAACGATCTGCATGTCGATGGCCGGCGGCAGCGACAACGTGATTCCTGAAGAAGGCACGCTGGCCGGCTCCGCCCGGGCGCTCGACGAAGAGCTGCAACGGCAGACCCGTCAAGCCATCCGCGAGTTGGCCCATCAGGCGTGCGATCCGCTCGAGTTGTGCGCCGAAGTCTCGTTTCGATCGAGTTGCCCACCGGTGATCAACGACGGAAGACTCTTTGAGGAACTCGTCGCGATGGGCCGGGAGTTCAGCCGGTTCGTGCAGGTGCGGCAGCTCGACGCCCCCAGCATGGGCGGCGAAGATTTCGCCGTCTTTGCGCAGCAGATTCCCGGGCTGCTAATCCGCCTGGGCACGGGTAACCCCGAGGCCGACGGCAACGCCCCGCTGCTGCACACGCCCGAGTTCGCCTTCAACGACCGGGCCGTCCCCACCGGCATGCTCGTGCTGGCCGGCATGGCCCTGCGGTTGTGTTCCCCGGATCGATCTTCCCCGAAATCGGTCGACGCATGAAGACGTTCGTTCCCAACGAGTTTCCCACGCTCGGCGTCGAGCAGGAGTTTCACCTCATCTCGCCGGAGAATGCCGACCTGGTATCGCGCTGCGACGAGGTGATGCAGCGTCTGCCTGCCCCGCAGCAGAAGGCCGCGTGTCACGAACTGTTCTATTCGGCGTTGGAGTTGCGCAGCCCCGTCTGCCGCACGGCTGCCGAGGTCGCCGAAGCCGTACGCCTTGATCGGCAAGAGGCGGCCCGTGCGTGTGCGGAGGTCGGGTGCAAGTTGGTTGCCTCGGGCAGCCATCCGTTTGCCCGCTGGCGAGACCAGAAGGTTGTGGAAGAGGAGCACTATCAGTGGGTGGTTGAAGCCGTCGGCTTGCCGGTGCGGCAATTCCTGGCGTTCGGCCTGCACGTACACGTCGGCGTGCGTTCGGACGCGGCGGTAATCTACGTGATGAACGAGATGGCCCGCTGGCTCTATCCGCTGTTGGCGCTGTCGGCCAATTCACCGTTCCTCTCGGGCGACGACACCCGCCTGGCGTCGGCTCGGGCCCATCTCTTCGGTGGCATGCCCCGGGCGCAACCCGCCCCGCCGTTCACCGACTTCGAGCAGCTCGTCGCCTTCCACGACAAGCTGCGGGAAACCGGTGAGATTACCACGCCCGGCGATCTCTGGTGGCCGGTCCGCCCCCAGCCGCCGCTGGGCACGATCGAGGTCCGCATTTTCGACCTGCCCACCGACGCCCGCCGGCTGGTCGCCTTGGCGGCGATCGTGCAGGCATTGGTCGCCGAGTACCAAGACCGCTTCGAGGCCGGCGTGCCGCGTGCGGACGTCGGCCGCGAATACCTCCAGCAGAACCGTTGGCAGGCGATGCGTTACGGACTCGACGGCAAGATCGTCGAGCCGGTCACCGGCGACGTGCTGCCGATGCGAGAGCAGGTCGCGCGGATGCTCGACGTGGCGGCGCCGAAGTCACACGAACTCGACTCGACCGACCAACTCACCTACGCCCGCG
>CAYYNP010000455.1:0-5777 GCA_964472545.1 uncultured Planctomycetaceae bacterium | reverse complement strand
GTAGACCCGACCGTCGATCCGACCGTGCCTGTAGACCCGACCGTCGATCCGACCGTGCCCATAGACCCACCCGTCGATCCGACCGTGCCTATGGACCCGACCACCCCCGTCGATCCGAGCGTGCCGGCTGAAGTGGACCCTGTTGTACCGCCGAGCCTGCCGACGACGGCCGGCAAGCTTCGTTTCACGTTCACGCAGCGTCCCTGGCGGGACGTGGTGGAGTGGTTCGCCGAACAGGCCGACCTGCAACTGCAGACCGAGGTCTTTCCCACCGGCACGTTCACGTTTCGCGACAGCCACGAGTACACGCCGACCGAAGCGCTCGACGTAGTCAACAGCGTACTGCTGATCCGCGGCTTCACGATGGTCCGGCGGGGGCGGATGCTGATGCTGTTCAATCTCGAAGAGAAGGAGAAGATCCCGCCCTCGTTCGTCGACACGATTGCTCCGGAAGGGCTCGACGACCGGGGCGAGTACGAGTTGGTGGCGGTGATCTTCGATCTCAGTCGCATGACGTCCGAAGAGGCGGAGGCGGAGGTCTCGAAGCTGATCGGCCAGCAAGGTTCGATCATCCCGCTGCCGTTGTCGAAGCAGATCAAGGTGATCGACACCGGCGGCCGGCTGCGGGCGATCCGCCGGGTGATCGATCGCGTGGAGAATCCTGCCACGCCGCCCGACGGCGAGGTGCGGCCGTTCGACCTGGAGTTCGCCATCCCGGAAGACGCGTTGGTCGTCTTGCGCCAGCTTCTGGGCATGGGCGAGGATGAAAACGCTACCTCCGACGGCAAGCTGCGTTTTGCCGTCGATCCGATCGGCGACCGGTTGATCGTTACCGGCGACGAGGAGGGGCTGGCGCGGGTGCAGAAGATCATCGACGTGATCGACACGCCGGGCCCGGGCGTGTTGCCCGACGGCGGCATCGACGAAGTTGTGCAACTGATGGTCTATCGCTGTATCCCGGCCGATCCCGAGGCCGTGCTGGCCGTGCTGCAAACGGTGTTGGCCGGCCTGCCCGACGTCCGCCTGGCGCTGGATCCGAAGACCGGCAACCTGATTGCCCAGGCCCGGCTCACCGACCACAGAACGATCAAGGCCGTGATCGAGCAGATGACCGAACAGGCCGACAAGCCGGCGGTCGACGTGTTCACGCTCTACTCGGTCGACGTACAGATGGCCGTGCTGACGATCAACAAGCTCTTCGGCGGCGGGGGCGACGAACCCGACCCCACTGCCCCGCAGGTCGACGGCGACCCGCTCAGCAGCCAACTGATCGTCCGCGGTACGCAGTCGCAACTCGAAGAGATCCGCGAGTTGCTGAAGAAGATGGGCGAAGACGTGATGGCCGGTCCGCCGGATCGCGGCAATCTGAGGGTACTGTCGGGCCTGACCGGTCAGAGTGCCGAGTCGGCGCTGGAGCAGATGGAGTTTCTCTGGCCGACGATGCGATCGAATCGTATTCGCGTGGTGACGCCTTCGGGCGACGGTCCGAATGCCGCGCCGGAAGACGAGAACTCGCTGCGGTCGGACCTGCGGCTGCGGGCCCCGCTTTCGTCGCCCTACCGGCGCGTTTTGCCGCAAGCGCCCGTCGGCGACGGCAATGGAACCACGCCGGGCGGTCCGCCGCAAGGCGGGCAAGGCCAACCGCCGCAAGGGCGTCCTGAACCTGGCCGACCGTATTCTCCTGGCGGCCCACCAAGAGGCCCTTCGCCGGGCGGCTATCGACCGGGTTCGTACCGCACCGACGCCAGCGGACGCCCGCTGCACAGCACTAGCCTGAAGACCCCGTCGACCGAGCAATTGGCCGGCGGGCTGCGTCACGGGGCCAACTTCGTCTTTGCCTCGGAAATCATCCCTGTCGAGGCGCTGCCGGCCGAACCGGGCACACTCGCGCCGCCGCTGGCGCCACCGGAACCGGCGCCCGTCGAACCGGATCTCGTCCCCCCGCCGGTCGAGCCCACGGCGCCCGCCGTCGTGCCGCCGCCGATTGAAATTCCGCTGCCCCCAGCGGTCGATCCCCCAGCGGCCGATCCACTGCCGGCCGATTCGCCTTCAGATTCGGTTCCAGGAGCGGATATCGTAATCATCAAGACCCCCACGGGCCTGATCCTCCAATCGGACGACCGCGAAGCGCTGGACGAATTCGAGGACCTGCTGAGCCTGCTAACCGAGCCGGGTATCGGCGACGGCGACGAGTTGACGGTCTTCTACCTGAAGTACGTCAAGGCCGAGGCGGCTGCCCAGACGCTCGACGAGATCTTCGGCGGCGGCACACTGACCGGCGGCGGCACCGGCGGTGGCGGAGGCGGTGGCGGCGGAATGCTCGGCGGATTGGCCAACGCGGCCTTCGGCGGCGGTGGGGGAATCCTCGGCTCGTTGTTCGATCTTGGTGGTGGAGGGGGCACGTCGATTTCGGCCACCGGCACCATCCAGATCACACCCGAGACCCGGCTGAACGCCTTGATCGTCCAGGCCAACCCCATCGACCTCGATACGATCGAGCAACTGCTGAAATTCATCGACCAGCAGAACGCGCCGCAAGACGAGGCGGTGACGCCCAAGGCCAAGGTGATCCCGGTGACGAACGTGCAGGCCGAGGAGATCGCCGGCATCTTGCAGGAGGTCTATCGCGACCGGCTGACGTCCAGCGGTGCCGGAGGACAAGCCGGCGGCAGGCAGCCGTCGCCGGAGCAAATCGCGCAGGCGTTTCGCGGAATGTTGGGCGGCAACCGAGGCGGCCGTGGCGGGGGCAGTAGCCGCAGCCGTACGGAAGACCAACAGAAGATGAGCCTCAGCGTCGACCCGCGAACCAATTCGATCGTCGTTTCTGCTCCCGAAAAGTTGCTGCTGGAGGTCGAAACGCTGGTAGCCCAACTCGACCAGGCCGCAATCACCCGCAACACGCAGCGGACCGCCGTAGTGACGCTTCGCCGGGCAAGCTCCGACGCGGTTCAACAGGCATTGACGGCCGTGGCCGGCGAGTCGGTCCAATTCGGCCGCACGGCCACCAGCAGCCGTCCGCGCACCGGCAGCACGCCCCGGCCGCCGTCAACGCCCACGGCCCAGCCGCGCCCCTCGACGCCCACGCCCGGCCAACCGGGAGGATTCCGCCCACCCAATATGCCCGGCGGATTCCGCCCCCCCACCGGCGGCAACACCGGCCGGCCGATGATCTTCCGGCCGGGGGGACGGTAGGCTCTCACGGGCATCTGCTCGCGGGTGGCTGGGAAGCCTCTGGCTGGTCCGCTCGATCGGCTTCAGGCTAATCTGGCGAAGGCGCGTCTGGCTCTGACGGCAAGGCCCGGAAGCTACGCTCCCAGCTTCGGGCCACTGCCTACCGCATACCGCCTACCGCATTCCGCCTACTGCCTACTATCCGCCCTCTACCTCCCAATCACCGTGAACATCACGTGCCATCCGCCGCCGCCGCTGAGCACGCCGGGCTGCTTGTCGGTGGTGTCCAGGGGGCCGATCTCGCCGGCACAATAGCAACCGAACAAGGGCAGATCCTTGCCGATCGCGGCGCGGATCGCGTCGAGTTCGTCGTCCAGATTGTTGAGCTTGCCGCGGCGTCCGGCGCAGTTGAAGGCCAGCGCGGCCAGCGGCTTGCCTTTGACGGCGGCCAACGCCTCGTCGGCACCTTCCTTGGCAGTGCGAATCACGGCGTCGTTGTCTTGGGCCATCCGCCCGGCCATGGCCACGTTGAAACTGCCCGAGAGCATCAAGGCCACCGCGGCGTCTTGATACAACTCGCCGCGGAAGTAGACGAACGTCTGGCCGGCGTTCTTGTTGGCCGATCCGCCGGTGATGGGAAACTTGGGGCCCACGACCTTCTGGGCACCCTGCACGAAGGAGTGGTTCTTCGGCGAATGGGCGTCGGGGATCAGGATCAGCAGCTTGTCGCGGTCGGTCTTCCGCAGCTTGCCGGCCAGCTTGGCCCCGGCGGCGGTGAGCCGCTTTTCGATCTCTTCCTGGTCGGTCTCGAAAGTCAGCTTCGAGGTACCTAACTCGGTGATCAGCGCCGCGGAGACCGAAACGCCCTTGCCGCCGATACCCAGCAGGCAGACCGCGTCGAAGTCGGTACAGCCGGCCTGCGTGAACGACCCGTAGGTGGCCCCGCCGAGCACGATATCCTTCGGCAATACGCTGCAAACGCCGGAGAGCAGCTTCTCTTTGTACTCGCGATCTTCAAAGCACTCCGAGACGATCACGGCCTGGAGCTTGACGTCGCCCATCGCCTTCTTCAGTGCCTCGGCCGCCGCTTTGCCCGCCGCGGCCGGTTCTTCGTCTTCATCGGCGACCATCACGGTTCGCATCACGATCCGCCCGTCCGCCTTGGCAGGCGGCGTCGACCAAACGTCGTCTGCGGCGGGTGCCGGTGCGGCCGAAGAGGCGAGTCCTACGATCATCGCGGCCATGGCTACCGCACAGGTTGCCCACGTTCGGGAATCGCGCTTCATCATCGTGTGTCTCCTAATACTTCGAGGTGCAAAGTCCCCACGGGAGTTTGTTGTCGAAAGGTGGTTTCTCGCCGAAGGCGGCGCCGTCGAAGCAGCTCCAGGCGAGTGGGTTGCGTTGCGACGGCCAAAGGCCCGCGGCTTCGCCGAGGTCGCGCAGGCCGGTGCCGTCGGCGTCGTGGACCAACACGGAGAAGAAGAACTCGCGGCCTTCGCTGGGGCGGATCTGGCTTCGCATGGGCGTGAACGAGAAGCTGCATTCGTAGTAGGTCACGCCGCCCTTGCGGCCGACGGCCACTTCGGCATTGTCGTACGCCAACGGGGCCAACTCGCGGGCCTTCGCCGCTTCGGCCAGCTTCATGCCCGGCTCGGCCAATTGGAAGCACGTTGCCGCGGCCCCGTCGCCGGTGGCCACGCAGAGGAACTCGAACCGCGTCGCCTCGCCGTCGGGCGAGGTGCCGGTGGTGGTCTCTTGCGGCGAGATGGCCAGTTGCACGGCGTCGAACGGTTTTTCGCCGCCGCCGGGATACGCCGTCAGCTTGTCTTCTTCAACCGCCACCAGCACGCAAAACTGCCGCCGATTCCAGAGCGTGCTGACGGTGGTTTTCTTTCCGCCGGAGACAAATCGAACCGGCACCGCGTGCTTCCAGTCGCTCGGGTCGCCGTCGATGGTCGGTTTGAAGTAGGGGGCCGAGGCACAGAAGACGTCCTGCCGCCGCACGACGTTCGTACCGCCGCCCGTGGCCGTGACCTCCACCGGGTACGAGTTGGCTTCGATGGTTCGTGCCCCTTCGAGCTTGAACGACAGCCGCGCGGTTTCGCCCGGGGCTAGCGCGACCTCCTGTTGTGGCGGGAGGATCTTCCAGTGCTGCGGCGGCTTCACGCTCACCGTGCCTTCGTACGGCTTGTCGAGCAGGTTCTTCACCCGCACGTACGTCAGCGGCTGCGACGAGGGCGGCACGCCGAAGCTCTCGGTCCGCAGCGCCACGGGTGGCTCGGCCGTCGGTGGCTCGGCTACCGCTGGGCTCGCGATCAACAACATCGCCAGTAGCAGACAGGCGGTCGACGTTTTCATGGTAGCTTCCCGAGGGTGATAGCGGCGGACGATTCGCGGCGGTAGTACACGCACCCAGTTTCTACGGCTGTCATATTCTGCCTCACCGGAAAGGTCGTGTCAACGAATGACCCCTTCTGGTGTGGGGATTTACAGACGGAGCCGATCAGACGTTGGCTGAGTGGGGCAGGGCAGGCGGAATCTCCGGCGGATCACAGGAGAACTGCAAAGTCGATTCGCGGGAGTGGAAAACGGGGACTGGCTCCGAG
>CAYYNP010000454.1:0-5790 GCA_964472545.1 uncultured Planctomycetaceae bacterium | reverse complement strand
CTGTTGCTTAGCTGGACCACGGTTTTGTGCCAAACCCGTTGAAACAAAACAGTCCGCTTACTTTAAGATCATCGGGAGGATGAACGGTGAACGTGCGCACGGCAATCGTGCTCTTGTCGGCTGTTTTGTGTCTGCCGGCCTGCACCTCGCGCAGAGCGGAGTCGGATTCCGTCTCAACTGAAGTGAGGGCTCTGATTGATGAAACGTCCTCTCCCGATCCCGCCGAACGCGCTTCGGCCGCCGCAGCCTTGGGCGAATTGGGCGAAGCGGCAATTCCCGCAATTCCATCCCTGATTCGGCTTTTGGGGGACTCCGAGAAGACCGGATCATTGCGGGGTGTTGTCTGGACCAGAGCCAGTTCTGCGTTACGCAAGATCGGAGTACCTGCCGTGGAGCCGCTGATCGATGCCATCCCGAAGGCAGATCCCGGTTGGCGGTGGCGAGTGGTCAGCCTTCTGGGGAATCTGAAGGATCGCCGCGCTGTCAACCCGTTGATCGCCACTCTGAAGGATGAAAACGCGATGGTGCGTCGGTGGGCCGCTTCCGGCCTGGCTGACATGCCCGAATCCCGAGCCGTCGAACCGTTGATTCCGCTATTGCAGGACGAGAACGTGGACGTCCAGCGTGCCGCGATCCGCGCATTGGCGTGCATCGGGGATCGACGCGCGGTCGAGCCGCTGATTGCCCTGATGACCACCAAGACCTTCGATGTCACACCTCGCGATATGGCCGCGTGGACGCTCGGCCACTTGAACGATCCAAGAGCCATTGAGTCGTTGCTGGCCGTTGTAGAGGACGAGGACGACGAGTGGACCGTTCGCAGTTCCGCCGCCGAAGCCTTAGGCTACAGTGGGGACGCGCGGGCCGTCGAGCCGCTTCTTGCTCTGCTGAGAGATGAGAGCCAGTATCTGCGAAGGTCCGCCGTCATCGGACTTGGGCAACTCGACGATCCGGCGGCCGCTGAGGCGCTGATTCCGATTCTGGATGCTCGTACGGAGAACGTCGGCGTCAGAAGCGCCGCCGTCTTCGTCCTCGCGAAGGCGAAGGACGCGCGCGGCATCGAAGCTGTGAGTCGACTGATCGATAATCCCATCGACGGCCCCTACCTGGGCCAGTGCGCAGTCGATGCGCTGGCCATGTCCGACGACCCGCGAGGCTTTTCGGCACTCGTGGCGGCACTGCAAAGTGAGAACGACGCGATCCGGCAGGAAGTCCCGCGAGTGCTGGCGGAGGGTCGCTTCTTGGACGACGTACACAAGGCGCGCGAGCCGAAGCGAGATTTCGCGCTGTTGAAGGACCCGCGGGTCGTGGAACCGCTGATCGCCATCGTCAGCGACGAGTCGGAGGAGCCCGCGGCTCGGGGCGACGCCGCGTTGGTGTTGGCGAGAACGCGCGATCCACGAGCGCTTCAATACCTTAAGAGCGCCGCAAAGGCCGAAGAGTCCTTCCTTCGGATAGTCGCCGACGCGGCGCTGCATAAGGCGGAGAAAGAAGCACAGGAGAAAGACTCCGAAGAGTAGACGCGGCCGGCCCCGATGATCTTGCGGCGAGGGCTTTGCCACTTGTTTCAATGATTCGCAAGATCGTCGGGGTCGCGCAGCGGCGGGATGATCGGACTTCGTCAGAACATCCAGCCAAGCGGTGTCGCGACGCGTCTGTCCCGCGGGTGGCCCCGATGATTTTGCGGCGAGGGCTTTGCGACTTCGTTCGACTGATTCGCACAATCGTCGGGGTTGCGGAGCAACAGGATGATCGGGCTTCGGCACGACACCCAACCTAGCAGTGTTCCGACGCGTTTGTCCCGCTCGTAGTTCTACCTGTTGGACAACGGCCGTGCGTTGAAAGCGCAGGCGGCGTACGCCAAGGCGTCGCAACTCGTGCCCGACGACGCCGCCCTTGCCGCGTGGCAACGTCAGGCCGAAGCCCGGCAGCACGGGCAAAGCGTCGCGTCATCGTTGCCGCCGCGAGTCCGGCCGCCGCGTTCTCCGCGTCCGCTGGATTCTCCGGGGTATTCCGGTCGAGAAACTCAGTTTGAAACGGGTCTGCGCTGTGGTACAATGACCGTAGGCGGCCGGCTTGGGCGGCTACTGCCCGCCGGGGAATCTTGGAACAGATGGAGGACGCATCATGTCGTTTCCGCAAGTCACGTGGCGGGCTGCGCTGGTGGCGGCCACGGGGCTCCTCGGCGTGGTGCCGGCGGCGGCACAGCCGGCGGCGACCACGGTCCAGTTGCCCACGTTCGGCGTGGCGGTCGACGCGGAGGGGGTGCTCTCGCTGAAGACGTACGCCGATCCGACCGGCCGGTTGGCCCGCGAGCGGATCGCCGCCGCCCGGCGCGGGCTTGCGGGGGACCTGCTGGCCACCAGCGAGCTTCGAAAGATCTCGCTGGTGCGACTGGAGGCGGCGGTGCAGCGTCGCCTGGCGGCTGGCGAACAGCCTGACCCGGCGATGCGCTGCCTGGCTGGGCTGACGCAACTGAAGCACGTGTTCTTCTATCCCGAGACGAACGACGTGGTGATCGCCGGCCCGGCCGAGGGCTGGGCCGAGGACCTCTCCGGTCGGGCGCGGGGGATTGCGTCGGGCCGTCCGGTGCTCGAGTTGCAGGACCTGGTCGTCGCCCTTCGGGCGTTCCCGCCGGGCGGGCGCGGCACGCCATTCGTCGGCTGCACGATCGACCCCACGCCCGAGGCCATGCAGCGGCTCCAGCAGTTCACTCGCCAAATTCCCCGCTCCGTACCCCAGCAACAGCGGGAGTTGGTCGGAGTGCAGATCGCCCGGGGCATGCGCGAAGCGTTGGGACTGGCTCCGATCCGGGTGTTCGGTGTGCCGGCCGAGAGCCACTTCGCCGAGGTGCTAATCGAGGCCGACTACCGGATGAAGCGGATCGGCATCGGGCTCGAGACGCCGCCGGTGAAGATGGCCTCGTATCTCGACTTGCTCGGCGGCAACGCCCCCATGCAGAGATGGTGGTTTACACCCAACTACACGTGCGTTAAGGTGACCGACGACCGGCAGGGCATGGAGTTGGTCGGCGAAGGCGTGCAGCTTCTTAGCGAGTCACAACTGGTCGGCCCCGACGGCCAGTTCCGCTCCGGGGCTCCGATGAGCAAGGCCAGCGAGCTGTTTGCCACGGGCTTCACGCGGAAGTACCCCGAGCTGGCCGACAAGAGCCCGGTCTTCGCCCAGCTCCGCAACCTGATCGACATGCTGATCGCCGCGGCGTTTGTGCAGCAGCAAGACTACTACGGTCGGTCGGCCTGGACGATGGCCCTGTTCGCCGACGAGGGCCGCTTCCCGGTTCGCAACGGGGTCGCGCCCGGGCGGGTGCAGGCCGCGGTCAACGCCACGTGGAAGAGGAGCCGGCTGATCGCCCTGGCCGGCGGCGGCGTGTCGATCCGGCCCGCCGAAGCGTTCGCATCGGGCCGCGTCGCCGCGGACGCCGACGGCCGGCTGGCCGGACTCCGAAACAACGTCAAACGCGGCATACCCGAGGACCGCTGGTGGTGGGACTGAGACTTCGTCCGGGCCACGCACCATCTCGCCGTACCGCGGAGGAAACAACCATGCACCGTCGCCGTTTCTTGAGCTACGGCCTCGGGGCCGCGGCCGGCGGATTCGTCGGGCTGACGCGGCGAGCCCCGGCTTGTGAGCCCACGTCGTCGCTGCGATCGGCCGCCCGGCCTGCCCCACCCGCGTTCAGCGTCATCCCCGTGGTGGGCGACGGAAAGTGGATCTGGAAGGAGCCGCCCGCGGACGAGACGGGCTACCTGGAGCCACGGGAGTACTCGCTGAGCGTGGGCATCGAGCTTGCCGGCCGCGGCAACGCCGGTCAGATCAAGGCCACCACCACGTTTCCGGTCGACTGCCCCGAGCAGAAGATCACCGACCTGCGAATCCAGACCCAGGGCTGCCAGGCGGCGATCCGGCAGTTGGCGCCCTACGCCCGGCAGCTTTGCCTGGCGGCGCCGGGCATCGTCGCCGGCCAGGTGATCCGGGCCGTGGCGAGCTGCAAGGTGACCATCTCGAAGCAGTACCACGCCTACACGCAGGACCAGTTCCCCGAGAAACAGGAGGTGCCCGCCGAAGTCCGCAAGCAGTACCTCGGCGACAGCCCGGGCATCAGTTCCCGATCGAAGGAGGTTCGCCAGCTCCACGAGCAGCTTAGCAGGGGGGTCGAGCATCCCTGGGACCTGGCCAAGGAAGCGGCCGGGTGGGTACCGCGAAACATTCGACCGCAGATCGGCTCCTACACCAGCGTGACCAAGGCGCTTCAGACCCGCCGCGGCGACTGCGAGGAGATGGCCGGCGTCGTGGTGGCGGTCTGCCGGGCGGCCGGAATCCCCTCCCGGCTGGTGTGGATCCCCAACCACACCTGGGCCGAGATCTTCCTAAGCGACCGCGAGGGCCAGGGCCACTGGCTGCCGGTGCACACGGCGTGCTACTTTTGGTTCGGCTGGACGGGGGCCCACGAGCTGGTGCTCCAGAAGGGCGACCGGATTCGCGTGCCCGAGGAGCGGCGGCTGCTGCGCCTGACGGAAGACTGGCACCAGTGGATGGGCCGGAAGCCCGAGGCCCGCTTCCTCGGCGAACTGAAGCCGTTGTCCCCCTCCGGCGACACCGACCCCGGCCCCGGCGCTCGGCAGAAGATCGCCAGCGGCGAATGGAAGCTCAGCGGCAACCACCCTCTGGACCGTTACGTACGGCGCTGAGCCCGAGTACTCCGCCGCCGACCCAGCAACCGGCCGTTGGGCACGGCTAATCGGGACACTCTCCTTCGCTCCGTTGGTCCAGTCTGGTCAGAGCACAGAGCGATTCCTCCGATGGATTGTCGTCAATTGCGCAAGAAACGCATAGGCTCGGCTTTGAGATCAGGTCGGGATTGATCTCCGTTGGGTCGTCGTCATCACACGGATCGGCCGGATCCGGACCGCCGACCGAAGGCGGGCCGTTCGGTCTGCATTTTGTCCGTGACCGTGACGTCAAAACGCTCAATAGACCTGTGGACTCATTGACGCGCCAAGGCGAACCGGCCAAGAGCGGAGCAGCACCGACGGCTCGGCAGAGCCGTCCGTGCCATTTGCGTGTTTTGAAAGGACATGAGATGTCACGTATCCACATTGCCTTCGGCTTGGCCCTCGCCTTGTGTCTTGGGACGGCGCTCAATGCCGACACGAATTCCGCCGTTCCTGACCCGTCAACGATGAAGGCGGACTTGGTGGTCCATGGCAACATCTCGACGATTCGGGATCTCGACGTCGTGTGCGTCGGCGATAGTCTTCCCAAGACGTACGCCGGCAAGAAGATTGCGAGCAGCGAGGGATTCAAGTGGTGGGTGACTCGGCACTTCGCCTTGCATACGGACTTTGAAGAGCCGGTAGCGCGCAAGGCGCTCAGGATGTTAGAGCTAGCCTACCCCCATTGGGTGGCGTACGCCGACGCGGAACCGGAGGATATTCACGACACGCGGATCGCGCTGGTCTACGCCACGCGGTAGGACAAGATCAAGCAAGTTGCCTTGGACCAAGGCATGGTGCGCCCCCCGGTGCCGAACTGCGAGCAGATGTATTACAACACCGTCGCGTTTTCCCACGGCGGAGTCGCATTCGACTTGCTTCTGCACGGAGGATATCACGCCTTCTGCGACGTGGCCCGACACACGTTGTTGGGTGGTTGGTACACGGAAGGTGCGGCGACCGACACGCAGTGCAACGTGTATGATTCGGATTACAATCAGATGGTGTTTTGTTTCAACGGGTTTGGCACAAAACCGTGGTCCAGCTAAGCAACAGT
>CAYYNP010000453.1:0-5796 GCA_964472545.1 uncultured Planctomycetaceae bacterium | reverse complement strand
CCATCTCTCCCACCAGCCTACGCCTTCACTCGTTCCCGGCGCGTGAACGATTACAGGAGAAAGCGTTCGTCCCCTTCCGTCCAATGCTCATGGAGAATGCGCGCCGCGTGTTGAAACGACCCATACATTCCCCGATAGCCGTGCCGCGTCAGCCCCCAGGCACGCCACAGTCGGCGCTCGAAGTCGTGATACCGCGCACGCTCGGCAGGGTCCTTCAGCCGGGCCGAGTAGTCCAGCGAGGAGCGCAACTCAGCCAGACGGAGCGCTGCTACTTCGGCACGAAAGGCAAGAGTCTCTTCGTCCCGCAGGGCGGCTTCAATCCGCGGCAGCACGGCCTCCGGGTCGTACGTACGCAGGAACCCGAAGGCATACCTGGACGGCCGGGTGGCAGGTGCGCCGTTCGACCTCTTCGGCGTCGAGAATTCCCTGCACGTAATCTCCAGCAACAGATCGCGCACTTTGTCATCGTGATAGACGTCGATCGCCGCTAGAGCGACACCGTACCAATCGCTTTGGATCCCCCCGCGCCCGACCGAGAAACCGGACTCATTGACGGCGGATCTCAGCCCGTACTTGTCCTTCGGATCCGCCACGCAGACGATGATACGTGCCGAAAGGTCGAGCGACCATCTCATGAGGGGGCGATCGCCAAGACGCAACGGAACGTCCGCCGTACGGATGAGCGTTTCAATGGTCGAGCGGTCGCTGTGAGCAGCAATCCGCCGAACGGCCGCCTTGTGCTCGGCGCGGAAGGCTTGGTAATCCAAAGTCCTCCCGGTGTCGACAAGCGCTTTGGCTTCCCTTTCGATCTCCTGCCAGATCTCGGGCACGGGTTGCTGCGGTGGCTCATCGGCCGCGGTGTGGGCGACCGTCAAGATCAGTACTGCAATACTCCAGACAGGGCGACTCATGTGTGCCTCCACGTTGGAGTTGAACAATGGGACAATGGAGTTCCGCTGGAGGAAGTCGGCCCGGGCGGTGTCTTGGGCGCCGCTGGAGGCGATACAGGGGGTTCCGGCTTCACCTCCTGTGTTTCGGAATCCCAAGCAGCCTCCATGAGCGGCTTGGCTTCTCGCCAGAAATCATCCCACGTCGATATCCCGTCCTTCCGATCTACGCGCGGCACTTGCTGTGGGGTACCCTCGTGATACCACCACAACTGACGCAGGTAGCCCTGCCCTTCCCTCACCACATCCTCCTTCGCCGCTAACATGTCCTCGTAAGTGGGCAGAATCCGCTGGCCGATTGGAAGGTGCGATTCGTAGTCACCATGAAGCTGGTAGACTATTCCCTCGTCCTTCGTCAGACGCAGCAGTATCGGCAGTTGGCTCGTGGCGTCAACAACCCTAAGGCCCGTGCCCCCGTAGAATCGACTCTGGGGAGAGTCATCTTCAGTGAGTTTCACGAAGGCGGGAACGCCCAAGCCGCCCAACTCCGCCAGTTCAAAGCTCGTTAGCACGACTCTCTCCGACGTCACGGCCTTGTAGCTGAGACCGCTAAGCCGCCTACCAAGCTTGTCCGCCCGATGGAACTTCTTTGCGCAGATGGCCGTTAGCCTGGGATACTCTTCAAGCTCTGCCCGCTGAATGCTCTTCGCCATCATTAGGGCGACCACTTCGCGCAGACGTTGCCGGATCCGCCGGCTGGCGCCGTCGGCAAGTTCCTCAAGTTCCGCAAGCGCGGCCGGCCCCATGTGTGCCAGATAGGCCTGGGCCATACGCCACTCGGACGGCTTGTCCGTCTTGAGTTTCTCGACCCATTGGTCGGCCTCGCCGGCTGCCGAGGTGGTCGAAGCCGTTATCGCAAACGCCAACAGCACACCGGCCACGAGCATCGAGTGACTCGCCAGAGAGAAACTGAATCGCGGCATTGGGCTCTCCGATCCCTGTTGAAGTCAGGGCGAATCGAACGTTTCGATCCGTCCTCGTAGAAACCGACAGGTTCACCCTACCCGCAACCGGACGGACGGTCAAACAGACGCCATGCCGTCGATTCGAGTTGCGATCCTCTGTGCCCTCGGTGCTCTCTGTGGTTCAGTTGATACAGACCCCGACCGCCATGATGTGCCACGATGCGGGCGACTGGTGCGTTGCATGCACCCTACGCTTCCAGCTTCGCCTTGAACCGGGCGAGACCTTCGGCATAGTGAGCCGTCAACTCCCCATCCGGCTCGACCGAATCGCGCATCTTGACCAACACGCCGACCGCGTCGGCCACGGTGAACGGGGCCTCGACGCCCTGCTGGCAGCGGAGATTGGTCTCCACGGCGGCCAAGGCCGTGACAGCAGCGCCGAGCGCAGGGCCTTCGGACGATTGCAGGCGCTGAAGTGGACGCCCGAGTACGCTGGCGAGGATCTCGCACATCAGGTCGCTACGGGCGATGCCGCCGGAGACGGTGATGCGGCTGATCTGCTGGCCGCCCCTCTCGTGCTCGGCGACGCCGAGGGCGACGAGATAGGCCAACGCCTCGAGGGCCGCACGATACCGCACGCCCGGCGCGGAAGGCTCCGACGGGAACCACTCGTAGCGCGGCTGGGCGACGCCCAATGACGGCTCCGAGAGGATGAACGGCAACAGCGACGTGCCGCCGGCGCCGGGGCCACACTCGCGGGCGGCGGCCTCCAGGGCGTTCCAGTCGGGATCGGCCCCGACGACCCGGTCGAGGAACTGGGCCCCGTTGCTGTAGCACCGCATCCACAGATACGGGCCCCAGTTCAACCGCATCACGTCGAGGTCGTCGGTGTCGGGGATTTCGTCGGAGGCCGAGTTGACCACCGCCGAATTGCCCAAGATCACCGCGACGTGCCCAGGCTCGGTCGCCCCGCCGCCGACCAAGCCGGCCTGTTGGTCGTCGGAGTTCGGGAAGACCAACGGCCGCTTGCCCGGGTCGATGCCCGCCTCGTCGGCCAGGTTTGCCGAGAGCGGGCCGACCGGCTCGAAGTGATCGACGATCTCGGGCAACTGCTGCCAGATCATCTCGCGATATTCCGGCCGCTCGACGGCGTCGAGCATCTCGCGGCACCATTGGCGCCCGGCCAGGTCCATCATGCCGGTCGACGCCGCGGCCGACACGCTGGTCACGTCGAAGTTGCCCGTGAGGAAGCCGGCGGCCAGCGGGCCGTGCGGCAGGATCCGCCGAGTGGCCCACCATTGGTCTTCGGGCAGCGTGGCCTCGTCTTTGACCAGGTGGCTGAGGCTGTAGCGGATCGCCCAGGGGCCGTTGATCAACTCACGGACGCGCTGCTGCCCGCCGAGACGTTTTAGGCCCAGTTCGTTGTATTCGGCCAGCGTCTGATCGTTCCAGCAGATTGCCCGGCGAACTTGGATGCAGTTGGCGTCGATGCGTCCGGCCGTGTGATGGGTGGCCGAGATGCCGCCGGCGATCCAATCGTCGAGCCGACCCAACCGCCGCAACTCGGCCGCGATACCCCGGGTGCTGCATCGGGCCTGGCCTTCAAGTTGCAGCAGGTTCAACTCCGAGACGCCGCCTTCGGTCCACAGATCGGTCGGCAGCCGGACCTCGGCCAGCGTCTGGCCGTCGAGATCGAATGCCAGGCATTTCACCGCCCCGGTGCTGAAGTCCCAGCCGGTGATGACGCTTTCGGGTTTGACACAACGGAGCGATTCGGCCACGGCTTAAGTCCTTTGTCGAGTTCTCGCGGGTGACAATCAGACCCATATTGTCCCCCGTCACCGTGGGGCGGTCAAGCGGGGCTTACATCGCCCGGTATCCGGCGCCCGGCATCCGACTCGTTCCCAAACTCCGGTTTGGGAACGAGAACAATGCTCCGGGGCACCGCTGCGCTTTGCCCCGGCCACCCGTCGCGGTTTGAGGATTGCGACTCGATCGTTTCGCCCGGCGCGACCACCGGTCGCGGCTTTGTGCTAAATCCCCAACTCCCCCTTCACTGCGGAAAACGCCTCCATGGCGAACTCCAGGTCCTCGCGGCTGTGGGCGGCGGAGACCTGTACGCGGATGCGGGCTTTGCCCTTGGGCACCACCGGATACGAGAAGCCGACCACGTAGATGCCACGCTCGAGCATCGCCTCGGCCATGCGGCCGGCCAGCACGGCGTCGCCGAGCATGATCGGCACGATGGGGTGCTCGCCGGGCACGATGTTGAAGCCGCGTTCGGTGATGCCCTGGCGGAAGAGCCGCGTGTTCTCCTCGAGCCGGTCGCGCAGCTCGGTTGACTCACTGAGCAATTCGAGCGTTTTGAGCGACGCCCCCACGATCGACGGGGCCACCGTATTGGAGAACAGATACGGCCGGCTCCGCTGCCGCAGCAGGTCGATGATCTCCTTCCGCCCGCTGGTGTAGCCGCCGCTGGCACCGCCGAGCGCCTTGCCGAGTGTGCCGGTGATCACGTCGATCCGGTCCATCACACCGTGGTGCTCCGGCGTGCCGCGTCCGCCGGGGCCCATGAACCCGACGGCGTGGGAGTCGTCGACCATCACCAGCGCGTCGTGCTCGTCGGCCAGATCGCAAACGCCCGGCAGATCGGCGATGATCCCGTCCATCGAAAAGACGCCGTCGGTGGCGATGATCCGGAATCGGGCGTCGGCGGCCTGTTCGAGTTGGGCCTTGAGATCGGCCATGTCGTTGTTGCGATAGCGGAATCGCCGGGCTTTGCAAAGCCGCACGCCGTCGATGATGCTGGCGTGGTTGAGCTCGTCGGAGAGGATCGCGTCGTCGGGCCCGAAGAGCGTCTCGAACAGCCCGCCGTTGGCGTCGAAGCACGAGGAATAGAGGATCGTGTCTTCGGTGTCCAGAAACCGGCTGACGGCGGCCTCGAGCTGCTTGTGGATTTGCTGCGTACCACAGATGAACCGCACGCTGGCCAGCCCGTAGCCCCAGTTGTCTAGCGCGTCGCGGGCGGCGGCGATCACGTCCGGATGGTCGGCCAGTCCTAAGTAGTTATTGGCACAGAGGTTCAGTACCGGCTCGTGTTCCAGCACGCCAACCCTTGCCCGTTGCGGGCCGGTGATAATCCGCTCGCCCTTGAACAGCCCGGCATCACGGATCTGCTGCAACTCGGCGGCAAGGTGGTCCTTCATGGAACCGAACATGGTGGTTTCCTCTGCTGGCGGGGGCATTTGACTAACGGCGGTCGCGTGTTTGGTATCACAGACCGCCGGGGAAGTCTAGGGGGAGCGTTCGTCCGAGCGCGAAGCCAGTAGGCAACACTTCTCTTGACCTAGAGAAGTCGTCTATCCCCTTCGTGACATCTTCACGCGATCCACCGCGAAGAGGTATGGTGTCCCCAGAAGTGTCCGCAGAAGCTTCCCAAAACGCTGGCAACCGGTTCTCGTGTCAGGTACGATGATTGGCAGGGTGAATCAAGGCGTCAACTCGCAGATATCACTTTGGGTGGACTCCAATGGCACGACCACGCGTCTTCGTCAGTTCGACCTACTACGACCTGAAGCATATCCGGTCGTCACTCGACAGTTTCATCGAGTCTCTGGGCTTTGATTCTGTGTTGTCCGAAAAGGGCGACATCGCATATTCGCCTGAGGCCCCGTTGGACGAATCTTGCTACCGGGAAGCAGCCGGCGCCGACATCTTCGTTCTGATCATTGGCGGCAGATATGGATCAGCAGCAAGCGGCGATGACAAGAAGCCACCGCCCACGTTCTTCGAGCGCTATGAGAGCGTCACGAAGAGAGAATACGAGTCCGCGGTAGATCGGGACATTCCCACCTATATCTTGATTGAGGCCAGCGTATACTCAGAGTACCACTGTTTTGTTTCAACGGGTTTGGCACAAAACCGTGGTCCAGCTAAGCAACAGT
>CAYYNP010000452.1:0-5804 GCA_964472545.1 uncultured Planctomycetaceae bacterium | reverse complement strand
GCTGCCCGCGTTGTTTTGGGGGGTGGGGGGGCGGGGCGCCCCCCCCCCCCCCCCCCCACCCCTCGTCTCTCACCCCTCACCCCTCCGTCCTGCCCTCAACCAGCCGGGCAATCTTCGCAACCAGTTCTTCCGGCGTCTTCCCTTCCGTATAGACCGAAAAGTGGGCCGACTCTCGATAAATCGGCTCGCGCTGCGTCGTCAGCGCAACGATCTCTTCCAGCGGTCCGCGGTCGGTGAGGCTGGGACGCCGGGCAGGGTTGGTCGGATCGTCGGCCATCCGCTGCAGGATGGTCTCCGGCTGGGCCATGAGCCAAACCACCGTGCCGCTTTCGCGCATCGCCCGGCGGCTTTCCTCCCGCATCGGGGCGCCGCCGCCGGTGGCCAGCACCAACTGCGGTCGCCGGCAAAGGTCGGCGACTACTTCGGCCTCGAGGTCGCGAAACGCCGGCTCGCCGTCTTCGGCGAAGATCCGGGCGATCGACTTGCCGGCCCGCCGCTCGATCTCGACGTCGGCGTCGATCCACTGCATGTCCAGTCGCTCGGCCAACAGTTGGGCCAGCGTCGTCTTGCCCGTGGCGCGGTAGCCGATCAGCGTGAGGTTCATCAGATAGGGGGCGATTCAGGTTTCGTCTGGGAACGGCCCATTCATAGGAAGACTGCCGGAATCGGATTCTAGCAGCGGCGTGACCGTTGGGCCATGGCAACGCCGAATTGCACCGGCGGGCAGCCAATGGTCGTAATGGACAGGCGCATCCCCCTCTCTGGGCGGGATTTCAGCCAGAGCCTTGCGGCTCCGCAGAGGTATTTGCATTTGGCCGCATGGGTCGTCCTTCGTGTCCTAGAATTGTAGGGCAGAGCAGTAGCCACGATGCAGAGGAGCCAACGATGAACGGTCTTTGGCGAGACGCCCTAAGGGCGGTCGACCGGATGGGCCCCAATGAATGGGTGCTGGTGGCCGGAGGGTTGATCCTCTTCGGCTTCTTCTGCCTGCGGGGATTCGGGTCACGTTCGAATTACTGAGGAATCTGGCTGCGATGGATTTTGGTCTTCTGGATATGCCGGCTCCGCTGGCCCTGGCGCTGGTGGCCACGCTGGGTTACCTGTTCGGACGACAGCGGCGATTCGACGGCGGTGAGATGGCGGTCCGCTCGCGTCGCGAACTGCGGCGTGCCCGGGCGGTTGCCACCGAACTCGAAAAGATCGCCCTGAGCGTCCGCAAGAGTCTGGCGGCGCATCACGGCAGCGTGAGCAAGTTCAAGCAGCGCGTTGGGCGGCTGAGCACGCAACAGCAGGAGGCCGCCTGGAAGGACCTCTGCCGCGAGGCCGAAGAGATTCTCAAGCCCACGCTGCAACTCGCCTCGCAAATGGCCGCCGCCTACGACGAAATCCGTCAGCAGAGCGCCCATCTGATGACCTTCAGCGAGATCCGCACCGATCCGCTGACCGGCGTGGGCAACCGCCGAGGGCTCAACGACGCGCTCGGCGCCCAGCTTGCCTTGCTGTCGCGTTACGAGGACGGTTTCTCCGTGGCCTTCTTCGACATCGATCACTTCAAACAGATCAACGATCACCAAGGCCATCTGCGTGGCGACTGCATCCTTCAAGAGCTGGCCCGGTTGCTCGATGAAAGCGCGCGGGAAACCGACGTCGTGGCCCGATACGGCGGCGAAGAGTTTGTGGTCGTCATGCCGCAAACCGATCTGCCCAGCGCGTGCGTGTTCGGCGAGCGGGTGCGCAAGCGGGTCGCGGAGCAGATGCCGATCACGATCAGCGTCGGCATCGCGGCCGCGATCGAGGGCGACACCCAAGAATCGCTGCTCGGCCGGGCCGACGCCGCCATGTACGCCGCCAAAACGGCCGGCCGCAACCGCACGTTTCGCCACACCGGCGAAATGGCGGAGGCCGTTGCCGACGAAGCGGCTGTAACGCCGGCGTAGCGGATGCCGTATCGTCGGGTGTGTGACGGTTTGCTCCACGCACCCTCCACGATCCGTGAGTGCTTCTTGAAACTGCCTTCCTCTAGGCAGTTGTTTCTGATGCTGGCTACCCCACCCGTGGAGGGGGACTGTCTGCGCGCTCCGCGGCGTAGTGCGCCGCGAGTTTCTCTATGGATGAACCCGAGGGGGGGGCTGTTGCGACTCCAAGGAACTGCTTTATTCCCTCCAAGTTGCGTTTTTGACAGTTTTGACCATAATTGAGTTTGAGGGGCTGTTCCTCTTTTTTTTCGCCGCAAGAGCGCCTTGCGGCTCGTCGACTCGTCGGAACGCCGGACGGAGGAGTATTGGTGCGCAAGTTTTCTAACAAATTGGCTCGAGTAGCAGGTACCTTGATCGGCCGGAGTGGCTCGCAGGCCCGACCGAAAGAGTGTGGTTGCCGGCACTGGGGATTCGAGCGGCTTGAGACGAGGTTGGTGCTCGACAGCGGTGCGCTGATCATCAACGAGTTCATGGCCGTCAACGACTCTTACTTGCCGGACGAAGACAACGACTATCCCGACTGGATCGAAATCTACAACCCCGGCGCCGAGGCGATCAACCTGGGTGGGTGGTATCTGACCGACGATGCCGACAATCTGACCAAGTGGCGGTTCCCCGCCTACGTGCTCGATTCCGACGGATACCTGGTCGTCTTTGCCTCCGACAAGGACCGCAACGATCCGGCCTCGCCGATGCACACGAACTTCCGTCTCAACGGCGGGGGCGAGTACCTGGCGATCGTCGAGGCGGACGGCGAAACCGTTGCCGATCACTTTGACGACTACCCGCAACAAAAGTCGAACATCTCGTACGGGATGACCCACGGATCGCAGACCTACGTGACCAAGGGCGACGACCTCACGTACCTGGTGCCCGACGCCGCCGCCGCCGCGCTGGGCACCTCCTGGACCGCTACCGCGTTCAACGAATCCGATTGGAACGGCCACACGGCCCCCATGGAGATCTTGATTACCGAGGTCGGCACCGAAGACCCCGACTACATCGAGATTCAGAACGTATTCGACAAGGCGGTCGATACGGAAGGTTGGGTCGTGGCGTTCAACGACGGCCGCCGCGGCGACATCAACGCGGTCGATCCCGACTACTGGTACCTGCCCGACTCGACGTACATCGGCCAGACGCTCTACCGCAACGACAATCCGTTGGACCTCGAACACTACTACGGCAGCGACATCCCGTGGCGGACCATCGGCTACGGCTGGGTGATGATCGTCGACGACCTGGGCAACGTGGCCGACTTTGTTGCCTGGGGCTTCCCCGCCGAGGACATTCAGGCGCTGGACGTCACCATCAACAACCACCACGTAACCCTCGGCAACGCCTGGTTCGGCGATGCGGTTCCGGCCAAGGGCACGCCCAGCAACGCCTTGTTGCGCAGCGGCAACGTCGACCTCAACACGGCCAACGAGTGGGCCTTCGCGACGCCTCCCTCACCGGGGCTGGCCAATCCCGGCATGACCACGCCGTTTACCAGTGGAGTGAATACCGGCATCGGCTTCAGCACGTTCGGCGAGGATTTCGGCGGGGCGCTGCAGACCAACGTCAGCGCCGATATGCGCGGGGTCAATGCGTCGCTCTACTCGCGCATCAGCTTCCCGGTAGACGACCCGGCGCTGCCGGACGAGTTGCTATTGCGGATGAAGTACGACGACGGCTTCGTGGCCTATCTCAACGGGCAGAAGATCGCCGAGCGCAACGCCCCGGACCCGCCGGCCTGGAATTCGTCGGCCACCGATTCTCGCAGTGTGGCCGAAGCGTCGGCGTATGAGGAGATCGACGTCAGCGAGTTCGTCGGCGCGCTGCGCGCCGGCACCAACGTGTTGGCCATTCACGGCATGAACGTCGACGCCGCCGACGGTGACTTCCTCATCCTCCCGCAATTGGTCGGCAAGAGCGACAGCGGCTTCCTGCGCTACATGGCGTCGCCCTCGCCGGGCGCTCCGAACGCGGCCGGTACGATCGTCAATCCACCGGAGTTTTCGCGCGACGGCGGGATCGTCACCGAGGAGTTTGCGCTGGAGCTGACCGCCGACGCCTCTTTCGGCGGCGTGATCCGCTATACGCTCAACGGCACCGCACCGACGGCCAGTTCCACGGAATACACGTCGCCGATCGTGATCAACCGCAGCACGCAGGTACGTGCCAAACTCTTCGAGCCGGGGATGGACTCCAGCCCGGTGGCTACCGAAGCGTACGTGATGTTGGCGCCCGATCTGCTCGATTTCAGTTCCAACCTGCCGTTGGTCGTAGTCGACACGTTCGGGCGCGGCATCCAAGGCAAAGACCGGTACTTCGGCGCCGCCCATATGATCATCATCGAGGCCGGCGAAGAGCCGACCGTGCTCACCGATTCCCACGATATCGACACCCGCATCGGCATCCGAACGCGGGGCTCCAGTTCCGGCGGGTGGCCGAAGCACCACTACCGCCTCGAGACCTGGAACGAGGTCAGCGGGCTGATCGAAACCGGCGGGGAGATGAAGCTCAACGACCAGAACATCTCGCCCTTCGGGTTGCCCAGCCATTCCGACTGGATTCTCAGTACGTTCTACACTTTCGACCGCGCCTTGATGCGCAACCCCTTGATCTACGAGTTGAGCAATCAGGCCGGCCGCTACGCCGCGCGGACGCAACACGTGGAAGTGTTTCTCAATGACGACGGGAATTCGCTCTCGAACGCCGACTACTTCGGCGTCTACGCGTTCATGGAGGCCATCCGGCGCGACGACGACCGGGTCGACGTCCAGAGACTCTACGATTCGGACAACACCGCGCCGAACGTCACCGGCGGGTACGTCTTCAAGGAGGACCGCAGTTCAACCTCGTTGCCGTGCAACCGGAGCGACCGCTTCAGCGGCGGGGGACGCGGCTCCCTGGTCCACGTCGAGCCGGACGTTTGCGATATTACCCCGGCACAGAAGAACTACCTGGTCAACTACCTCAACCAGTTCAACACCGCGCTGAACAGTCCCACCTACCGCGACCCGGACGTCGGCTACGCCAAGTACATCGACGTCGACGGGTGGATCGACCATGCCTGGCTGAACATCGTGCCGAAGAACGTCGACGCCTATCGCCTCAGCGGCTACTACCACAAAGACCGCAACGGGCTGCTCGTGGCCGGGCCGATTTGGGACTACGACCGCACGATGGAATCGACCGACGGCCGCGACAACGCCTACAACACTTGGATCGGTACGGGCGACGCCACCAGGTTCTTTACGTTCGGCTGGTGGACCAGGCTCTACCAGGACCCCGATTTCGGCCAGAAGTTCATCGATCGCTGGCACGAACTCTACCACAGCGTCTATAGCCCGGCCAACATCGCCTCGGTGATCGACACCATGGCCGAGGAGATCAGCGTCGAAGCGGGCAATCGCAACTTTGCCCGTTGGAGCAGCGTTTCGCCTCGCTACGGAAGCTGGATGGGCGAGGTGAATCACCTGAAGGACTGGATGATCAACCGGGTCAACTGGGTCGACTCGCAGTTCCTCACCGAGGCCGACTTTTCGCAGGCCGGCGGCGTGGTGGATACGGGCTTCCAACTCACCTTCAGCGATCCTCCCAAGGGCGAGGTCTATTACACGCTCGACGGCTCCGACCCGCGGCTCTCCGGAGGCGCGATCTCGCCCAAGGCCTTTACCTATGAAGGCGATCCGATCACGTTGCTTACGACCGGCGTGGTCACGGCGCGCGTTTGGGACGGCACGCCGTGGTCGTCTTCCAGCCAACCGCGCGGCGGGTGGTCGGCGCCGACCGAGGCCCTGTTCGTCGTGGGCGAGCCGGCGTCGGCGGAGAACTTGGCGA
>CAYYNP010000451.1:0-5813 GCA_964472545.1 uncultured Planctomycetaceae bacterium | reverse complement strand
CTGTTGCTTAGCTGGACCACGGTTTTGTGCCAAACCCGTTGAAACAAAACACCGGCAGTGACCCTCTCCGACTGTCGAACCCCAACCACACTACTTTCGATTTTGTAATCACGGACGACGGAAGCAATTTGACCTTCTCTATTGCTGAGGTTGGTGATCCCGCCAACTCGATCTTCCTGTCCACTACTGACTCCGAGGTTTACGCCGATAATCTCATCACCTTCCGTAATCGCCCCTATTATCAGAGCACGGATATGGTGTCCTTTATCGACAGCATTAGAGTCGAGTCGCTGACAGTTGTCCCTGAGCCCGGCAGCACCGCCCTCTTGCTCTGTGCGGCGTTCGCACTGCTGGGCTTCACCTGGCGAAGACGCAAAACAGCATAAGTCACTCTAATCCCGGGCAATAGGCCGGAGGCAGTTTTGCATCCGGCCACTCGGTTCGTACCCGTCGTGACGTTTGCGCCGGTTGAACCGGCCGCCCTGGCGGGGTAGGATGAATCTGGCTGCGTTTCGTGCAGCGTCTGAACTTCACAACACCACGTTCGTCCGGAGGAATGCCATGAGAAGAGTTGTGTTGCTGTTGGCGGTGATGCTTCTGATCCAGGGAACGTTGTGGGCACAGCCGCCGGCGGGCCGCAGTGGCCGGGGGTTCGACTTCGGCGGGACGCCGGAGTACGACGCGCCGCCGGTGCCGCGAGATGAAGCCGAGAAACGGGCGCTGGCCACGCTGGGGGAAATGAGCAAGGGCCAGTGGTTTCTCAACGTGACCACACGCGAGGGACGCGTGCTGCGGCAACTTACCGAAGTGGCCGGGGCAAAGCGGGTCGTCGAGATCGGTACCTCCAGCGGCTACTCGACGATCTGGCTGGCGATGGGCGTGCGGGCCAACGGCGGCCGCGTCTACACCCACGAGATCGATCCCGCGAAGGTCAAGCTGGCCACCGAGAACTTCAAGAAGGCCGGCGTTGACGACCTGATCACGATCATCGAAGGCGACGCCCACGAGACGATCAAGCAACACAAAGAGCCGATCGACGTGGTCTTTCTCGACGCGGAGAAGAAGGGCTACCTCGACTACATGCAGCAGCTCTTGCCGGTGGTTCGCCCCGGCGGGTTGATCCTCGGCCACGACATGCACCGCCCGATGCCCGATCCCCGCTATATGGAAGCGATCACTACGAACCCCGAGTTGGATTCGTCGCTGATCATGATGGAGAGTTACGGCATCAGCATGACGGTCAAGAAACGATAGCCCGGCAGTTCGAGCCGCCGTCGTGTGGCGGCCCCCAACCCGAAGCACCGGCCATGCGCAGCAAATCGCGAACGGCCTGTTCCCGCCTGCGGCGGCTGTGTCAGACGTGCGTGATGGCGCTGCTGACGGTGTTGATCTTGCGAACGTGGGTCATCGAAGGGTTGGTGGCGCCGTGTCAGATTGTGGGCGGTTCGATGGCGCCGACGCTCTGGGGCCCGCATTGGCAAACCACGTGCGCCGGTTGTGGATACCGGTTTGCCTGCGGTGTCGAATCGGAGCCGGGGCAGATGGTCTGTCCGTTGTGCGGCCGCGCCGATCGTTCGAGCAGGCCGCCGCCTTCGCCGGGCGACCGGCTGCTGGTGGCCCGGTCTGCCTTCTGTTTTCGGCAGCCCCGCCGTTGGGAGGTCGTAGCCTTTCGCCACCCGGATAGCGCGTCGCAGATCCTCGTCAAGCGCGTCGTCGGCCTGCCCGGCGAGTCGATCCGGATCGAGCGCGGCGACGTCTACGCCGACGGCGAAATCGCTCGCAAGACACTGCGGCAGTTTCGGGCGATGGCGATCCCGGTCCACGATACCGGCCACCTCAGCGACGGCGCCGAGCGGCCCGATGACGATGGGCACAACGCGGCACACGGCTGGCACGGCTCGGGAGACGACAGCCTGTGGAACTTCTCCGAAGGGCGCTACGCACGGCGGCTGGAAGCCAGCGGGCCGGCGCAAGACGATTGGCTGGTTTATCGTCACCCCGGCCACCTGACGCGCGGGCACGGCCGCGTTACCGACGTCTACGCCTACAACCAGGGCCGCCCGCGGCGCGTCGGCGAATTGAACGACGTCGACGACTTGCTGGTTTCGCTGCGGCTGGTGGAAACGTACGGCCGGGGCGAGTTGGCCGTGAGGATGACCGCCGGTGACGGCGGCGCGTCGGATACGTTCGAGGTCCGCATCGACCCACGGCAGAATCGGTATCAGGTTCTACGAAACGGAGAGCCGCTGGCCGACGCCGCCGGTCCGCTACCTCCCCACGGCAGCGAGACGTCGCTGGAGGCCGCGCTGTTCGACCACCAATTTGCGCTGGCGATGGACGGCCGAGAGGTCTTTGGCCCCATTGCGTACGAGCCCTCGAAAACCCCGGTGCCGTTGCTGTCGAGGCTGGCCCGAGGCCTCACCTCGCCACCGCAGCTTCAGATCGGCTCGCTGGGTGGATTGGGGGCGGTCGTGACGGACCTTCAGGTGTTTCGAGACGTCTACTACACCCACCCGCAAGGGCGGGTTGGCAGTCAGCCGAAGGAGTTCCATCGCGAGTTGGGCGCGGGAGAATACTTCGTTCTCGGCGACAACAGCCCGATTTCCGTCGATAGCCGCCACTGGCCGGCGGAAGCCACCATCGAGGCTAAGTACCTTGTGGGCAAGCCTTTGGCGGTCCATCTCCCGGCGCGGCGAGTCCAGTTGGGGCGTTGGAGTTTTCAAGTTCCCGATCTGGCGAGAATCCGTTATATTCGCTAGTTTGCCGCGACTCTGTCGCAAGAGTTGGAGATTCGCAGAGAATAGACATATTAGTACGGGACATTTGCGATTGTGGGTGGCCGCTGCGCTTTGCCCGGCCGCCCGCGCCACAGAACCCGTGACACCGGGCGACGCAAATCCCCGCAATCCGTCAAAGTCTGGCGACTTCGGCGACACCCCGAACACCCGGCGCTTCATGTCCAGACAACGACCGTATCGGAAGAAACCACAGGCGGCCGGACGCGCGGCGGCGGACGGGAAGGGCAAAGCCAAGCCGTCGTCTGAGGAGTCGTCGAAGTCGGGCCGCTGGCCGCCGTCGGCGTCGATGATCCGCGAGACGGTCGAGTCGGTGGTGATTGCCTTCGTGCTGGCGTTTCTGTTCCGCACCTTCGAGGCCGAGGCCTTTGTGATCCCCACCGGTTCGATGGCCCCCACGCTGATGGGGCGCCACAAGGACCTCATTTGCGAAGAGTGCGGCTATCCGTATCGGGTCAGCGCCAGCGACGAGGTCGATCAGACGACGAGTGCCAAGATCGTCGGCAAAGACGTCTACTGCTGTACCTGCCCGATGTGTCGTTTCACGATGGAGGTCAGCCCCGACGCGCAGAAATCGTACAAGGGCGATCGAATCCTGGTGGGCAAGTTCGCGTATCAGTTCTCCGATCCGGAGCGTTGGGACGTGGCCGTGTTCAAGTTTCCCGGCGGGGCCAAGACCAACTACATCAAGCGGTTGGTGGGCTTGCCCAACGAGACGATCCGACTGACGCACGGCGACGTCTACTATCAGCCCGAGGGTGCGGACGATTTCTACATCGCGCGGAAGCCGCCGGAGAAGATCCTGGCCATGCTGCAGATCGTCTTCGACAACGATTACATGCCGGCGATCACGAGGCTGGGATGGTCCGAGCGCTGGAAAGCGTCGTACCCGACCGATCCCTCGGCCGGCGGATGGTATACCGAGGACGACCGCTGCTTCACGACCAACGGCACGGCGGCTTCCAAGGCATGGGTCCGTTACAATCACATCGTGCCGCCAGTGCGGCGCCGGCTCGAAAAAGGCAATATCGACTATGCGGATCCGAAACGCGAGCGGCAAGAGTTGATCTCCGATTTCTGTGCCTACAACTACAGCCACACGCCGGATTCCAGACAGCCATTGCTCTTACGTGCCGACCCCCGCGCCCGGGGAGTCCATTGGGTCGGCGATCTGGCCGTGCAATGCACGCTGACGGTCGAATCCGGCAAGGGTGCAGCGATCTTCGAGTTGGTCGAAGGGGGCCGGGCGATGCGTTGCAAGATCGACCTGGCCAGCGGGCAGGCCTCGCTGTCGATCTCCACCGAGGCGTTCTATGGGCAGATGGAAGCCCTCGCAGAAGACGGAAAACCCTTCAATCCGACGGCCCAGACCGACGTGCGCTTACCGGGCGAATACGAGATTCTCTTTGCCAACGTCGACGATCAACTCGTGCTGTGGGTCGACGGGGATCCCGTGACGTTCAAGGGCACCACCAAATACCAACGGCTGCGAGAGGCCGACACGACCGGCGCCCTGATCGACGGCAATACGGTCCCCAAGCACAGCGAGGACAACCCGGACCTACCCAGCGACCTCGCGCCGGTGGGGATCGGCTCCGACGGCGCCAGGCTCACCGTCAGTCACCTGAAGGTGTTTCGCGACATCTACTACATCGCCCAAAACAGCAACGGCGGCGCGCTCTTCAGGGATTTCGGTTACACCTACGGCAATCCGCACGGCGCCGTGGACGACGTGCTCTCCAACCGCGATAAGTGGAAGACCGCCTTTCGCGACTACAAACAGGTCGAATTCCCTTTGGACGCCGACCAATTCCTTGCCTTAGGCGACAACAGCGCCAAGAGCAAGGACAGCCGTCTCTGGGGCGAGTCGGAGCACTACGTCAGCCGAGACTTGCTGATCGGCAAGGCCCTTTACATCTATTGGCCCCATTCCTGGGATCGGGTGAACGTCTTCGGCAAGGAGATCCCTTTTCCCTTCTTCCCGAACTTCGCCAGGATGGGCTTCGTACGATAGTCGGGGACCCCCACGTACCTTCGCCGCCCGCGGCGGCTTCCACACCAATCAAGGCCCCACCGCCAATCAAGGCCCCACCGCCAATCAAGGCCCCACCGCCAATCAAGGACGGTACCGATGCTCGAAGTCCAAGGACTGGTCAAGATCTACGGCAGCCGGCGGGTCGTCGACGGTGTCGATTTCCGCGTCGATCACGGCGAAATCGTCGGCCTGCTGGGGCCCAACGGGGCCGGCAAAACCACCAGCTTCCGCGTGACCTGCGGGATGATCGAGCCCAACGAAGGCAAGGTCGCGCTCGGCGGAAAGGACGTTACCAACTGGCCCATGTATCGCCGCGCACGCGACGGCGGTATGGGCTACCTGGCCCAGGAATCGAGCGTCTTTCGCAAGCTCTCCGTCGAGAAGAACCTGATCGGCGTGATGGAGCTGTTAGGCGTCGACCGCAAGACGCGCCGCGGGCGCTGCCGTGAACTGCTCGAACAGTTCGACATCTACCACCTGCGGAAGGCGACCGCAATGACCCTCTCCGGCGGCGAACGGCGGCGGCTGGAAATCGCCCGGGCGCTGGTCTCCAACCCGAAGATCATCCTGCTCGACGAGCCCTTCACGGGCATCGACCCGGTCACGGTGGCCAGCATCCAACAGATCGTCCGCGAGCTGCGCGAGGACGGCATCTCGATCCTGATCACCGACCACCAGGTTCGCGAAACGCTGCAGATCACCGACCGCAGCTATGTAATTCGTGCCGGCAAGGTCCTCTGCCACGGCACCCCCGACGAAGTGCTGGCCAACCCGGAAGCCCGCGAGCACTACTTCGGCGACGACATCCACCTCGGGCATCAAACGCCGTCGGAGCCCACCGTGCTGCGTCCGCGTAGCGCGGCCCGTCAAACGCAGCCGTAGTATTCGGGAACAGCAAGATTGACGGGTGGCTGGGGTCGAGCGCAGCGAGCCCCCAGGCACGCGCTCGACCCGGGGGGGCGGGGCGCGGCCCCCGGCCAACC
>CAYYNP010000450.1:0-5830 GCA_964472545.1 uncultured Planctomycetaceae bacterium | reverse complement strand
CAAGAGCCGTTTGTAGTGACCGCATTCATGCGGTCTTTCGCGGCATTCCGCTGCATGGCCCCGATGAATCGGGGCACTACGAACGGGTTCGGCGAGTGCTTACGGCCCCCAGTGCGCAACCCCCTTGGCCCCTTGATGTTAAGTTTCCCCTGCGGGGCCGCCGAGCCGATGCTAGACTTCTACTGTGGGGTATCTACCGGCCGGTGAGCGTAGGGGGCGTCGCCGGGCGCCATGGTACCGGTCTACCCGCAGCAAGATTCCTCAAACTCCAGCCACGCCGCACACGCCCAATCCATGCCGCCGTTGACCAGCAAACTCATCGAAGACGTTGCCGGCTATAAGCTCAAGGAGCGGATTGGTGTGGGCGGCTACGGCGAGGTCTGGAAGGCGGAAGCCCCCGGCGGCCTGACCAAAGCGATCAAGTTCATCTACGGCTGCCACGACGACCGGCGAGCGACCGACGAATTGAAGTCGCTCAACCGGGTCAAAGAGGTGCGTCATCCGTTCCTGCTCTCTCTGGAACGGATCGAGGTCGTCGACGGCCAACTGATTATCATCACCGAACTGGCCGACTGCAGTCTGGCGGATCGGTTCGAGGAATGCTGCCAAGCGGGCCTGCCCGGAATCCCACGCGACGAACTGCTCGTCTATCTTAGAGACGCCGCCGATGCGCTGGACTACATGAGCGAGAAGTACTCGCTGCAACATCTGGACATCAAGCCGGAGAACCTCCTGACCGTCGGCGGGCGAGTCAAGGTGTCCGACTTCGGGCTGGTCAAGGACGTTCACAACACGACGATGTCGATCATGGGTGGCCTGACCCCCGTGTATGCCTCGCCCGAGGTGTTCGACGGCCGCCCCACCCTGCAAAGCGATCAATACAGCCTGGCCATTGTCTATCAACAGATGCTCACCGGGCAAGTGCCGTTTCCGGGCAAGACGGCCTCGCAACTGGTCGCTCAACACTTGCACGATCGTCCCGAGTTGGACGCGCTGCCTTCGTCTCAGCGGCCGGCGATCGCTCGGGCCCTCTGCAAGGATCCCGATTGCCGGTTCTCGAATTGCCGCGAGATGATCGAGACGCTGCTCGCTGCGGAGCCGCCTCGGGAGAAAGAGCCGGAAGAGGTCGTGCTCGAGGACGTGTTGGCCGCCCTCGAAGCGGTCGAACCGCAGGCCCCGCAGACGCCCGACAGAAGCACATCCCAGTCGGCGAGTGTCTCCGGCGGCGGGACCGCGAAGGGCATGGGATTCGAGGCACCGCCGTCGATGTTCGACACGCCGGTGGCCCGGACGAAGGCCGACGTGGATCTGCCGCCGTTGAACCTCGACGGCGAGGTCACGACGTTGCCGCCGTTTCAGGTCGGGTCCGAAGAGGCCGGGTTGCGGCCGACGCTGGTGGTGGGAATCGGCGGCACCGCTATCCGAACGCTACGGCGATTTACTCGGCGGCTCCGCGATCGATTCACCGACCCGGCGAAGGTCCCCGCAATCCAGACGCTGCTCGTCGACACCGACGGCAAGGCCCTGGCGAAGCCGGTCGAAGGAGACGCGGGCAGCGCGTTGGATCCCGAGAGGACGCTGGTCATGCCCTTGCGCCGCCGGGAGGACTACCGCGCCGATTCGGACCAGTTCTTGCAGTGGCTTAGCCGCCGTTGGCTCTACAACATCCCGCGGTCCCTGCAGACCGAGGGGCTTCGGCCTCTAGGCCGCCTGGCCTTGGTCGACCATTCTGAAAGGCTATTTCAACATCTCTACGAAGCCATCAGCGCGGCAACCGCCCCCGAGGCGATCGCGATCTCCAAGCAGACCACCGGGCTGGAGATTCGCGAAGCGAGCCCCCGGGTGTTTGTCGTCGCGTCGATCTCAGGAGGCAGCGGCAGCGGAACCGTGCTCGACGTGGCCTACGCCGTGCGGATGGTCTTGGCGGGCCTGGGCATGGCCGGACGGTCGGTTTGCGGCATCCTCCTGCACGGCACCACGCGCAACAGTGATGCCAAAGACCTGGCCATCGCCAACGCCTATGCCTGCCTCAGCGAACTGCACCACTACGACCGCGCCGGCCGTCAGTCGGGTGAGGCGGAGCGTCCGATGCTGGCCGGCGACGAGAACCTGGGAGCATTCGACGACGCTTATCTGGTCCACCTGGGCGACGACCTGAGCGAGGCCGGGCTCGATACGGCCACCGACACGGTCGCCGAGTACCTGTATCTGAATACGGCAACCGCCGGCGGCGCGTTCTTCGACATGTGTCGCGAGCCGACGGGAGCCGACGCAGAGACCGACGGTGCGGGACTGCAACTGCGAACGTTTGGGCTGTGCCAGATCGGTTGTTCCCAAAGCTCCATCCCGGACACGCTCGTGAGACTTCTCTGCAAGCAGGTCGTCGCGCGATGGTTGGGCGATCCCGCCACGTCCGAAGCGGACGATGCCGAGACGTCCGGAGCGGACGATCCCACGACGTCCGAAGCGGACGATCCCGCGACGTCCGAGACGGACGATGCGGCACTCGAAGACGACCGGACGCCGCCGCTAGACCTGGAGCAGTTGATCACGGAGGTGTGCGAACAGGCCCACGCGGAGAACGACGGCGACGTGGAGAGCTATCTTCGCTCCTACCTGGAGGAGGACCTCGCGTTGGAGGCCCCGCTTCCTCCCGAGGTCACGGTGAGTTCCCAGGTGGCTCACTTCTTCGGCACGCTGAACGCGTTGTTGGGGACTCGCACCGAAAACGACTCGTTGCACGCCAGACCGGACGGCCTGCTCCAAGCCGCGCTCGACAAGCGAATGCAGTCGTTGGCCGAGCAACACGGAAAGAGCGTTCGCGACTGGATCTTCCGGTCGACCGGCCGGTCGGGAACCGGGATCCGACAGACGCGCGAAGCGATCGAAGAAGTCAGCCGGCGGCTCCAAGAACTCGTCTCCGAGGCCGGCGTGATGCTGCAACGCATGCAGGTGCCGCTGGTCCAGGCGGAGCACGTGATCCTCAACACGCCGCCCCAGGAGACCGTTACAACGAAACGTTGGCTGGGGTTCGGGGGCGATCGAAAGCGGTCTGCCGATCTCGATCCCCAATGGGTGAAGTACTTCCAACTCCGGCTCGACCAGACAATTCTGCACGGCAGTTGCAGGCTGCTGCAAGCGATCCGGTCTGAAGTTCGGACCGTCGACGACCAGCTAAAAGTCTTAAGCCACGAGCTCAACGTTCTGGTACACGAGTTCGTCGATTCTCCCGCCGACGACTCCATACACACGGACCCGATCTACACGGCCGACGACACGTCGTCCGACACGCTGGATGATCTCTACGTGTCGGTTGCCGAGGCGCTTCACAGGCGGATCCCGAAGCTGGCCGCCGAGTTGGACGAGCAGCTTAGCGGAGAGTTCTTTGCGAAGCACGGCGGACTGCGCGGTGTGTTGGAAAACGAGGTGGATCTTCGAGGCCCGTTCTCCGCGATCCTCCGCGGGTCCGCCCGCACGGCCGTCTTCCGAGCGCTGAATCAAATGAACGTCGCCGAGTTGTTGTTGTCCTCGGGCACCTGGTCGCCCCAGTCGAGTCGGGCGGTGCGCGCCCTGCTCGAAGCGGCCACGCCGCCACTTCTGCAATCCGGCGGAGCGAAACGCCTGTTGCTGGTCTGCCCGGAGGGCTCCGACGACGCGTCGTTGCAGGAGGCGTTCGTACATCACGTCGAGGAGACGCCCTCGGTGGTTCACGACTCCGACGGGGACATGGTGCTCTGCTACGAAGCCGAGCAACTACCGCTGGCCACGGTCGCCGCGAGCCTGATCTGCAACCGCTCCGACTACGCCCAGGCCGCCACACGGCTGCACACGCGAATCGACGTCCAATGGACGCCGCTGTTGCCGTTAGACGTCGGCTAACGTCTTCGTCGGCCGCCAAGCCCGGTGCGATTGTCCGTGGTGTTCTGGTTCCCTTCGCGCCGGCCGTAACTCGGGAAAGGGCTGCGACGGCCCGCCCAATGTTGTTCCCCACGACAGAACGGTCTTCTGTCGGCGGAATCGACCGTCAGCGGAGCGAACAAGCATCGAAGCCGTGTCCGAGCGGGATCGACCCGCCACGCTACGGCCGGGGCGGCACCGGCGACCGATGCCCGTCGGAACGTGTCGTTTACCCCGCATGCCGACGCTTGGCGAGCAACGAGGCTCGGCGGTTCAACGCCGCTACGTCAACACCTGATACCACATCCTCGCCGCGGCGGCCGCAATCAAGACAGCCACGCCGTAGCGGAGATAGGCCGTCGGCATTCGATGGCTCAAGGCCGCTCCCAACTGGCTGCCCAGAAGCGAGCCGGCAACCAAGGCTCCTACTTGAAGCCAGATTACCTGACCGCCACCGGCCAGTTTGCCGAAGCTGCCCGCCAAGGCAGCACAAAACGTGACTGCCAGTGACGATCCGATGGCCAGCCGCACGGGGATGCGGAGCACCTGCACCAACAGGGGAATCGTCAGAAATGCCCCGCTCTGTCCTACCATGCCACCCAGGAAGCCGACCCCGGTGGCCACCGCCACCGCCCTAGGACGACTGAACGCAACCTGATCGGACGAGAGAGTCTTCTCACCGAACCCGTTGGCGGGGCGGCGAAACATCACGATCGCTGCCAACAAGGCAAGTCCTGCGAACAATCCCAGGAGGAATTCGGACGACACTACCTGGGCTTCGGACAAGAAGGCTCCGCAGAGACTGGCAGCGAAAATGGTCGGGCCCATCCAGCGCACCAGCCGACCGTGGACCAATCGGGCCCGGCGATGGGCCAGTCCGGCCGCCCCCGTGCTGCAAAGGCTCTGAATGATGGTCGGTCGGGCCACCGCCTTCATACCCAGCGCATCCAGCCCCACGGCGGACGGGGCGAATAGAAGCAGCGGAGCCAGGATTATCCCACCACCAAGGCCCAACAACCCCGCCAAGAACCCTCCGAGAAGGCCCAGACATCCCAGCAACCCGAGCAATTCTACGGAACAGTCCATTACGCCCTTACCATGGGCTGAAGAGCGGATTCATGGCGAACGTCAGACGCTCGCCGACATAGGCGTCACCAAGATACTTTGCTCCCGCTTCCAGGTCGAGGCCCCGGAGGGTGGTCGCCGGCCGCGTAGCAGCCCTACGCGGCCCACTCCGCAGACAGTACTTCTGCCTGTTACAACACGGTCTTCATCGCCTCGTGTCTCGGTGGTCTCGTCCGGCGCCGCACAGAGGGCGAACGCCCGCGAGAGGTCGTCCATCGCCTTTGAGAACCGTTCTGTCCCGTCGTCCTGCACGAGGATATGCTGCTGCGCCGGCGCCAACAGACCAACCCGTTCCGCCGCCGTGCCGTCAACCCATTTCGACCGGTCGACGTCGTGCATCATGTCGCAGCAGATTTCGTACTTCTCCTTCATCGCGGCGATGGCTTCGGCCGCGTCGATGCTCGGCGATCACGGACAGCGGCGAGTTCGGCGGGCGCTTGCGGCCGATGAAGGCGAACGGCTGCTTGAGGCGGCCGCAAACGGCCCCCACACACGCACCTCGAGTTGCGCGACGCCGGGGCGGCTGCCCAACTGCCTCCGCTCATCTCGGCGGACCAGCCCCAGTCCCAGCGATTGCGGGCCACCGGCACCGATGGCGACCAGAGCCGGGCGAAGAGTGTGGCGCTTTGTGTGGCGCGAAACGACGCCGAATCGGGCAATTGGGTGTAGTCTGGTGCAGTGAGCACCGCAGACGGAGATGAAGCCCGCGAGGGCGAGAAACCCCTTGAAACAAGCGAAAACGCCGCAAGTCAAAGCGGATGGGGAGGGACTCGAACCGGTTTCCGTAAGTGCTTTGGCTACAAGCGCT
>CAYYNP010000449.1:0-5876 GCA_964472545.1 uncultured Planctomycetaceae bacterium | reverse complement strand
CTACGCCGCCGGAATCTCACAATCTCGTGTCCTCGTCACCCCGTCACCCTGTCCCCCCATCACCCCCTCCCCTTCCCGCCTATCTCGGGAAGCTCGGCAAAGTGTTATTCGGCAACTGCAAGATAATGCAGGCCATGGCCGTCGAATACTCGAGACATCGTGCGGAGGGCCAAGAGCCGTCGTCCTCTTGCTTGTCGATCAGCACGTCGCGGATGGCCGGGTACCATTGGTTCCAATGTTTGCCGCCGGCGTGCCACATCGCCTGTGCGGCGTAGTAGTGGCCGTAAAAATAGTAGCCTTCGCGCCGTCTGATTTCGCCCCGCTTGGGAAGGAAGCCCATCAAGTAGCTGAGCCCTTTGCTGATCTCGTCGCCCTGGTAGATGCCGGCGCTGTACAGGGCGACGATCCCGGCGGCCGAACGGGGAAACTCGCTCTCGCCGCCTTGCAGCATATACATGAACCCGCCGTCGGCGTTCTGGCTCGCCTTGACGTACTCGATGCAAGCGTCGATCGTCTTGTTGGGTACGAACAGCCCGGCGTTTCGCGCGGCGCGCAGGGCCATCACCTGGCAGATGGTCACGGAAAGGTCGGCTGCGTCGCGTTGGGGTTTGTAGCGCCATCCACCTTGCTCGTTTTGCGTGTTAACGATCAGCTCTACCGCCCGGGAGAGTTTCTCTCGCAACTCGGCTCGCGGCGAACTCCCGTAACACTCGGCCAGAAACAGCGTGGCAAAGCCGTGGCCGTACATCGGGCCGTGGCTCTCGGAGCCGGGGGCGATAATGAAGCCGCTCTCCTGCACGTTATCCAGCACGTAGTCCAGGCAGCGGGAGACGTGCTTGCCGTAGGGTCCGCGGCCCGGCGTGCTCCCGCCGGCCATCATCGCCAGGCCAACCAGACTGGTCACGGCCACGTTGCCTCGATAGCTGACCGAACCGAACGAGCCGTCGTCGTGCTGGCGCGACGCCAGCCACTTCAGGCCGTTCTCGACGGCGAGATCCGTCTCCGGCGTGATCATCTTGGCGGCCGTACGCTCCGGATCGTCCTCCGGTGCGGCCGCCCGCTGTGTGCGCGGTGCCAGCACCAACGAAACCGCGACAATCACACCAACTTGCAGCAATCGACCGTTCACGGCAAGTTCTCCCAATCTCCCCAGGGCCTTCCCCGTCAGAGGTCGCCGTGCCGGCGACCGCTAAACGATATCACCAACCGTCAACCCTCAGCCCTCAATCTTCAATCTGCAATTGCCAATTCTCAATTTGCAATTCCCAATGTCCCCTTCCTACCTCTCCCGCCACCCCTTCTCCTCCGCAAGCCTACGATAATACTCCTCGATCAACGTCTCGTATTGCGGCAGAAACACTTCCGGCGGAGCTTGCAGCATCCGCTGGCGTTGATGCTCCGGCAGCTCGCCCCAGAGCTCGTGCATCACGTCCTTGATCATCTTCAGATCGCTCACGCGCACGTCCTCACTCTCGCCGGGCGGGCGGACCGTGCTGTTTGCAGCCGGATTGTCGTTGGCCTGCTCGCCGGGACTCGACGGCGTTTGGGGCTCGCCGGTCGGACGCCGCGAACCCGGCTGGGACGACGTCTTGCCGCCTTGGCTACAGCGCCGCCGGGCCTCGTCGATCAATTGGTCCAGCTTGGCGACGACCTGCTCCTGCAAGACGCGCGTATCTTTGCCGGCCTTGTTGTCGGCGATTCGCCGCTCGGCCTGCTGCATCAGCCTCGCGACGCCCAACAGCGGATTCTCGTCTTCCGATACGGCCGCGGCTCCGAGCTCTCGGCGCAGCCGATCTTGAAGTCCCTCGCCTTCGCCGCCCGGTTCGTCCGCGTCGCCGTCGCCACGAAGCAGCGTGCGATCGAAGTCGTCGATCGGATCGTCGCTTAAGTCGTCGAGCAATTCCCGGTCGATCGAAGGCGGCTCGCCGGCCACAAGCAGAACGTCTTCGGATCCCATACCGACGGCAAATGCTGCCGCCACGGCGCAGACTACGGCGAAAAGGTAGATACGTCTCACGGCAATTCCTCCTCCAACGGCAACAACCCCGGGTCGTTCGCGGGATCGACCCGCAGGTCCGGCAGCGTGCCGGGATCGTCCTCCGGGGCGGTCGTATCGACTTGTAGAAGCTGAAAGACCAAGACGGCCAGCCGGCCCTGTTCCCGGCTCAACTCCTGGTACTGGCGGCGATGCTCGGCGTTGAGTGTATCGAGCGGCGCCGTTTGGGCGTCGAGCGCCTCGGTACGCAGCCGCAGGTCGTGCTGCATGAGCTTCAAGAGTTTCAACTCGGTCACGGTCTGCACGCCGCCGGGCATTTCACCGCCGCCGAGGCCCCCGCCGTCGCCTCCGTTGGGGCCTCCGGTTCCGCCGTCCGACGGCAGCGGCCGTTCCGGCTCGAGCGCCTCCAGCAGCAACGCCAAACGCCGCAACGCACTGTGGGCGGCCTGCAACGTCACCGCATCGGTCAACTGCCGCTCGAGCCGGCCGGCCGCGCGGGCCATGTCGACGGCGGCGCTGCCCAAGGCCAGGCGAAAAGCGCCGCCGTCGCCCAATCCGGAGGCCAAGGACGAAACTTCCGATTCCAGGGCACGCTGTTCTCGCGCCACAGCGAGCAATCCCCCGGACTGGGCGTGGCTCAGCTCGCCCGAGTCTTTCAACGCGGCGTAACGCCGGGTCTCCTCAAGGACCTTTTGCTGACGCCGGTGGAGGTGTTTCACTTCGTCTTCGAGCCTGGCCAGCGTTTCCGCGGCCAGTTCGAGTTGGGCCTGGAATCGCCGCTCGGCGAGTTGTTCGCGGGCCAGCTTCAGCACCTGCTGTGCATCGTTGGCGTTTTCGGCCGCCTGGCGATTGTCGCCGGCGCCGGCCGCATCGGCCGCGTTGCCCATGCTCTGTGCGGCCCGCTTGGCCGTGCGGCCGGCTCGATCGGCCATCAGGCGGGCGAGCCGCCGGGCCATCTCTTCCGTCTTCTGCTGCAACTGGCGCTGCTGCCGCGAGAGCCGCTGCAACTGCTGCGTGCGCGTCGCCTCGTCGGGCTCCTGCGACGCGGCCTGGATCTGCTTACGCAGCCCGTCCTGCTGCCGCTCGATATCGGCCAGGTCGCCCTCGGCCTTGGTGAGTTTTTCGACCAACCGGGCCAGTTCGTGCTGGCGGCGGTTGGCCAACACGTCGAGCACCTCCTGCAGGTCTCGGATGATTTGCTGCTGCTGGCCGGTAGCTGCGTAGATCAGGTTCCGATCGATTTGCTGACCGCACTGGCGCATCCTCTGGGCGATGGCCAGCCGTGCCGCCTCGGCGGCGGCATCGGCGATGGTTTGGGCCGCCAGCGGATCGTCCGACTCCAGCGGCCCGATCGCGTCTGCCATCTCCCACAGCACGCGGTCGAACTGGTGGGCCAATTCGCGCTGGCGCCCGCCGAGGACCTTCAGATCGGCCCGTTGCGGCGGCGAAAGGTCTGCCCAGGGCATGGCAGCCGTGTCGCCGCCGAGTTGGCCGGTGCGATCCGCCGCGTCTTGCTGGTCTTTGAGGAGTTGGCTGACCCGGCGATAGAAGCGGCGGTAGTTATCCCATTGCTTCAGCTCGCTGAGGACCTGTTCGAGCGACGCGATCACCGCGGCCTGATGCGCATCGGCGGCAGCCAGCGCGGCGGTCGACGCCGGGTCGGGCCCCAGCGGCCGGTTTTGCGGCGGGCTGCCCAGCGGCAGCGGTGGAAGCTGCTCGATGCGGACTCTGGTGGCTTTGGCGGCAACGGTCAGCTCTCGGCCGGCGGCCGGCAGGTCACCGCCGGCGATGTGGTCGAGTTCTCCCAGCAGCACGTGAACGTGGCGTCGCACGTCGGGGCTTTCGAGCCGGTTGTTGTCCAAGTCGGCCAACAGGACCGCAATCTGGCCGCGAACGCCGCTGGACGGCTCGGTCAGGCCGGCGTCGACCTGCGACTGATTCAACTCGGCGGCCTGCAATACGTCGGCGTCGGACTCGCGTAAACACTCCATTTCGGCAATCCGCGTCAGCAACGCCTGGACCTTGCCGTGGCTTTCGTTTTGCACGCGTAACGCGCGCGTCAATTCGGCGATGATGCGAGTCTGCCCCGTGGCGATGCGGTTTTGAAGTTCCTCGTCCGAGATAATCAACAGTTCGCGTGTCTCGCTGCGGCCGGTCTGGCCGCAATAGTCGCTGGCTTCGACGCGAAACGTAATCTGCATGCCCGGTGCCAGCCCCGCCACCTCGCCCAACTCCCAGCCGTACTCGATCGCGCGCCGGGCGCCCGCTTCACTTTCGGCGGGGAACCACGCGGCAGGCTTCGGCCCGGGGGGAAACGGACCGAGCGGCAGTGCATCGGGAAAGACCAGCTTGCGTCCCGTGGGCACACCGGTGGGATCTGCCGGCGTGGCCTCCGGAGGGCCGAACTGCAACCACACGTCGCGGACCGCCAAGTCGTCGTCGGCCGCCGCCCGAATCGGTACGATAGCCTGCACGGTGACAAACAGCCTTTCGCCCGTCGGCGGATGTCCCACGGCGACCGTCGGCGGCGCGTCGGCCACGGCGAAGATCTCTCCGCGAAAATCGCTGCCGCCTTCGACGTGTTCATCGTCGCGATCGACCAACTCGAATCCGTAGGTGTAGCCGTCGGAGTGTTCTGGCCGTCGGATAACAAGATCCGGGGCGTCGTCGGGGGCACAGTCATCGGGGGTACAGTCGTCGGGCGTCTTGTCCGCAGATAGCGTGAAGCCGTAGCCGTCGGCGCGGAGGACGGCCGGAAGCCGCTTCTTCTGACCGTCGATTTCGATCCACAGCACTGCGGACCGAAGCGGCTTGGTCGTCTCGGCCTCGATCGCCATCCGCGTGCCTACCAACGCTCGGATCTGGCGGCCGGCGTCGAGCACCGGCCAGCCGGTGTAGTGCGGCGGGGTCAGTCGAACGACGAGCCGGTGGATACGCGGCGGCTCGACGACCTCGACGCGAATCGGCAGCATCGAATCGTCGTCGCCTCCGGTCACCCGATAGAAAAACGGCCGGATCACGTTCTCGCGCGCGGCTGCCACCGTCGGTTCGGCGGCACCTTCCACCGGTTGCATCAATCGGCTCTCGTCGGTCACCGTGCCGTCGGCGTCTTGCGTGCGATAGTGGATCCAGACCTCGTCGGGCAGTTCCGTTCCCTCGGCGGCGGTCACCTCAACCTCGAACGTCTGCCCCCGTCCAACGCTAGTCTTCTGCTGGGTCAACTGAAGATAGTGCTGCTGGGGCCAATCGGCGCCGCCGAACGGATTGACCAACCGCTCCAGCGCGATGCATGCCTTGGTGTAGTCGGCGGCCAGCAGGATCGCTGCCAGCAGACAAACGCAGACGGCCGTGAGTGCGGCTCGCATCGTGGGACGCGTGTTTAGCGCCTCCGAAAAATCGAGGCGGTCGGCCTCGGCCGCGGTTTGAGCAATCACTGCCCGGCGCAGCGCCGCGGAGCCGGCCAGCGGTTCGTCTTCCGGCTGCCGCAGAAACTCGACCGAACTGGCCAGCCGACCCTGAAGTTCGGGAAACCGCCGTTCCAATCGCAAGGCGACGTCCACGTCGCGCAGCCGCGTCAGCAGGGGCCGGCCCAAATAGCGATAGAGCATCCACGCCAACACTCCCAGCAGCGCCGCCGTCGAGAGCAGTCTCAGCCCGGGCACGCGGAAGTTGACCAGATTCAGCAGGTAGTCGGTCCAGCCGAGCACGACAATCGCCGCCAACGCGCCTGCCACCACCCAACTTACCCCACGCACCCACACGAGCCGCCGGGCACGGGTTCGCAGGACGGCGATTCGTTGCTCGAGGGAGTGCATTGTGTTTCGGGGGCTCTTCCGTTTCTAGGTGCAAACTCCTGGAAACCTGCGAGCCAGCGTGACCT
>CAYYNP010000448.1:0-5878 GCA_964472545.1 uncultured Planctomycetaceae bacterium | reverse complement strand
CAAGGATCTCGGGTCCGACGGCTACGGAGTACCTTGGGGCCACACCCGGATCTACGTAAGCGTCCCGCGGAATGCGTCTTGCATGGGGTGGTAGCCTGGAGTTGATGGGCTGAGAAGGGCTTGGCCCGTGAACTTCAGGAGCTAGGTAATGAGCAAGACAAGTGTGCGGCGGAGTAATCCGGAGAAGGAAAGGCGGTGGCAGGAGGTGGTGCGGGGGCAGCCACGTAGCGGGCAGTCGGTGCGGGAGTATTGCCGGGATGTGGGGGTGAAGGAGTCGGCGTTCTATTGGTGGCGGAAGGAATTGGCTCGCCGGAGTGAGACGCGGAAGGCGGCACGATCGCGAACGGAGGGTGGGCGCAAGGTGGCGCGGTCAACAGCCGCGAATGGACGCCGGCGGTCAAGGGGGGCGGCCCCGCGCGGGAAACCACACCAAGGCAAGCCAGCAACGGCAATGCCCCTTGGCGGTACATCGTCGGGCAACGATGCGTCACCATTCGTGCCGATCCATCTGTTGGCAGGCGACGTGTTGGCAGAGGGCGTGGCCAGTGCTGCCGCCGTAGAGATTCATCTGGGTGACGGCCGCATGGTCCGCGTCGGGGCCGGCGTCGATCGCCAGACGCTCGTCGATGTGCTTTGTGCCTTGGAGGTCCGGTCGTGTTGAGCCTCGCGCTGCCGGTGGACGTCTATCTGTGCATCCAGCCGACCGACATGCGGAAGAGTTTCAACGGGCTGTGGGCTTTGGCGGTGGAGCACTTGGGCCGCGACCCGCTGGGCGGCGGGTTGTTCGTCTTCGTGAACAGGCGCCGCGACTTGATGAAGCTGCTCTATTGGGACGCCGACGGGATCGCACTTTGGTGCAAGCGATTGGAATGCGGCAGCTTCCAGATGCCAAACGTCGACGAAAACTCGCCGAGTGCCACGCTCTCGGCCACCGAATTGACCTTGTTGCTCCGCGGGATCGACTTGAAGAGCGTGCGGCGGCGGAAGCGGTATCGACACGAGCGTGCTTGAACCGGCAGGCACGGTAGACAATACTTCTTGCGACGTTTTGAAGAATATGGAAGAGTCTTGCATTTCTGCGGAACTTCTGCGCGCGTCGGGCGTTCTATAGAGCATGAGCACGGACGCCCCTCTTCTGCCCGACCCCGCCACGCTGCCCGACGACCCGGCCGTGCTGAAGGAACTGGTCGTGCAGTTGCTGGAAGAACTGCAGAAGGCAAACGCGCGGCTCGAGCGGCAAGAGCACCACATGCACTTGCTGTTGAAGAAAGTCTACGGCCGCACGAGCGAGAAGTTCGATCCGCGGCAAGGGGTGTTGTTCGATCCTGATCCCAACGAAGAGGAAGAGTCCGCGAGCACGTCCGCACCGTCGGAAAGCGAAGGGACGTCCGACACGCCATCCACGCGCAAGAACCGCGACCGCCACGGCCGCGGCCGGATTCCCGACGAGACGAAACGTGAGGAAGTCGTCCACGATTTGACGGACGCCGAGAAGGCGGCGCTGGGTGGCAAGGAGAACCTGGTCGAGTTGCCGCCGGAGACCAGCGAGCAACTCGACTGGCGGCCTTCGACGCTGTTTGCGACGGTTCACGTCCGCAAGAAATACGCCCGCAAGCAACAACTTCCCGAAAGCGGTCTGACGCTTTCAGAGCAGAACGTGGTGGTGGCGAAGAAGCCGCCCGAGGCGATCCCCGGCGGCCTGGCCGGGCCGGGGCTGATGGCTCAGGTGATCGTCTGCAAGGGCGCAGACCATCTGCCCTTGTACCGGCTGGAGGGGATCTTCAAGCGGCAAGGCGTCCGTATCTCGCGGCAGACGATGGACGGTTGGTGGCTGCGGACGGCCGAGTTCCTAGAACCCTTGCACGCTTTGGCCGCGCAGGTAGTGTTGGCTTCACACGTGATCCATACCGACGACACGCCGGTGAAGATTCGCGACGCCCACCGCAAGCTGAAGCACACGGGCCGGTTCTGGCCGTACGTGGGCGATCCGCTCCATCCGCTGACGGTCTTCGACTACACGCCGACTCACCAGCGCGACGGGCCGGCCGCGTTTCTGAAGGATTATCGCGGCTATCTGCAAGCCGATGCCTTCAGCGGATACGACGGGCTCTACCTGGAATCGAACGGCCGGATCATCGAGGTCGCCTGTTGGGCCCACGCGCGACGGAAGTTCCACGAAAGCCGGCGGCTCGATTCGGCTCGGATGGAGACGGCGTTGGCCTGGATCGGCAAGCTGTACGCCGTGGAGAAGGACTTGCGGGAACGTTGCCAAGGCGAGTGGGAACAGCTCACCTTGGAGCAGCGTGCCGAGCGGATCGCAGCCGAGCGGCAACAACGCTCGCGGCCGTTGTTGGACGGGTTCCACGCCTGGCTGGAGTTGGAAGCCCCCAAGGTTTTGCCGAAGAGCCCGGTTCGCGGGGCAATGAACTACACGTTGAACAACTGGACGGCGCTCTCCGTGTACCTCGAAGACGGCTGGCTGGACATCGACAACAACGAAGGTGAGAATTCGCTACGGGGCCTCTGTATCGGACGTCGCAACTGGCTCTTCTGCGGCAGTGACCGCGGCGGCCGCGCGGCGGCGATCCACTTCAGCCTGCTGGCCTCCTGCAAGCGTCACGGCCACGACCCTTGGGTCTACTACCGTGACGTGCTCACCCGACTGCCGGCAATGCTCCGTGCCGTCAGCGACGAAGAACTTCTGAAACTGCTGCCGCATCTCTGGAAGCTGGCCTGACGACATTCCTGGCGGCCGGTCTGACGAACCGTCGCAGGCCGTCTGATTGCCTCGGATTCGTCGGCGTCAGACGCCCCGGCGCCCTATGTGTTCCGCCGGACGCTTACGTTACAAGAGCATTCCCGACCAAACGAAGTAGACGATCGTTCCCAGGGCGATCGGAATCCCGTACGGCAAGAGCATCATGCGGCTCTTGCGTTCGGCGGCCATCTCCGAGAGCTTGTTGGGGTCGCGGACGACCATGATCTCGGTGAGGATCGCCCAGAATTGTGATTTGTGGTGTCGCCATTTCCGCCGATAGATCACCATGCCCACGGCGATCAGGCCGCCGAAGACGGCCGAGAGGCAGAAGGCCAGAAAGGTGTTGGTTCCCCAGATCCAGGCGCCTACGCCGGCCAGCAGCTTGACGTCGCCGGCGCCCATGCCGCCGACGGCATAGGCCGGCAACAGCAGCCCCAGACCGATCGCCGTGCCTACCAGGCTCCAGCCGAGCCCCGGCAAGCCGAAGTAGATCGTGCTGAAGATCCAGCCGCTGATGGCCAGCGGGAAGGTGATCCAATTGGGCACTTTCAGCTTCCAGCCGTCGATCACGGCTGCCACTACCAAGACGACCGTGATCAGCCAAACGTGCCAGGTTTCGGCTGGAGTGTCGGTCAGAGGGTTCAGTCCAAACATAGGGATTCTCCGTCTCCTTCGGGGACGATGCCGATCCAGGCTGCCGTGTCGCCGTGTGCTAGGCCCGGGCGGTGAACATAAAGCTCATCACCGCGCCGGCGGCCGCGACGAAATAGACGGCCAACTGCATGGCTTCGTGGATCATTTCGCTGGGTATTACCGGGTACATTGCTGGCCTCCATTTCATGCATAGCTCAAAAAAGTCCCCCTCGGCGCCAGGAATCTCCTGGCGCCGAGGGGGTTGTCCGGTTTTTCGCAGCGGTCTCGTCCTAAACGGACCGATCAAGCCGATCGTTGCCGGCGGCACCCCACTTACGTGGCACCCAGCGAACTGGCGACGTTGGTGAACGTCGTGCTGGCCCGCGAACCAATCGAACTGATCGCCGTCAGGCAGACGATGACGATCAAGGCGAGCATCACAGCGTACTCGACTGCGGTGGGTCCATCCTCTGAAACGAGGAAACGATGCACCTTCTTAGCAAGCAACTTCATTTAGTATTCCTCCATCCCAGCTTCGACCTCGACTCGGAACGCCCGAGCTAGAGGATCGACCGGAACTGAAAAAACGTAGGGGGTTCGTTGCGATACTACGCCGGTCAAATCGACCGACGCCGGCCTGCTACATACCGTGCGGATCCCCAGGCTAAACAACAACCAGCCCTCATCTCGTCGCTTGCCGATTCGGTCACTCTTGCGGGTCACTCTTTCGGCAGCCAGGCTTCCGGCGTTGGGAATGCGGCCGGCCCTTGGCTTTGCGTCCCAGCCTTGCGACTGGTTTGCCTTTGTCGAGAATGAAAAGGCTACAGGCCTAACACACGACGGAAGTTCCCCGGGAAGACAAGTTCACGATAGTGTATCCGGTGGAGAAAACTCCCGTGTGTCGGCGGCCGTCGGACCGCCTGCGGAGGCTCGCGTGGGTACGTTTCGCCTCCGTAATGAAACTTATGTCACGATCCCGGTTTGTCAAACTACGGGGTTTAGAAAAACCTGGAATTCTCTCCCGGTTTTCCACGATTCACTGCCGGATGTGACGGTTGGCCGGGAGGCCAAGGGGCGAGGAACTAGGGGCTAGGGGCAGAAGTTAGGGAGGTTGGGGCTGTGAGTTGTAGAGAGCTTCCATTGGACGGTGTCAGGGCGTTTCGGCGTGTGGGCAATGCTCGTGTGCGGAATTGTGCATTGCGATGACGTTACATCAGCCTGACCCAGACCCCTCGCCCCTAATCCCTAGCCCCTAGCCCCTCACCCGGCCAACAGCATCCTGCACGGCTTCACTCGCTTGAGCATTAGCGATGCTTATGCTACGATCCTGCCATGAACGTTGAGACATTGCGCGTCTTCTGCGATGTGGTCCAGTACCAGAGCTTCTCGCGCGGGGCGGCCGTCAACGAGGTGAGCCAATCGGCGGCCACCCAATCGGTCCACCGCCTGGAGCGCCATTTCGGCGTGCAACTGGTCGATCGGACCAAACGCCCGTTCGTGCTCACGCCGGAAGGGCAGATCTGTTACGAGGGCTTCCGCGAGGTCCTGGAGCTTTACGACGCCACCGACGCGCGGGTCCGCTCGCTGCGGCTGGAGTTCGCCGGGATCGTGCGGGTGGCCTGTATCTACTCGGTGGGTCTGCACGACATGCGTCAGTGCATGCAGGACTTCATGCGCCGCTATCCGAAGGCCAAGGTCCGCCTGGAATACCTCCACCCGAACCGCGTGCTCGACAGCGTATTGCACGCCGAGGTCGACCTGGGCATTATTTCCTACCCGACCGCCTCGCCCGACTTGAACGTCATCCCGTTGCGCTCCGAACAGATGGTTTTGGTGTGCCATCCGGGGCATCGCCTGGCCGGCGAGGAGGCGATCACCGCGGAGCATCTCGAAGGCGAGAACTTCGTGGGCTTCGACCGGGGTTTGAGCATTCGCAAGGAGATCGACCGGTATCTTCGGCAGCGTTCGGTGGGCATTCGCGTGGCGATGGAGTTCGACAACATCGAGACGATCAAACAAGCCGTGGCGATTGGAGCCGGCGTGAGCATCCTGCCCACCCCAACGGTCCGCGACGAAACCCGCACCCGCACGCTGGTCTCCGTACGGCTGATCGCCCCGGAGTTGCGCCGGCCGGTGGGCATCATCCATCGTCAGCGTAAGGTGTTTACGCCCACGGCGGCGAAGTTCGTCGAGTTGTTGCAGCAGGTGCAAGGCGGCCCGTTGCCCAGCGACGTTTGAGTCCCTCGATCCAAGGAGTTGCCATGCGCGAGCGGGAAGTGCCCGTCGTCTTCCGATCTTCCGCTGCCGCTACGACGGCCCACGTGCTGCTCGGCACCAAGCTCGTCGAGGCGGCCGCCGCGGCCGGCATCGTGATCGACAGCCCTTGCGGCGGCGAGGGCGTGTGTGGCAAATGCCGCGTGGCCGTCGTCGACGGGGCCGCTGTGAATGGGGCCGCTGTGAATGGGGCCGCTGTGAATGGGGCCGCTG
>CAYYNP010000447.1:0-5879 GCA_964472545.1 uncultured Planctomycetaceae bacterium | reverse complement strand
CTGAGGTATCCAACAGAACCCCATGAGCTACCAAGCCGTTTTCTTCGACCTCGACGGAACCCTGCTGAACACGCTGGACGATATCGCCGACGCGGCGAACGCGGCCTTGCGCCGTTTGGGTTGTGAGGAGTTTCCCCGCGAGTCCTACAAGTATTTGATCGGCGACGGCGTCGAGGCGTTGGTTCGCGAGGTGTTGCCCGAGGGGCGTTCGGACGAGGCGACGAAGGCCGAGTGTGCCGCCATGCTGCGCGAGGAGTACGGCCGGCGGTGGTCGAACGAGACCCGGCCGTACGAGGGCGTGGCCGAGTTGCTAGACGCCGTGGCCGGTCGCAAACTCCCCATGGCCATCCTCTCGAACAAGCCCGACAAGTTTGCCAAACTCTGTGTGGGCAAGTTGCTGCCGCGTTGGCAGTTTGCCACGGTGCTGGGTGCGAGCGCCTCGCTGCCGCGCAAGCCCGATCCGGCCGGCCCGCTGCAAGCGGCCGCGCAGCTCGGGCTCGACCCGGCCAAGATCGTCTACCTCGGCGACACCGGCACCGACATGCAGACGGCCGTCGCGGCCGGTATGTTCCCGGTAGGTGCGCTGTGGGGCTTCCGCCAGGCCGACGAACTGACCGAGCACGGCGCGCAGGTGCTCATCGGCAAGCCGCTGGACCTGTTAGACGTTCTCGACGCGTAACGAACTTCAAACGCAAGTGCGGTAGCCCGAAAATGGGGGCTGGCTCCGTCGATAACGGACATGGCGGTGATGATCTACTCTGCCGACGGTGCCTGTCCCTTCTTCGGGCGTAGGAGAAACCACATGCACAGGATTGCCCTGGTCTGCCTCGTGTTGTTTGGCTGCCTCGCCGACCGCGCCTTTGCGGCAGAAGAGAATTCAGCCGCAAAGGTGGAATCCTCCACGAGTATTCCGCCGTGGGCGAAAATCTCCGAGAGCCAGATTGCCGCGGCGAAGAAGCTGGGCGTGGCCGTCGCCTGGGCCAACGAGGTCGGCGTGAAGTTCGTGCTGATTCCCCCGGGCGAGTTCATGATGGGCAGCGCCGAGGACGAGGAGGGCCGATATCCGGAAGAAGGCCCGCAGCACAAGGTCAGGATCGGCCGGGCGTACTACGTCTCGATCCACCAGATTACCCAGGGCCAATGGAAGGCCGTGATGGGCACGACGCCGTGGGAAGGCAAGGTCCACGCGCAGGATGGGCCAGACAACGCGGTCAATCACGTTTGCTTCAACGACACGGTGCGCTTCTGTGCGGCGATGGCTCGCAAGGACGGCAAACCGTATCGCCTGCCGACCGAAGCCGAGTGGGAATACGCCTGCCGGGCGGGCACCACCACGCGTTACAGCCACGGCGACGATCCTAAGGCCGAGAAGCTCGGCGACTACGCCTGGTACCTCGGCAACACCTGGTTCGGCGACGAGCAGCGCTACGTGCATCGCGTGGGCATGAAGAAGCCCAACCCTTGGGGCCTTTACGACATGCTCGGCAACGTCTGGGAGTTGTGTGCCGACGTCGGCCACCAAAACTACGAAGGCGCCCCGGCCGACGGCAGCGCCTGGATGGCCGGCGACAACGGCTCGCGCGCGCTCCGCGGCGGCGGGCTGCGCAGCACCGACCGACGCTGCCGCACGGCCAGCCGATATCGGTATCCCCGCGAAGTCGGCAGCTACTACGTCGGATTTCGGATCGCCTGCGAGGCTCTGCCGCCGGACGCCGGAGATTGATGACGGGTCGGGCGCGACCACCGGTCGCGGCTTTGTAGGGGCGCTACTTGCGGCGGTCGAGAATCTCCTCGATCTGATCCATCACGCGGTTCATCACCGTCATGGTCTTCTCGAACGGTTCGCTGGTGGTCATGTCGACGCCGGCGCGCTTGAGGATCGCCACCGGGTAGTCGGAGCCGCCGGCGGAGAGGAACTCCATGGTCCGCTCGACGGCCCCTTCCTCGCCGCTGAGAATCTTCTCCGAGAGCGCCGTCGAGGCGGTGAAGGACGTCGAGTATTGATAGACGTAGAAGTTGCGATAGAAGTGGGGGATATACGCCCATTCGACGCAGTAGCGGTCGTCGATTTCGCAGACGCCCTGTTCGTGGCCGTAATAGCGCTTCAACACATCGGCGTAGATTTCGGTGAAGACGTCGCCGGTCAGCGGCTCGCCCTTCTGGGCCTTGTCGTGGATGGCCAACTCGAACTCGGCGAATTGAGTCTGACGGAAGACCGTGCCTTTGATCCCGTCGAGGTAGTTCATCAATAGCGAGAGTTTGACGTCGTCGTCCTCGACCGTTTTCAGCACCTTGTCGATCAGCAGCGCCTCGTTGAGCGTCGAGGCCACTTCGGCCACGAAGATCGCGTAGTCGGCCGTGGCGTAGGGCCGGGTCTTGTTCGAGTAGTAGCTGTGCATCGTGTGGCCGAGTTCGTGGGCCAGCGTGGAGACGTCGTCGTATTGGCCGTTGTAGTTCAAGAGAATATACGGATGGACGTCGTAGCAGCCGCCGTTGCTGTAGGCTCCGGAGCGCTTGCCGGGTGTGGGATAGACGTCGATCCAGCGCTCCTCACACGCCCGGCGGGCCACGGCCACGTAGTCCTTGCCCATCGGCTTGACGGCCTCGAGTACTAACTCGACGCCGTCATCGTACGAATAGGCCAGATCGACTTCGGCCACGACCGGTGCGTAGACGTCGGAGTACTTCAGTTGTTTGACGCCGAGCATCCGCTGCTTGAGCTTCAAGTAGCGATGGAACGAGTCGAGGTTCTTGTTGACGTTCTCGATCAGCGAATGGTAGACCTCGACCGGGATGTTGTTGCGGTCAAGCGCCCGGTGCAGGCACGAATCGTATCCTCGCACGCGCATGTAGAACTTGTCTTTGTTGACCTGGGCGGAAAGTTGCGTGCCGATGGTCTGCTTGAACTGGGTGTAGGTACCGAAGAAGGCGGCAAAGACGGCCTCACGGTCGGCCCGATTCGGCACGCCGCGATAACGCGAGTAACCGGCCTGGTTGAGCTTCGCCTTGGTGCCGTCCGAAAGCGTGATCTCCGGGAAGGGCATCTCGGCGTTGGAGAAGATCGAGTAGATCGAACCCGGTGCCGAGGCCATCAGTCCCGCCTCGGCCAGGATCTTCTCTTCCTTGGCCGAGAGCAGATGGGCCTTGGTCCGCTGGACGTCGTCGAGATACATCCGATAGACCTTTAAGCCGGGCTCTTGCTCGATGAAGGCGTCGACGGTGGCCCGATCGATCGCAGCCACCTCGGGATCGATGAACGACGCCTTCGAGCTGTAGTCGGTGGCCAACTGCCGCAACGACTGCTTCATGGCCTGGTATTTCGACTCGCGCGTGTCCAGGTCCGACTTCATTGCCGCGTAGCAGAACAGCCGCGTGAGTTGCTTGTCGAGTTCGCTATGCAGCCTCATGCACGCCAGCAGCTTCTTCGGCGAGCCGGCCAACGTGCCCTTGAACGTCGACACGGCGTCGACCTTTCCGGCCAGTTCCTTGCGGGCGGCGTCCCAGGCGGCGTCGGAAGGGTAGATATCTTCGAGCTTCCAGGTGTGCCGCTCGGGCACGTCGGCCCGATCGCGCGCTTGGGCCCATGCGGCGGGTGAGCAAGTCGCCACAATCAGCAGCAGCAAGACGGCTCGAACGGTCAGCGCTTTCATCAGGAATCTCCCAGGTTCAAGTCAGAATTGGACAGCTTCACAGACTAACGAATTCTCGCGAATCTGGCTACGGCATTGTTGCAGGGCACTTCGGAACTGTCAAAATGCCCGCAAGTTGCAGTCCGCCACCGGTCGACGCCCGCCGAGCAAAATGCTTGCAAACGGCTCACCGGCCACTAGAATCAGCAGATGGGCAACGTCCCGGCCCGTCCGTCCGGCTTCCCCGACCTCAGGAGAACGACCATGAGCGATAACCCTTCCCGCAGCAGTTCCACCACCGATGCCGCCCGACGTCCCTCGCGGCGCGATTTCCTCAAGCGTTCCACGGCCGTGGCGGGTGCCTCGCTTGCCGGCGGGCTGAGCATCGCCCGGGGTGCCCACGCCCAGGGCAGCGACACGATCAAGATCGCGGTGATCGGCTGCGGCGGGCGGGGAACCGGAGCGGCGGTCCAGGCATTGAACAACAAGGCTACCGCAAACGTCAAGCTCGTGGCGATGGCCGATGCCTTCGGGGATCGGGTCGACCGCTGCTACGCCTCGGTCAAGCAGCGCTGTGGCGACAAGGTCGACGTGCCCGAGGATCAGAAGTTCTCCGGGCTCGACTGCCACGAAAAGGCGGTCGCCTGCGACGTCGACATGGTGCTTCTGTGCACGCCGCCGGGCTTTCGGCCGATGCAGTTCGAGGCGGCCGTCAAGGCCGGCAAGCACGTCTTCATGGAGAAGCCGATGGCCACCGACGGCCCCGGCGTGCGACAGATCCGGGCCGCCAACGAGGAGGCCAAGAAGAAGGGCCTGCTGGTCGCCGTTGGGCATCACCTTCGCCACGAGACCAAGCACACCGAGGTCGTCCGTCGGATCCACGAAGGGGCCATCGGGCGGCTGATGTACATGCGGGCGTATTTCAACACCGGCGCGATCTGGGTCCGCCGCCGCCAGCCGGACCAGACCGAGATGCAATACCAGGTCCGCAACTGGTACCACTTCAATTGGGTCTGCGGCGACCACATTGTCGAGCAACACGTCCACGATCTGGACGTCTGCAACTGGATGGCCCAGGCCCATCCGATCGACGCCCAAGGCCTCGGCGGTCGCCAAGTCTGCACCGACCCCGACCACGGCGAGATCTACGACCACCACGCCGTCGAGTTTACCTATCCGGACGGCGTGAAGATGTTCAGCTACTGCCGTCAGATCAACGGCTGCTGGGGGAGTTTTTCGGAACACGCCCACGGCACCAAGGGGTACGTGAGCATCGAAGGCCACGGCCGCAGCAAGCTGGTCGTCGGCGACGCCGAGCCGGTCGTTTGGCAGCGGACCGAAGACGGCCACCAGACCGAGCACGACCATCTGTTCGCCGCGCTGTTGGCCGGCGAGAAGTACAACGAGTGCGACGCAACGCTCGACAGCACAATGACCGCCATCCTCGGCCGCATGGCCACCTACTCCGGCAAGATGGTCACCTGGGACCAGGCGATCAACTCCGAGTTGGACATCATGCCCAAGAGTTGGGCCTGGGACGCCGAGCCGCCGGTCACCCCGGGCGTCGACGGTCGCTACGCGTGTGCGATGCCGGGGTTGACGAAGGCGTATTGAGGATGCGGGGTGGGGATGTGGAGGAGAGCGGGGGAGCAGGGGTAGGGGGGTAGTGGGCCGCAGGCTGCGCCTGATGGGTTTTGCACTACCGAAGCGTTCACTTGGCGGAGTTGTTGATCATCCGCACGAGCATCCCGAGGATGGCGTCGTATTGCTTGTGGAGGTCGGCGGCCGTGTTGCGATCGAGGTAGCCGCACTCGACGGCGAATTGAAGCCAGACTTGCGTTTCGGCGGCTTCAGCGTCGCTGTCGCTGAGCTTACTGACGAAGGCTGCTTCGTACCGACGTTTCCGCCACGCCTCCGCCAAGTTTGCGCACACCGAACGGGACGAACGCCGCACCTGGCTTGTGAGCGAATAGCGTTCTTCGACTGGGAACTGCTTCGAGACGTCGAAGATTCGCTTCGCCGCGGAAAACGCCGCATTGTAGACGTCGAGTTCCGTGTGCTTACGGACGAGCTTCTTCTCCCCAGGCATCTCATGCCCTCTCACTCGGTGTTGTGCCGACTAGATGCGCCCGTTCGTCGAAGAAACTGGCCGATCCTCTCAAGCGTGGTAATGCCACTATTCCCGTTCCCCTCCACTCCCGCGGGGCCGGGCGGGGCCGCGGGGGCCGGGGGGGGGGGGGGGGGGGGGGG
>CAYYNP010000446.1:0-5932 GCA_964472545.1 uncultured Planctomycetaceae bacterium | reverse complement strand
CCCCTCTACGCTCAGCCTCCACCCACCTCCCAACTGCCCGCACGCACCACCCACCACTTCTGACTGCCATGTCCCTCAAGGTCTACATCGACGGTAAGCTTTACGACAAAGAAGACGCCAAGATCAGCGTCTACGATCACGGCCTGCTCTACGGCGACGGCGTGTTCGAGGGCATCCGCAGCTATGCGGGCAAGGTCTTCAAGCTGGCCGAGCATATTGATCGGCTGTGGGACTCGGCCAAGGCGCTGTGGTTGGAGATCCCCATCAGCAAACAGGAAATGGCCAAGGCGATCGAAGATGCGCTGGCAGAAAACGGCATCGTCGACGGCTACATCCGCGTGCTGGTCACCCGGGGATGCGGCACGCTGGGGCTCGACCCGAATCGATGCAGCAATCCGCAGGTGATCATCATCACCGACCGCATCGCGCTCTATCCGGACGAGTTATACGAGAGGGGGCTGGAGATCATCACCGTCTCGACCGTGCGAAACCACCCGGCGGCGCTGAACCCTCGGGTCAAATCGCTGAACTACCTGAACAACATCCTGGCCAAGATCGAGGGCCTGCAGGCCGGCTGCATCGAAGCCCTGATGCTCAACCACAAGGGCGAAGTGGCCGAATGTACCGGCGACAACGTCTTCTTGGTCCGCGAGGGTATCGTGCGCACGCCGCCGATGGACGCCGGCATTCTCGAAGGGATCACCCGCGACACGGCCATCGAGTTGCTGCGCGACAAGGGGATCGAGGTCCTTGAGGTCCCGCTGACGAAACACGACGTCTACATCGCCGAGGAGTGTTTCCTCACCGGCACGGCGGCCGAAGTCGTGCCCGTGGTCAAAGTCGACAGCCGCAGGATCGGCGACGGCAAGCCGGGTCCGGTCACCCGCGATCTGATGTCGCGGTTTCGTGAACTCACGCGAAGTTGAGCCCCGCCAGCCCGTAAAGGAATTGCGGGGCTGGGTGCCACTGCTGGCTTGCCCGGCAGTGCGGGTTTGAAACTGACGAAGAGGCACTGCTGGGCAAGCCAGCAGTGGCACCCGAATTCCTAGACTTCTACTTCTTCAATGGGCTGCTGGCACGTGGCGCCCCCCCGCCGCCATGAAAAGCAAAGCGCTGATCTACGTCAAGAGAGTCCTGCTCGCACTGTCGGCCACGCTGTTGGCACTTCTGGTCTGCGAAGTGGCACTTAGGATTGTCGGCTTCGAGTACCGCCCGCTGGTGATCACGATCGACGGGGCCGGCGAGGAAGCGTGCGAGGGGGAGGAGGACGAGGAAGCGGAGGAGGAGGCCGGCGCCGCCTTCAGCGATTGGCGGCTGTACCACGCGTTCGAGGACGATTTCTTCCGCTACGACCCGCGGCTGCTCTGGCGGCCCAAGCCGTACGTCGCCGACTTCAACGAACAGGGCCTCCGCGGGCCGCCGCTTAAGGCGCAGAAACCTGCCGGCGAGTACCGCATCTTCGCGCTGGGCGATTCCAACACGCTGGGCTGGAACCGGGACGAAGCCGACAAGGAGAAGCGCGGGGCCAACTGGCCGGAGTTCTTGCAGCAGCGGCTGAACCAACCCGACGGGCGGTTCGTCGTGATCAACGCCGGGGTCTACGGCTACTCGTCGTGGCAAGGGTTGCGGCGGTTCGAGGAACTCTTGGCCTTCGAGCCGGATATGGTGCTGATCAGCTTCGGCTCGAACGACGCCCAACGCGGCACCGTCTGCGACGCAGAATTCGCCGACAGCTACTTCCCGCCGCTGCTGCTGAAGACCAGGCTCGGCCAACTGGCGCTGACGGTCCGCGATCGCCTGGCGGCCGGCCGCGAGGTTTCGGCCGAAGACCTCGTCCCGCGGGTGAGCGTCGAGCAGTATCGAGAGAACCTGCGGCAGATCATCGAAATCGGCCGCGAACGGGACATTCAATGCGTGCTGCTGACGCGGCCCTTCACCGGCGAGTCGGAAACGGAGACTTGGTGGAAGAACTTCGCGCCGCAGTACGTCGAGGCGACCAAAGCGCTGGGCGCCGCCCAGAGCGTGCCGGTGGTCGACGTCTACGAACACTTTCGCGACCGGCCCGAGTGCTTCGCCGACGAATGTCACTTCACCCGGCAAGGGCACGAACTCGCGGCGGAGTTGATCTTCGAAGGCATCCGTCCGCTAGTGCCGTGATCGCCGCGGCTGCTTGACAGCCGCCGGCAAGGCGCCTAGGATCGAATGAGGGGGCCAACTCTCGCCGTCGAGAATGGAACCGTCGATTAGCGGCCGCCGGTACGGCGGCCTCGATACTCTGGCCGATCTGATGGACGACACGCGCTGCTTCAAAGTCGGTAGAATCTACTCGGGCTTCGTCGGCGAACGGATCCCGGGTGGCTGGTGGCAAAGCGCAGCGGTGCCCCAGATTCCATCCAACCCTGGGGCACCGCTGCGCTTTGCCCCAGCCACCCGTTGCACGTCTTGGTTCGCGCCGGCGGCGCTGGTCTCGGCTTTGTTCTTCGGCGGATGCTCGTCCGATGAATTGCCTGCGGAAATTGCGGCGGAGATTGCCGCGGCTGAGCCGCTTGATGAACCGGGCACGCCGACCGCAGAACAGGGCCAGGCCGGCGACGGGCCGGCCGATCAGCACGATCCGTTCTCTCTGCAAGCCGGCCAACGCTCCCCTACGTCGGCCCCCGAGGATTCTCTTGCCGAGACGTCGCCCAAGCCGGCCGCCGGACTCTCGCCGTTTAGCGACTGGCTGGGCGGTTCGCCGACGGGACCTTGCGGCTGGGAGGGTTCCGATCGGGTGCCCGCCGACGAGGCCCTCGACCATCCCTCGCCGCCGCCGGGAAGTCGCCCCATCTACCCGGTGCCGAGCCCCGTGATGCCGGGATTCTCGGCCGACGAAGGCGGTACCGTGTTTCCTTAGCCACGCTGGCGCGGTCCTCCCGCCGCGCAACTTCTCCCCAGCCACAGCGTCGAACATGCCCACTATCGAGACCGTCACCACCTTTCTGGAGAACTTCGCCCCCACGCGCCTGGCCGAGTCGTGGGACAACGTGGGGCTGCTGGTCGGCGATCGGGGGCGGCAGGTCGAGCGGGTGATGACCTGCCTGACCGTCACGCCGCAGAGCGTATCGGAGGCCGTCGACCGTCGCGTCGAGTTGATTGTGGCCCATCATCCGATGCCTTTTCAGCCCGTGCGGCAGCTCACCCCCGAGACCACCGTGGGCCGACTGCTGATCGATTTGATCACGGCCGGCATTGCCGTCTACTGCCCACACACGGCGTTCGACTCGGCCCCGGAGGGCATCAACCAGCGACTGGCGGCCGGCTTGGGGCTGCGGGGTATTTGGCCGCTGGTCTCCAACGACCAGACCGAGGGCGCCGGCCGTTGGGGATGGCTGGGCGACGCGCTTTCGCTCGAGCAACTGGCCGAACGCGTCAAGCAGTTTCTGGCGATCGAGCGGCTGCGATTGGTGGGCGATCCGGCCGGGCCGATCCGTACGGTCGCTGTGGCCTGCGGCGCGGCCGACGAATTCCTCGAAGCGGCCGCTTCGGTCGGCTGCGACTGCATGCTCACCGGCGAAGCCCGCTTCCACACCTGCCTCGAAGCCGAGGCCAGCGGCATCGGCCTGTTGCTGCCGGGCCATTTCGCCAGTGAGCGTTTCGCCGTAGAATGTCTGGCCGACGTGATGGCCGAGCAGTTTCCCGACTTGGAGATCTGGGCCAGCCGGTATGAGCAGGATCCGGTTCGTTGGGTGTAGGGGGATGAGGGGGTGACGGGGTGAGGGGGTGACGGGGTGAGGATCGCCAAGTAGTACGCGGCTGGACGCCAGCCTGGAGTTCCCAGCCTGGAATCCCCAGCCACGAATCCCCAGCCACCAAACCCCAGCCCCCAACCATGTCCATCCGCGACCTGTTCTCAGATGACCCTGACGACGACGTCGAGCAAGCTTCGCCTGCGCCGGCGGCCGATGCGTACACGCGGGAAGACGGCCGGCCGATCCTCTCGGTGGCCGATTTAACGGCGCAGATCAAAGACCTGTTGGAGGGCACCTTTCCGTCGGTTTGGGTCTGCGGCGAAATCTCGAATCTCGCCAGGCCGCGCTCGGGGCACTGCTACCTGACCCTCAAAGACGATCGGGCGCAACTCCGCGCGGCCATCTGGCGTAACGTGGCGGCCGGCTTGCGATTCGACCTGCAAGACGGCATCGAAGTCGTCTGCCGCGGCCACGTCGACGTCTACGCCCCGCGGGGAAGCTACCAACTGGTCATCGAGCGGATCGAGCCGAAGGGCATCGGGGCGCTCGAATTGGCGTTGCGGCAACTTCGGGAGAAGCTCGACCGCGAGGGGCTCTTCGATCCGGCACGCAAGCGTCGGCTGCCGCCGTTTGTCCGCAGGATCGCCGTGGTGACCAGTCCGACCGGGGCGGCCATTCGCGACTTCCTCCAAGTGCTCCATCGCCGTTGGCGCGGGGCCGACGTGTTGGTCGTGCCGGTGCGCGTGCAAGGCAAAGGGGCGGCCGAAGAAATCGCCGAAGCCATCGGGCAGGTCGATCGTCTTCGCCCGGCCGTCGATTGTGTGGTGGTGACCCGCGGCGGCGGCAGCCTCGAGGACCTTTGGGCGTTCAACGAGGAGCCGGTGGTCCGTGCCATCGTGGCCTCCGACGTGCCGGTGATTTCGGCCGTCGGTCACGAGATCGACGTGACGCTCTCGGATCTGGCGGCCGACGTACGGGCGTTGACCCCCAGCGAGGCGGCCGAATTGATCGCCCCGGCGACCGACGAACTGGTGGCCGGCTTGCAGCAGATCCGCAAGCGCCTGCAGGCAGCACTGCGCAGCCGCGCATCGGCCGCCAGGGCACGTTTGGAGGCCGTCGCACGCCACCCGCTGATCCGCCGGCCGTATCAGTTGCTCGAAACTCGATCGCGAAAGCTGGACGAACTGGAAGGCCGTTTTCAGCGGGCGATCCGCAGCCACGCGAAGCTGGCCCGGCGCCGCGTCGACGACGTGGCCGGCCGGCTGGAGTCGCTCAGCCCGCTGAGCGTGTTGCGCCGCGGCTACAGCCTCACCGAACACACGGCCGACGGCCGCCTGGTCCGCGACGCCGCCGAGTTGACCCCCGGAGACCAGATCACCACCCGACTTGCCCGGGGCCGCGCGATCAGCCGCGTGGACCGGGTGGAACCGCAAAGCGAATAGGCAGAAGAAGAGCTCGTTGGAGGAAAACGCCAGCGATGGTCGAGGAAATCTACCAGCGCCATCAGACAGGGCAACGGAGGACCGATGCCTTCTTGCCCGAAAATGCCGGGTTGTGGACCGCAGTCTGCCCGGTCACCCCGTCACCCCCTCACCTTGTCACCTTGTCAACCCGTCACCGCCGCCGGCCTTGTCCGCGAGGCCCACATGGCGGTAGAATGGCCCAGCACGGGGCCCGTACTCCACGCACGCGGGGAGATCCGCCATGCGGCGTTCGATTCTCACTGGCGGTCTGCTTCTTACGCTGCTGCTGGCACCCTCGGTCGGCTGCAACGATCCTCGCGGCGGCTTTCCCGTCGGGGGACTGATCGTTGAAGAGAAGACGGAATCGCCGGCCGCCGCTGATGCAGGTGAACAGCGGGAGGCAGCGGCCGACAATCCGCACGTAGACGGCGGCGGTCGTGAATCGCGCCGCCCGCTCTGGAGCGACGACCGGCAGTCCGAGGCTCGCGATCCGCTGCCCGGCCGCTCCGAATCCTGGGGCAACGATCGCCACATGCCCAGCGACTCGATGCCCAGCCGCACGGAGTCTTGGGGCAACGACCGGCAGATGCCGAGCGATTCCATGCCCAGCCGGACCGAGTCCTGGGGCAACGACCGCAGCATGCCCAGCGACTCCATGCCCAGCCAGTCGGATTCCTGGGGCGGTGAGCGGCGGATGCCGAGTGATGATTGGTAGCCGTGGTGAGAGGGGGGGTGTGGAGG
>CAYYNP010000445.1:0-5976 GCA_964472545.1 uncultured Planctomycetaceae bacterium | reverse complement strand
CCTACTGGAGGCGAGCCAGTTTGCCACCCGAGTGGGCTGTGGCTGCGGCCAAGATGGTATCGGTCAGCCGAGCGAAATCCACGGCTTTGCGTCCGACCGGGAGCAGCCCGTATAATTGACCGATCGCCCTACGAATCCGCCAATGGTGCCACACGTTCTCCCGATGATCCAGCGCACCGGCTTCGACAACGCCGACATCCGCGGAACCCTCCCGAAGCTGGCCATCGACGCCCCCAACGACCGATAAACACCAAAGTCCAACCGTCCACCGCATACTGTCTACTGCATACCGCATACTCTCCACAACCTCCCATGCCCATCCGCCTAACCACGCTCGTCGCTGCCGCCGGCTGAGCGGCCAAATTGGGTCCGTGTGACCTGACGAAGGCCCTGGGCCAGCTTGCGCCCGTGGTCGATCCGCGGCTGCTCGTGGGGCCCGATACGCTCGACGACGCGGCGGCGATTGAGGTCGCCGGCGACCTGGCGATCTGCTTCACGGCCGACTTCATCACGCCGGTGGTCGACGACCCGGCCGACTGGGGCCAGATCGCGGCGGCCAACTCGATCTCGGACGTCTACGCGATGGGCGCGCGGCCGTTGGCGGCGTTGAATCTGGTCTGCTGGCCGAAGACGCTCGACGTCGATCTGCTGGGTGATGTGCTTGTCGGCGGGGCGCGGGCTGCGACCGAGGCGGGCTGTTTGATCGTCGGAGGGCACACGATCCAGGACAAGGAGCCGAAGTACGGCATGGCGGTGATCGGCACCGTACATCCCGATCGGGTCCTGCGCAATCGGGGGGCCGTGCCCGGCGATCTGCTCTATCTGACCAAGCCGCTGGGCACCGGCATCCTGGCCACCGCATTGAAGCGCGAGGCGGCCGACGACGACGAAGCGGCAGCCGCCATCGCCGTCATGCGAACGCTCAATCGGGCCGCCTCAGAAGCCGCCCAGGCTGCCGCGGCCCGGGCTCTGACCGACGTCACCGGCTTCGGCCTGGCCGGGCATCTCGCCGAGATGCTGGGGCCGGCGGGCGAACTCGGCGTCGAAATGTCGATGGAGTCGTTGCCCGTGTTGCCGGGAGTGCGGGGGCACATCGAAGCGGGCATGATCCCCGGCGGCGCCCGGCGTAACCGCGACGCCTACGCCGACCGCGTTCGCGTTGCCGACGGGATCGACGAGACGCTGCAGATGCTCCTCTATGACCCGCAGACTTCCGGCGGGCTGCTGGCGGCGATGGCCCCGGAGAACGCGGAACTGTTTCAGCAGGAGGCGGCGCAGCGCGGCGTCAACGTCAGCCGGATCGGAAAGTTCACGCGAGGCGTGACGATTGACGTTGCGCGGTGAAGACGGGTGGTGTGTCTGTTCAGGACTGGCGCGACCACCGGTCGCGGCTTTGTGAGGGCAGGAAAACCTTTACGTATAGCGGCGCATTACTTACAATGTGCGCTGGGCGGCACATTAGCCGAAGACATTGCGGGACCTCTTTGGGAGAGCGGGAATGAGTCGAACCATCGTACGCGTGTCGTTGTTCTCGGGGCTGGTGGGCATGGCGATCTCGACCGCGATGGCGGCCGATCCGCCGGCCGTGGTAACGGCCTCGTCGATTCACAGCGGCCAATACCAGCCGCAATATGCCTGCGACGGCAACCCCGAGACGCGCTGGGCCAGCGTCCTCGACAGCCGCCCGGGCGAGTGGCTGCAAATCGACCTCGGCCGCAGCGTGCCGATCCACAACGTGTTGATCCACTGGGAGAAGGCCCATCCGGTGGAGTATCAGATTCAGACCTCCGACGACGCCCGCACTTGGACCACGATCGCCGAAAAGAAGAACGGCCGAGGCGGGAAGGAACTGCTGGGGGACCTCGACGGCCAAGGCCGCTACGTTCGCATTCTCTGCCAGAAGTATGCCCAGTGGCGTTTGGCTTCGATCTGGGAAGTTGAGTTCCCCGACCCCGAAGCGGCCCGGGCAATGAGCGAAGCAAGGCAGCGGGCCGAGGCGGCCATTCGGGCCCAAGAGATAGCGAATCGCAAGCTGCTGGCCGGTCAGTTGGGCGCAAACGGCGTGAAGGAGATCGTCTTCGCCGTTCGCCAGCCCGGCAACGACGGACACTGGTACGCCAACTTCTCTTACTACTCCTTCGACGTTGAACAGAAGTGCTACCGCGCCGCCGGGCGGCTGGGCAAGCTCGACGTGGCCACCGGCGAAGTGACGCTGCTGGTCGACGACCCGGAGGGTTCGGTTCGCGACCCGGCCGTACACTACGACGCCGAGAAGATCGTCTTCTCCTGGCGCAAGGCCGGCGAGGATCATTATCACCTCTACGACATTAGCGTCGACGGCACGGGCCTGCGGCAGCTTACCGACGGCGACTGCGACGACATCGAGCCGTGCTATCTGCCCGACGGCGGGATCGTCTTCGTCTCCAGCCGCTGCAACCGCTGGGTGCAGTGCTGGGTGACGCAAGTGGCCGTGCTCTACCGTTGCGACGCGGACGGCGGGAACGTGCGGCGGATCTCGGCCAACGTGGAACACGACAACACGCCCTGGGTGCTGCCCGACGGACGGATTCTCTATCAACGCTGGGAGTACGTCGACCGCAGCCAGGTCCACTTCCATCACCTCTGGTCGACCAATCCCGACGGCACCGGCCAGATGGTCTACTTTGGCAACCTCCATCCCGGCAGCGTGTTCATCGACGCCAAGCCGATCCCCGGCACGGACGACGTGCTGGCAATTAACTCGCCCGGCCATGGCAGCCGCGAGCACGCCGGCCACGTAGCGATTGTGGCTCAAAAGGCGGGCCCCGACAGCCAGCCGACGATGCGCAACCTCAGCGGCGGCAACTATCGCGATCCCTATCCGCTCTCGCAAGACGCCTTCCTCGTGGCCACCCGCAACCGTATGGAGTTGATGGACCGCCAGGGCAAGACGATCGAGGTCTATACGCTGCCGAGCGAGTATGCCGGCGCCGAACTGCACGAGCCGCGGCCGATCGTCGCACGCAAACGAGAACGGGTGATCCCGCCACGGGTCGACTTGGATCAACCGACCGGCCGGCTGATTCTGGCCAACGCCTACATCGGCCGCAGCATGGAGGGCGTCGAGCCGGGCGACATCAAGAAGCTGCTGGTGGTCGAGAGCATGCCCAAGCCGATCAATTTCACCGGTGGCATGGACCCGCTGAGCTACGGCGGCACGTTTACGCTGGAACGCGTCGTGGGCACCGTGCCCGTCGAGGAAGACGGCTCGGCCTATATCGAACTGCCGGCGCTGCGAAGCTTCTTCTTCGTGGCGCTCGACGAAAACGATATGTCGGTCAAGCGGATGCAAAGCTTCCTCACCGTACAGCCCGGCGAGACGACGAGTTGCGTAGGCTGCCACGAACAGCGGACCAATACGCCCCTGCCCAGCGGAAACCTGCTGGCCGTGCAGCGGCGGCCGAGCCCGATCGAACCGATCGAGCACGTGGCCGACGTCTTTGATTTTCCCCGCGACGTGCAGCCGATACTCGACAAGCACTGTGTGCGCTGCCACGGCTACGACAAGGTCGACCCGAAGCACGGCCCGCGAGCCGGGGGGATCATCCTCGCCGGCGACCACGGCCCGATGTTCTCCCACGCCTACTTCTCGCTGACCTATCACCGTCAGTTCGTCGACGGCCGCAACGACCCCAAGAGCAACCTGCCGCCGCGCTCGATCGGCACCTCGGCCAGCCCGTTGATGAAGAAGATTGCCGGCGAGCACCACGGCGTAAAGCTCTCGCCGCAAGAGGCCGACGTGATCCGCTATTGGATCGAGACCGGCGCCCCGTATCCCGGCACGTACGCCGCGTTGGGCAACGGGTCGATCGGCGGCTATCATCAAAACGTGCAAATGGAGACCGACCGCGGTTGGCCGGAAACCCAGGCCGTCGGCGACGTGGTCGGCCGGCGCTGTGCGAGCTGCCACCAGGGCTCGACCGTCCTGCCACGGAGCCTCTCGGACGAGCTGGGACTCTCGTTCTGGCGGCCCAATTGGGACGACCCGCGGCTGAAACACAGCCGGCACATCGTCTTCAATCTCTCGCGTCCGGAGAAGTCGTTGATGCTCTTGGCCCCGTTGTCGAAAACGGCCGGCGGGCTGGGGATCTGCGGGGCCGACGAAGACGGCGAACCGGCCGAGACGATCTTCGCCGACACGGCCGACCCCGACTACGCCAAGATTCTGGCGATGTGTACGGCCGGCAAGACCCGTCTGGCCGAAATCAAGCGTTTCGACATGCCCGGCTTCCGTCCGCCCGCGCAATACCTGCGCGAGATGAAGCGCTACGGCATCCTGCCGACGATCCCGGGCGAGGGCGAGTCGGTCGACCCCTACGCGCTCGACCGGCGCTACTGGGCGTCCTTTCAATATGAGGCGGGGCAGTAGCGACGCTGGCCGCCCTGCGTCCTACTCCGCCGCAATGCAGTACAAGTGCGATTTTCCCCGCAGGAAGATCTCCCGGCCGACAATTGCCGGCGAGGCGTCGATCGGGTCGTCGAGCCGATTGATCGCCAGCACCTCATACTTCTCGCCGTGCTCGAGCACGACCGTGGTGCCGTCGCGGCCGACGAGATACACGCGTCCCGCCGCCGCGACGGGCGAAGCGTAGAAGCTGGTGACTTCCGGAAGTCGCTGCTGGTCGATCACCGCCTCGCCCGTGCTGGCGCGGAAGCAGGAGAGCACGGCCGAGTTCGACTTGGTGAAGTAGAGCCGGTCGTCGTACAGCAGCGGCGAGGGTACGTAGGGCGTGCCGCGATCGTGGCGCCACGCAATCCGATCGGTGTCGGTCAAGTCGCCGGACGCGTCGAGCGGGACGGCGTGCAGCGCGTTGCCGCGAAAGCCGCTCATGCAGAACACGAGCCGGTCGGACGCCACCGGCGACGGGATTACGTTGACCGTCTGGCCGCCACATTGCCAGATCACCCGGCCGGTGCCCAGTTCGTGGCTGCGGACGCGGCCGGTTGCGCTGACGATCAATTGCGTCGTTCCTTCGTGCTCGACGACCAGCGGCGTCGACCAACTGGAAATCTCATCGCGATCGACCCTCCATCGCGTTTCGCCGGTTTGGGCGTTGAGCACGACCAGGAACGAATCGCCCTCGTGGTCCCAATTGACCGCCAGCAGGTCGCCGCGGACAACCGGCGAGGTGGCTTCGCCCCAGCCGTATCGCGTGACCATATCGCCCAGGTCGCGGCGCCACTCGAGGTTGCCGTCGAGGTCGTAGCAGAATAGCCCCCGCGACCCGAACGAGACCCACAGCAGCCGTCCGTCGGTGGTGGCCGAGGCGGACGCGTAGCCGTGTGTGCTATGGTGCCCTTCGTGCGGCAGGGCCTCGATCGACGTCCGCTGCCAACGCACACGGCCGGTCGCGCGATCGAGACACATCACGACGAACCGATAGAAGTTCCGCGGCCGGGCCGTCTTGTAGCCGCCGGGCGGTTCGGCCTTCGGCGGCGGCAGCGAGTCGACCGTGCGCTCTGTGTCGATTGCCGTGGTGAGAAAGACCCGGTCTTCCCAAACGATCGGCGTAGAGCTGCCGCGCCCCGGGACGGCGGCCCTCCAGCAGACGTTCTTCTGCCGGTCCCAATGCAGCGGCGGATCGCCGTGCGGGGCGACGCCGCTTGCCGTGGGGCCGCGCCATTGATGCCAGTTGTGTTCGATCCGCTCCGGCGCCTTTTCGGCGGCGCCGACGGCGGCCGGTAGACACACCGACAAGATGAGGATCGCGATTCTGTACACGGGCGTTCTCCACGGCGATCGGAGTTGGCGGTTGATCTGGGCTGCCGGCAGCGATTTGGCCGGCGTTTTGCGCGGCCGGCAGGTCGGGCGGAAGCCGCCGCAGCACGGTCCGAGAAGGTCATCGTACTCAGGCCAAGATATCAAGTCAACTTTCGTCGTTCGCCGGTCAGGAGAACTGCAAAGTGTGCGGGAGCCCGAAAAAGGGGACTGGCTCC
>CAYYNP010000444.1:0-6002 GCA_964472545.1 uncultured Planctomycetaceae bacterium | reverse complement strand
GCAATCGGCTACCATCAGCCACAGCCGAATCGACATCGGCGCACTACACTCGGGGCAAGCGCACGCCAACACCCCACCGTCCAGCCAGATCCCCCCCTCTTCCCGGGCTGTCTGCGCGGCCGCTCCAGCCGGACCGACCGGCAACTCGGCCGGGTCCATGTCCATGCTGGAATCGTGGTTTGTGGTCGACATCGGCAGACTGCTTGGCTGGTCGAATCCGGCCGGAGCCCCGGTTACGGACGTTTCCTTCGGGCGCACCCCGACCTTTCCTAGTTTACCAGCCTAGGGGGGGCTGAGGCAAGCTTCTGCTAATATCCGCGGGCGGCGGGCAAACCGGAAACAAGACAGTCAGTCAGCCGGCGAAGCGCTGTCGGCCAATCGCGCACTCTCGAACCACAAGGACATTACCCCCCCCTCCGGAGTCCGCCAGTGCTGGGCCGTCGCATTGTCCGATAAACACCAGGCCGAAGCCACCCACCTACCCCGCCGCTTGGTGCACGTGCAGGTCCTGCGTCGGATACGGGATATTGAAACCCTTCTCGTCAAAGCCGAGCTTGATCTGCTCGGTAAGGTCCCATCGGACGGCCCAGTAGTCGCCGGACCTGACCCAGGGGCGGACGACGAAATTGACGCTGCTGTCGCCGAGTTTGCTGACGGCGACCACCGGCTCGGGGTCTTTGAGGATGCGCTCGTCGCCGGCGAGGACTTCGAGCAGGTACTGCTTGACGGCCTTCAGGTCGTCGCCGTAGCCGCAGCCGACGACCAGATCGATTCGCCGGGTTTCTTTGGCCGAAAAGTTGGTGATCGTGCCGGCGATGATCTGGCCGTTGGGCACGACGATCAGCACGTTGTCGCCGGTGCGCATCAGGGTATTGAAGATGTGGACCTCTTCGACCGTTCCGCTGGAGCCGCCGGCGTCGACGAAGTCGCCCACGCCGAACGGTTTGAAGAGGATCAGCATCACGCCGGCGGCGAAGTTGGCCAGCGACCCCTGCAGCGCGAAACCGACCGCCAGACCGGCGGCGGCGAGGATCGCGGCGAACGACGTAGTATCAACGCCCAGCCGATTCACGGCCGCCAGGACCACCATCAACAGCAAGAGCGTGTAGACGATGTTGCCGAGGAACTTCGTCAGCGTTTCGTCGACGTTGGCCCGCGTGAGCAGCCTGGCGACCAGCCGCTTCAGCAGCTTGCAGACCCAGCGCCCGACGACGAAGATCGCCAAGGCGGCCACGACGTTCAAGACGAGGTCGGCGCCCCGCTCGACTACAAACGCACTGACCATGTTCCAAAGCTGGGCAACTTCGCCGGTCGCGCCGTTTTCCTCGGCCAACAGTCCGATCTGCATTTCGACGACTCCTTGTGGACGGATGGTTCTTTGATTTCGAGTTCAGCCACAACGCGTGCCGGGCTCTCGGTATTGTTACGGCCAAGGCGCCTTCGGCAACGCGTGAACGGTGGGAATCGCCCCCTCGGCCGGCCATGCAAAGCTACTACATCATGCGTGGCGGCCTCTTGGTGTGAATTCACCAGGACGGAGGAGCCCCTCCGTTGTGACTAGGTCACGTCGCTGCGGTGCGATTCTCGGCCGCGCAAGACGCCCGACGTTTCGGAACGACCGCGCCAGATGTGACAGCCCGTACATTCGCATAGGGCTCGCGAAGATCGGACGCGATCTCGCTACGGGCTCTGCACCGAGGCCAAGAACCGCCGTTTGGAGATGAGTTGGATCAGTTCGCCGAAGTCGAAGTCGACCGCGTCGATGCCGGCGTCCAGGTCGAGATTGGTGAAAACGTCGTCCAACGCCGTGGCCCCCAAGGCCGGAGTGCCGAGGGCTTCCAGGCCGTCCTGGAAGCCGGCCGGTTGGGTTTCGGTGAGCGTATAGCCGGTGGCGTCGCTGGGCCGGAGATTGCTGAAGAGGTAGGAACCGTCGGCGGCCGTGGTGTCGGCTTGGTTGACGGCGCTGCCCAGGTCGTCGGTACCGGTAAGCGTAAGGGTCACGCCTGCGATCCCGGATTCGGTCGGCTGCATTACGCCGTCTTCGTTGGCGTCGTAGTAGACCGAGCCGGCCAGTGACGAAGGTTCCAATTCGCCGAAGTTGTAGTCTTCGCCGCTCTCGCCGCTGGCGAGCACAATCGCGCTGATGACGTCGGCCGACGACGGCACGGCAGCGGCGCCGCCGAGGCTGCCGACCTCTTCGATGCCGTCGAGATATCCGGCCGGCTGGGTTTGCGTGACCGTATAGCCGGCGCCGTTGCTCGGCCGCAGGTCTGCAAAGGCGTAGGAGCCGTCGGCGGCCGTGGAGGTCGCAAGGTCGACCGCCGCGTCGAGATCGTCCATGCCGGTGAGCGTCAACGCAACGCCGCCGATGCCGCCTTCGCCCGCCTCGCGCGCACCGTCGTTGTCGACGTCGATAAAGACGTATCCGGAGATCGTGCCCAGCGGCGTAAGCGACGCGGTGTCCTGATCGTCTTCGCCGCCTTCGTCGTTGGCGGGCGTCGAATCGGGGTCGAACTGATCGGCCGCGCTGACTTGGGCCGTGTTGGTCTTTGAGCCTGCGGTGTCCACCGTGGCCGTGATTTGCAGACTGGCCGTGGCGCCGTTGGCCACGGTGCCGACGGTCCATACGCCGGTGCCGCTGGCGTACGACCCCTGGCTGGGCGACGAGGAGACGTACGTCATTCCGGCCGGCAGGGGGTCGCTCACGGCGACGTTGGTGGCCGCGTCCGGGCCGTCGTTCCTCAAGGCAATAGTAAACGTCACGTTCTGGCCGATGTCCGGCGCGGGGTCGTCGACGCTCTTGGTGATCGAGAGGTCGGCCACTTCGGGCGTCAGCGACACTTGGGCCCAGTCGTCTTCGCCCGTATCGCCGTTGACGGGCGTCGAATCGGGGTCGAACTGGTCGGCCGCGGTCACTTCGGCCGTGTTGGTCTTGGTGCCGGTTGTGTCGACCGAGGCCGTTATTTGCAGCGTGGCCGTGGCGGCGTTGGCCACCGTGCCGATTCGCCACACGCCCGAGACGTCGTCGTACGTCCCCTGGCCGATCACGGAAGAGACGTACGTCATCCCGGCCGGCAGCGTGTCGGTGACCGCAATGTTGTTGGCGGTATCCGGCCCGCCGTTGGTCAGCGTCAGTGTGAAGGTCACGTTCTGACCGACGTTCGGCGTGCCGTCGTCGACGATCTTGCTCAGCGAGAGGTCGGCCGATTCGATATTGGGGAAGTCTTCGGTGACCACGTTGGGGCCAATCGCGCCGATCAGCGTAACGCGTCCGTCCGCTGCGGCCACGGTCGCCTCGATTTCCAGTTCCACCGCCCCCACGTTGTCGAAATCGGCGCCGTCGACGGCCCCGGCGCCGTCGGCGAAGTCGGTCGCATAGTCGAGGTAGTACTCGGCGTCGGGCTGTCCGGCCGTGGCCGTCAGCGCAACGGTCGCCTGCGACCAGTGCGTGGCATCGGTATAGACGCGAATGCGGGCTTCGGTGCCGGCAGTTTGCACGCCGACGGTCATCGCCACGTGGGTGCTGGCTCCGCCGTCGGTCAAGTCGAGGCCGCCGGGGCCGCCGAACAAACCGACCAGCCCGGTCGGATCTAGCACGGTGGCGTCGCCGTCGGGACCGTCCCAGGTTGTCAGATAGCGCCCGGCGGCGTCGAACGTCGGATTGAAACTCAGCCGCGATGAGCCGGCGGCCACTTCCACGTTGTCGAACCCGCCGGCGGCCATGGTCACCTCGGCCAGCAGATCGCGCTCGCCGCCGATCGCCTCGGCGGCCGCCAGGGAAGAACTGGCCGTTGTGCCGACCGGTGCGTTGGCGACCACGGTTTGTGCGGTGTCGAAGGTATCGAAGACCGTTCCCTGCACGCCGGCCACGTCCGCGGCGTCGATGTCGATCGGCCCGCTCGAGTCCTCATTGAGCGTCACGGCGCCGACCGTCTGGCCCGGCTGCTGGACGAAGTAGGTCCCGACCACCAGATCGTCGAACAGATAAACGCCGCCGACGTCCGTCAGATCCGTGTCGACCAGCGTATCGACGCCCGAGTCAAACGTGTTGTCGCCATCGTCGCGATAGAGCCGCATGGTCGCTCCTGCCACCTCCTCGCCGGCATCGAAGCCGTCACCGGCGAAGTCGCGGTAGACGGTGCCGGTGATCGCCGCCAGATCGGTCGCCGCCAGCAGGCACCGCGCTTCGAGAGTCTCGTAGCTCAGCCCGCGGCCGCCAGGACGCTCCGATCGGCGCTGCACGTTCGGCGGCAGGATGGGCAACGGCCGCGTCTGACCAGCGCGGCCAAAGAGGCCTCGTAGGATCTCGAAAGGTAACGACATGAGCGACTATCCCGTGTGTCTGTGATGCGCGGCGTGCCTACCAGTGCAACGCCAGCCCCAGATTGAGCCCCTGCACCCAGTAATCGGTATGCGCAAAGGCAAACTCCGGCCGTAACGGGCCGACCACCGGATCAACCTCCGGCGGCAGCAGGTCGGGATTCACGTCCTGGTCGATCTGATCGCCGGGCCGGGCCACTCGGCTGAGGTAGAGAAACGTGTAGCCTGCGGTCACGTGAAGGTGCGGCGTGACACGAAAGCCCACCGTCAGGCCAATCTCGGGGATCACGGCGAATTCATCGTCACTATACGTCCCGATGTTCGTTCGCTGGGCCAGCAGCCCCCCCGTGAACGGCAGATCGGGACCGCCCACAAAGGGTGTAATCACGGTGCCACCGTCGATCTCGACAGCCTGATGATTGTTGCCGACGCCAAGCTTTCCCAAGATCTCCAACGACCAGCGGCGCTGCTGCCACCGCCACTGGGCACCGATTTCCCCGCCGTGGAAGTCGTTGCTGGTGTCGAATTGGTCGAAGATGTCGTACTGGCCGGGGTTGCCGAGATCCAGCGACGTCAGGGCTTCGGAAATCCGCAGGCGTTCCTGCAATCGCATGTAGCGGTAACCCAGCAGGAGATCCAAACGCGTGCCGCCACCGTAACCGCTCGCGCCGGTGCAAGGGTCGCGACGGCAGACGTTCTTGCAGCAGAGGTTGATGCGCAACCGGGCACCGGCCGAGTAGAGTGTGGTTGAGGCGTCGACCGTTACGGTGCCGGCCACCAGGTCGGGCAGCGCCACCAACTCCGAGTCCTCTCGGGCGGGCGGATCCAGGTCGTCGCCGGCGTCGCGGGGATTCATATTGAAGAACGGGCGCGCAAGTATGGGGCTGCCGTCGTCGTCGGAGGCGGCCCGAAACTGAAGGGTCTCTTTGAACAGCCCAAAATACTCGCCTTCCAGCCCGTACCAACGGCAGTCGTCCAACCACGCGCCGGCCCGCAGCCGAACGCCGTCGCGCCAGTCGTCGAAGACCGTGGAATTGCCAAAGAGGATCTGTGTGCCGTCGATCCCCAGCACGCCAGCCTGAGAGCCGCCGGTTCCGTCCGGACTGGTGGTGACCAGCGGCGGCAGGTCCATGCCTTTTTCGAGCCAGTAGAGGTACTCGGCAGTGATCCAGATTTGTTCGGGCAGTCCGCACGGGCAGCCGTTGCAGTTGTGGGAGCGATCCGCCCAGGTCCCCGGTGGTTCGGCAAACAACTCCGAAGGGCCGTATTCGTCGATGGAGAGAATCGTCTCGCCGGAGTCCGAGTTTGCGGCCCGACCTTCCGGCAGCGGAAGCACTTCCGGTGGATCGACGGAAACCTCTTCCTGATAGGAGGCGCGAACAGCCCGGGACGGGCGCCGGCCGAGTTCGGTCGTCTCGTCGAGCAAGGTCACGTGTTCGACCGTCACATGGGGGATCGGCCCGTCGGGAGGCAACGTCGAAGGGGGCTCCGCGAACGCCGCGCCAGCTATCAAGACGGCCGCGACGACATAGGCCGGTGCCGCGCGGGCCGAGCCCAGGGGGACAATGGAAATGCGCATCCTATACCCGTCTCTGACCGCAGATGAGGAATCGGTAGGGGATTTTGGCAGAAGAGAGGGCGGCTTTTAGCAGAAAGCGGGCGGCGGTGTCAATGTCGTGTGG
>CAYYNP010000443.1:0-6042 GCA_964472545.1 uncultured Planctomycetaceae bacterium | reverse complement strand
GGCGGACCTGCCCCACGTTTACGCTTTACGACATGGCGGCCGACGGGTCCGACGAGCGGTGCCTGAACTACCACGAGACCAACGAGTGGCATCCCAGCGTGACCCACGACGGAATGATCATCTGGACCCGCTGGGACTACGTCGACCGTCACGGCCAGACGGTCCATTTTCCCTGGATTACCACGCCCGACGGTCGCGATCCCCGCGCGGTACACGGCAACTTCGCCATCCGCTCGAAACGTCCGGACATGGAGGTCGACATCCGGGCGATTCCCCGCTCGCAGCGATTCGTGGCCACCGCGGCGCCGCACCACAATCAGTCGTTCGGCTCGCTGGTGGTCTTCGATCCGACCGTCGAGGACGACGACGCCATGGCCCCGGTCAAGCGGCTGACACCCGACGTCGGATTCCCCGAAAGCCAACGCGGCTCGCTCTCCTACGGCCAGGCGTGGCCGCTGAGCGACGACTATTATCTCTGTGTCTATCGGCCGACCGAAGTGGGAGCCGTCGCAGATCGCCACCTGTTCGGCGTCTACCTGGTCGATGCGTTTGGCAACAAGGAGTTGATCTACCGCGACCCGGACATCGCCTGCCACAACCCGACCCCGTTGGTGCCGCGGCCGATGCCGCCCGTGGTGCCGGAGCAATCGCGGCGGGTGGTCGCCGACGAACCGGCCAACGCGACCGTGGCCGTGGTGAACGTCTACAACACGCTCAAGCCGTGGCCCGACGAAACGCGGATCAAGGCATTGCGCGTCTATCAAGTGCTGCCGCTGTCGATCGCTTCATCGCGCGTGTCGCACGCCACCGGCATGCAGATCCCGCAGGCCAAAGACTCGATCAATCTGGCCCGGGCCGTGCTGGGAACGGTGCCGGTCGAAGAGGACGGCAGCGCCCACTTCGTTGCTCCGGCGCGGAAGGAACTCTACTTTCAGGCGCTCGACGAAGAGGGGCTCGCGGTCACCTCAATGCGTTCCGGCACGCACCTACAGCCGGGCGAACGGATGGTCTGCCAGGGCTGTCACGAGCCGCGGCATCGGGCCCCGGCCGACATCGGCACGACGATCCCGTTGGCCATGCGCCGCCAGCCGTCGCCGATCGCGCCCGACGTCGACGGCACCCACCCGTTCAGCTATCCGCGGCTGGTGCAGCCGGTGCTCGACCGGCACTGCGTCAAGTGCCACGCCGAAGAAGACGACGCCCCGCCGCTGGACAGCAGCGTAGTGAAAACGGCCCGCGGCAGCTACATGAACCCGGTGACCGAGTACTACGCCTCGTATCTGAGCCTGGCGCCGCAGTTCGGCTTCTACGACTACGGCGGGACCAGCTTCAACGACCCGAAGTGGTATCGCACCACGCCCGGCGAGTTCGGCGCCCGGGCGTCGAAGCTCTATCAACTGCTCGAGGAGGGCCACTACAAGGTCGAGTTGCCGGCGGAAGACAAACACCGGCTGGCCGTCTGGCTCGACTCGTGTTCGCTGTTCTACGGCGTGTACGAGAAGGAAGGCGGCCAGGCGCAGCTTCGCGGCGAGATCGCGCGGCCGACGTTGGAGTAGTCGAATTACTGCTCGTCCGACGGAATCAGCTCCTGGCCGGCGCGAGTCGAGTACGCTCGCCACACGCCGAGGTTGATCTCGTCGGTAAACCAGCGGGTCGAGCCATCGAGCATGGCGACGTTCACGCCGCCGCCGTGATGGCTGCGGGCGGTGACGGCGGCGTAGGTGGGCGCGGTTGTCGACTTGCCTTCCTGCTGGTTCGTCCAGTCGACGTCGTACGTGGTCCCGGACACGTCGGCCAGTACCCGTTGGTTGGGGCGAAACGTGGTCGTGAAGCCGATCTGATGGGCACGGCCGTCGACCCATTCGGTATGGCCGCTGCTGGTCTTGAACTGGCCGCCAAGACCGGCCACCTCGTCGGGCATGGGAATCGCCAAGGGGCCCGGCCACGCGGCGTTGCGGTAATACGGATTGTAGGCCTTCACCTCCGCCGCGCAGATCGTAAAGCTCAGCCCGTCTTCTACCTGGGCCGCTTTGACCCGGCTGTTGGGATAGAAGGCCCCCGGGCCACCTTGGCCGTCCTCCGGGCTCCAAACGTGCCACACGCCCAGGTTCACGGCGTAGTTCAGCGGATAGTGTTCGGGCTCGCCGCCGCTGAGCCGGACTTCATCGCGAGGCTCGGAGGGACAAAGATATGTGGGCACGCGCATCGCGCTGAGCTTCGTCGTGGCTCCGTCGGCCGTAACGACGTCGGCCGCCAGCGTGTAGCTCTGCTCGAAGTCGATCTGTGCCTCGAGCTGCATCTGCTCCAAATGCGGCAAGATCTGCGCCTGGGCCGACCACCCGTTGATCGAGCTGCTGTTGGGAACCGGCAGCGTCGCCTTCCAACTCGACGGGAAGTGGCCGCGTCGGGCCTCGAAGTTGGCCGTGGCCAGCGCGACCTGTTTGAGGTTGCCGCCGCACGACGTCACGCGGGCCGATTCGCGGGCGCTCTGCACGGCGGGCAACAGCAGGCTGATGATCGCGCCGACGATCACCATCACAACCAACAGTTCGATCAGTGTGAAGCCCGGATTGCTCCGGCGGGGGGATCCCTTGCAAGGGCCAGTCATGGTCGTTGCTCCTAGTGGGGCTAGCGTGAAGTTGGCGCGGATGAAAACCGCGTGCTGGCTGGCCGACACTCGGGAGCAAGGGACTTGCCGCCGGAACTGGCTTGCTGGCGTGAGAGAAACGTTCTCTATTTTTGGAGTATCAGTTTGTCGTTGCGAGTGCGAAACAGGCGGTAGGTTTGGCTGCCGTGGCGAATCAGCATCTCGCGCTGACCTTGAAGTAGTTCGTCGGAGCCGACGACCCGCAGCGTGTCGGCGCGCTTGCGTAGCAAAACGCGGCCGCAACTTCCACCGCTTTGCCGGTCCGGCAATCGTCTGGCCGTCGTCTTCGGCAGCGATGCTGGCGGTGGCGAGTCTGTGCGTTGCTCGGGCACGGCTTTTTCTCTTAAGACCTGCATTGAATGCGAGGCAGACTGCACGTGGGGCAAGCGTGCAATCGTGTAAAACCGCAATCCTAGTGAAATTGAGAATCAATGTCAAGAGTTGGACACTTCTTTTTCTGACGAAATCTACGGGAGGATGGCAGCTCGACGGCTAACAAGGGGGGCAGTTCTCCGGGATGCCTCGGTGCTCGCCCGTCTCGTTCGTCTCTGTCTTGCTTGCCGCAGTTGCCTCCGTTCACTATACTTAAGGGTCTTCTTTTCAGGCGGCCCATGCGTTGCCTGACACGGAACGTCACGCCTTATCGGCTAACTGCCCCCCCGGGAGGAGGTTTTCGATGTCACGACGTGCGCCCATTGTGTTGCTGTTGTTCTTGGCCCTGGGTATGTCGATCGCGAGTGCGACGGCTGCCGAATCGAAGGTGCCCGCGCCGCCGACCGACCCCTCCCGAGAGGAATACTACGAGCTCTATCGGCTGTTCGTCGACACGATGGACCAGGTCGAGCGGAACTACGTCAAGGAGGTCGACCGCCGCGAGTTGATGGAGGCGGCCATCAAGGGCGTGTTGACCGAACTCGATCCCTATTCCAGCTACATCAACCCGAAAGAACTCGGCCGCTTCCGAAGCAGCGTCGAGGCCGAGTTCGGCGGCATCGGCATCCAGATCTCGCTGGTCGGCGGGCAGTTAACAGTGCTCAGCCCGTTGGTCGGCACGCCCGCCTATCGGGCAGGCATCCTGGCCGGCGACCGGATCGTCAAGATCGAGGGGGAAACGACCGAGGGGATCACGATCGACGAGGCCGTGCGGCGGCTGAAGGGCAAGGAGAACACGGAAGTCACGCTGACGGTGGTCCATCCCGGCTCGACCGACGAGGTGGAATTGACCATTCGCCGCGAGGTCATCCACGTCGAGACCGTGTTGGCCGACGACCGCAAGGAAGACGACTCCTGGGACTTCATGCTGAGGACCGAACCGCGGATCGGTTACATCCGCATCACCGCTTTCAGCCGCGACACGGTCGATGAATTGCGCGACGCGCTGGATGAGTTGACCAAACAGAAGGTGCAAGGGCTGATTCTCGACCTGCGTTTCAACCCCGGCGGGCTGCTGGGCTCGGCCATCGAAGTCAGCGACCTGTTCGTCTCCAAGGGCCGCATCGTCAGCACCGAAGGCCGCAACAGCCCTGCACGCGAGTGGGACGCGAAGAAGAGCGGCACCTACGAGGGCTTCCCTATGGCCGTGCTGGTCAACCGCTTCAGCGCCAGTGCCAGCGAGATCGTCTCAGCCTGTTTGCAGGATCACAAGCGGGCGGTGATCGTCGGCGAGCGGACCTGGGGCAAGGGCAGCGTGCAGAACGTGGTCGAATTGGAGGGCGGCCTCAGCGCGCTGAAGCTGACCACCGCCAGCTACCGACGCCCCAGCGGCAAGAACATCCACCGCTTCAACGACGCCGACGAAGAAGATGAATGGGGGGTGATGCCAGACGACGGATTCGAGCTGAAGCTCAGCAACATGGAGATGATGCGGCTGGTCGAGGACCGCCGCCGCCGCGACATCCTGCGGCCACACGCGCCGCCAAAGGACGATCCCGACGCCGAAGCGCCGCAGCCGGACGAGTCGGAGCCGGACGAGCCGGAGACTCCCGAAGACGGCGAACCTGAGGAGGCCGACCCGGACGCCGAAAGCGAGGGCGATTCTCCCGAGGAACCCGACGAGGCTTCGCGGCCGGTCGATCGGCAGTTGGAGATGGCCGTGGATTATCTGATTGGCGAGTTGGCCAAGGAGGACGAGCCGGGCGAGGAGGGAGACGAGCCGGACAAGGACGAGCCGGACAAGGACAAGTAGTCTTCACTCGAAATCCTCCTTCCTCTCGGGTCCAAGGTTTATTTCCACATCCCTTAGAAACGGAAAAACGTCCAGCATTGGGTCGGCAATCATCTTGCCGTGCTGCTTCGACACGAGCAGTACAAGAGGGCGGAAGAAGCGGCCACTTCTTTGATACCGAGTCTCCCCGAACCGATTCGCTCGGTCTATCAAATCCAACGGGCTTTCGCCATCGTGTGGCAGGGCGACCACGCTCGCGCCGCCGCCGAGGCGAAGGTGATTGCCGCCAGAGACGACTTGTCCACCACGCAAACGTATCAGGTCGCCGGCATTTACGCACTGGCAGCCGGCGCGGTAAGCACCGATGGGTCGATGGATGAGACGCAGCGCAAAGAGCAGCACGAAGAATATGCCACCGCGACGATCGACGTGCTGTGACGGGCATGGCAGCATGGGTTCTTCGACGATTCCCGACTCGTCACGCAATTGAACGCCGATCCGAACTTCGAGGCGCTGCGGAATCACGACGGGTTCCGCGAATTCGTCGAAGAAACCCAGCAGGCCCCCACGGGCCATCATCCCTCTCCCGACGCTGGCAGCGAGCCAGCAGACGCCGCCGACGGGACGACGCCCTCCGGCCCGTCTCTCGTTTCTCCCGAGCCGGGGGCCGTTCTCGAGAGCGGTAGTCCCGGCCGCACACGGCAGCGCCTCTGGCAATTCCGTTGGTCTGCCGTTGCGGATGCGGACCGTTATCACCTGATCGTACAAGGAGCGACCGCCAGATTCGCCATGATCGATCTGCCGAACCTCCGGAGTCCACGCTTCGACGACCGATCTACCGGCTACGTCGCCGGCCAGCACCTCAAAGGATGGCGTTGGAGGGTACGCGCCATGGTCGACGGTGAGTGGACCGCATGGAGCGAGGAGACGACGTTCGACGTCGAGCCGATGAAAAGGCCCGAGCGGCCGTAGCCAAGGGCAGCCGATACGTGAGACGATGGGGCCTTCGGTCTCCAGTGGCGGATACTCCGAGACGGCATGCACTCGTTCGAGTTGTGCTTTCGGCGGCGGTGGCCATAATAGAGGGGTGGCGGGCTGACGTCACACCGCCTCACTCCGTGTCCGCCGCCGGCCAAAGGCCCAACGCTTGTACCAAGCCAACTCGTCCAACGCCGTGGCGTGCTCTTGTTTGAGTTCCTCGAACGAGGCGGCCGTTTCGTCCAGCACGCGA
>CAYYNP010000442.1:0-6127 GCA_964472545.1 uncultured Planctomycetaceae bacterium | reverse complement strand
ACCCACCACCCGTCACTCCCGACTCCCATGCCCGACATCTTCGCCGAACTCACCTGGCGCGAACTGATCCACCAAACTACCGATCCGGAAAACCTGCCCGGCTGGCTGGCCGAGCGGCCGCGGACGGTCTACGCCGGCTTCGACCCCACGGCCGACAGCCTCCACGTCGGACACCTGATGGGCGTGATGGCCCTGCGGCGATTTCAGCGGGCCGGACATTGCCCGATCGCGGTGATCGGCGGCGCCACCGGCATGGTGGGCGACCCCAGCGGAAAAAGCGAGGAGCGGAACCTGCTCTCGGTCGAGCAGCTCGAGGCCAACGTGGCCGGCGTGAAAGAGCAGATGGGCCGCTTTCTCGATTTCGACGCCGGCGACTGCTCCGCCCGGCTGGTCAACAACCACGATTGGATGGGCCGGTTTAGCTACCTCGACTTCCTCCGCGACGTGGGCAAGCACTTCCCGGTCAACGTGATGCTCACCAAAGACTCGGTCAAGAGCCGGCTCGGGCGCACCGACGCGGGTCTGAGCTACACCGAATTCAGCTACATGCTCTTGCAGGCCTACGACTTCGCCCATCTCAACCGCGAGTTCGGCTGCGAGCTGCAGATCGGCGGCAGCGACCAATGGGGCAACATCACCGCCGGCATCGACCTGGCGCGGCGGCTCCATTCGGTGCAGCTTTACGGCATGACCTGGCCGCTGTTGACCAAGAGCGACGGGACCAAGATGGGCAAGACCGAGTCGGGGGCCGTCTGGCTCTCGGCCGAGCGGACCAGCCCTTACCACTTCTACCAGTACTGGATCAATCTCGACGACGCCGACGTGGCCAAGTGCCTGCGGTTCTTCACCGACGTCGATCGCGAGGAACTCGATGCACTCTTGGCCGAGCACGAGGAGAACCGCGGCCGCCGTGTGGCCCAACGCCGCTTGGCCGTCGAACTCACCGGGCTGGTCCACGGCGGCGACGGTTTGGCCGCGGCCGAACGTGCCACCGCCGCATTCTTCGGGGCCGAGATCGACGACCTCACCGACGCACAGTTGGCCGAAGTCTTCGCCGACGTGCCCAGCAAGGAACTGCCGCGAGCGCGGCTCGACGAAGAGGGCATCCCGATCATCGACGCCTTGGTCGAGTCCTCCTTGGCCAAGACCAAGGGCGAAGCCCGCCGCGTCATCGGCCAGGGCGGCTGCTACGTGAACAACCGCCGCGTGGACGGGATCGAGCGGTGCTTGGGCCCCGATGACCTGGTCGGCGAGTCGACGATCGTGCTACGCTCGGGAAAAAAGCGGTATGCCCTGTTGCGATTTGTCTAGCCGGTCTCAGGACGCAGCAATAGGTCAACTGACGCCTGGGGTGGCTGGTGGAAAGCACAGCGATGCCCCAGGTGTTTAGTCCCTGGGGCACCGCCGCGCTGTGCCCCCGCCAACCAACGGCCAAGATCGTGCGTCGGATGGCATACGCAGAATCACGCACCGGCTATGCACTCGCCCCGGGCGCGTCTCCTGACGACACGTCGCACGAGAAACGCCGCGGCGATTGCCGCAGACGCCAGCAGCGCAGGCAGCGCGATCGGCCGCCGGGGCGGCACCGACGCGAAGCCGCCGATCCAGACGTCCGGGGCCGACGTGTTGTGCTTTGTCGATACGGTGTTGCGCTTGAACAAGAACTCGCCGCCAAACGCCCGGTGAAACCCCGTGATGTGTTCCTCTTGCGGCTTACCGTCCGCGGCCATCCATGCTACGCGCTCCACGTCGGCGTTATCGTCGGCCACGTACATCGAGCGCACGGTGGCCAGCGCGACGCCTTGCGGCGTCGCGTAATCGACCTGCACTTCCACTCGCGTCGCCTCCCTGGTGACCGAGTCGAAACGCATCACGGCGGACTCGCCGCAGCGGTAGATGATCTTCAGGCTGTCGTTGGCGGGAAGATACTGAACCGCGCTGACCTCGACGAAGGGGCGATCCGAGACTGGGGCCGGCCCCACGATGACGGACGTTCCGAAGACGTTGTCGCAAACCGCAGGGTCGTCGGCCCGTGGCGGTTGATCGACGCGCGGAAACGGCTTCAGACGCACGTTGCCGTCCTGGTAGAGGACGAACACTTCGCGGTAGTCGCCCGGAGCGACACGCTTGGAGACGGCAATGAAATGGACGTCCTGGGCCGTTTGACGCTCCCCGACGGCGGTCATGCCCTGCGGCCGCCACCATTTCGCGTAGCGAACCGCGATCACCACCGTGCGGCCGTCGTCGAAGATCGTGAACCGCTCGACCCGGTCACCGAACTCGTATTCCTCCAGCAGGTTCTCGTTCCATTCGCCGTTTTCGTCGGAAAAATTCTCCAAGTGGCAGTCGACGTCGAAATCGTACTGCGGATGCCGGGCCTCGATCCAGAACGACGCAATCGGCGTTGAACCGTCCGGGGAGAGCAGGGGGATATTCCCGTTGTCGAGTTCGGCACAGGTCGTCTGCTCGGAGCGATTCACCGCCTCGACGAAGCTGCCGCCCAGAGCCTGATCGGCTCCCAACGAGGCCGACGCAGCCAGCCCCGTCAGCAGCAGGCCGATCGCCGCGGGACGCCCCGCGGCACGCCGCCGCGGCAGCGTGCAGGACATCAGCAACGCGAACAGCGGGCTGGCAAACAACAGCATCAGATGGGTGCGGATGAACAACTGGCCGAAGCCGCCCGCATCGGCCGCCTCGTGAAACACCAGCCACAATGCCAGCCCCAGCAGGGAGACCGGAAAGAACAGCCGCAAGATGCCTCGGGCGTGGTCGTAGTCGAGCTTCGCCGTGCGCGAGCCGCGGATGGTCCACTTCGTGCCGAACGCCCCGAACAGAAACCACAGCCCTTGCAGCATCATTAGGGCGGGCGACATCAGCACGCCGATCAGCATGCTGCCGTTGAACTCGCCCAGCGTTCGGCTGGCCAGCGCCTTCGGCAGAATCAACGAGACCAGCACGCTGCCCAGCAGCAGCCGGGCAGCCCAAGGATTAGTGGCGGTGATCAGCGGCAGTCCGGTGCTCAGCAGAAAGACCGACGCGATCAGCATCAGGCTGGCCACCAGCGGCCAGACGTAGCAGAGGATGCCGATGGCCAGGTAGATTCGTGTGCCCAGCGGGATGCCGCGTTTGGTGAGAAAGTAGTTCGCCCATTGGGCGTTGCCGCGTGCCCAGCGGAGGTCGCGAATCAAGTACCCCAGCAGCGACGACTCACCCTCTTCGCCGGTGACCACGGCGTAGGTGTGGATGCACTTCCGCCCGGCCGTTTCCAGGTCGGCGGCGTCGAGGAAGTCGTGGCTGAGGTACTCCAGCGTGTTGGCCACGTGGCGGCGAAAGTCGGCCACGCGAAACAGCACGTTATGCCCGTACGACGGCACCGTGCCTTCCAGCAGCCACTTGTAGATCAGCCCGTGATACCGCGAGGCCATGCGAACGCCGACCCGCTGAAACCATCCCCACAAGGTACGTTGCGTGTGGACTCGGATGGCCGACTGGACCATGGCAAGTTTCGGGTGGCGCTCGAGGGTGAGCACGAGCCGGGCCAGCGCGTCGCAGGTCTCGGGCCGGGCGGAGTCTTCTTCGAGAATCGAAGAGTCGGCGTCGAGCACGAACATATACCGATAGTCGTCGCCGTGCCGTTGCAGCCACATGTCGATGCTACCCGGCTTGTTGCGCATCTTCTTCGGCTTGTCGCGGTAGGTCTCGACGTGAACCCGAGCGACGTCGCCTGCACGACCGGCCCGCCGCAGCGAACGTTTGATCTGCGCGACGGCGTCCATCTCGTTCTCGTGTTGCGCCGGCGGGGAGTCGAACAACAGGAAGATATGGGCGTACCCGGGAGTGCGGCCCAGCATGTCGACGACGCGGCCCACGAAGGCCTCGGCGTCGTCGGGCGTGGTCACCTCGCAATGGGCCGGCATGAGCATCGCCACGGCCGGCGACTGCGCGTGCAACGTGTGCCGGTCCTCCTCGCTCAGCACCCGCGGCACGTAAGGATCTCGGTGCAGAGCCCCCGTAACACGCAGCCCGAGCCAGTACGCCAGCAGCGTCAACTCCGTGGCCGTGGCCGAAAGGGCCCCCACGCCGCAGATCACCCAAAGCCACCAGACGAGTCCCGTATTGCCGGCGGGCATCGAGAAGGCGAAGGCGGCGATCAGGCCGACGTAGACGGCACAAAACACGATCATGGCGAAACTGGGGCGATTCACGACTCGTCTCCTTGCAGAGTGACCTCGGTCTCGATCATCTGTCCGGCGAGCAACCCGGCGTCGGCGCCGACGTCGAGCAACACCGTCCGAGAACCGTCGGGGTTGTAGTGGGCGTCGACGGAGTGGACGGTGAGATCCGTCGATTGCTGCGGGCCGGCCACGCTGAACCGCAGCCGATCCAGCGCGCCGACGAGTTCCGCCGGCACGTGGAGCTTCAAGTGCTTCTCGTGCGACTCGACCCACATCACGATCTCGCCCTGGCCGACGTACTGGTCGCGGTGCCTGAGGATCTCCGTCACGTGGCCGGCGAAGGGTGCCGTCATGCGGTACTTCAGCAGACGTTGCCGAACGATCTCCTTCTGTTGTTCTTCGACGGCCGCCTCTTGCATCAGGGCCGCCAAGGCCGCCGTAGCTTGTTTGACGCAAAGCTCGGCCTTGGTCACCTCGGCCGGAGCCACGGCCCGCCTCTCGGCCAGCTTCAGCTTCAACCGGTGATCGTTCTGGGCCATTTCGAGCTTGGCGCGTGCTTCGTGAACCCGACACGCGACGGCGGCGGCGAAAGCCTTTTGCCGATCGGCCTCGGCGACGACTTCGCCGTCGTTGATGCCGGCAAGCGGCTGGCCGGTTTCGACCGAGTCGCCTCGGCCAACCGGGAATTCGTCGACAATGCCCGAGACGGCAGCCCGAATCGCCGCCCGGTCGGCAGCGACGATCAGTCCGGGGAGAGTCTCAGGCAGTGTGAGGTCGTCCTTTGCGCTCTCGTCCGGTACGTCGTTGACGACGATTAGAGAACGGGCGGATCGCGAAGGATGGCCCGATATCGGCGCGGAGAAGGCGTCTGCCGAATGCGACGCCGGCGGCGATGACGGCTGTGGGGCGGCCGTGGTGTGCGGAAGGACAAAGCTCCTGCCGACCCACGCCAACAGTACGAACACGACTATCAGGATACAGATGCGTTTCATGATCAATCGTCCTTTCGGTCAGAGGACCCCAATGGGGCCCGGATAGGCGACGGAATCGGGGATCGAGAGCGGCCGGCACTGCAAAACGCCCCAAAGCTCCTTCTTCTTGCCGGCCCCGCGCTCGAGCGTGATCACACGCAGCGCGCCGTTGATCGGTTCGGCCGCGACCGGGACTTCTCCGCCGGCGGTGGAGAAGCTCGCTTCGACCCGGCCCTCGCGTATCAGTTCGTGAATCACTTTCAGCGGTGCCTTCACTTCGACCAGCAGGGCACCCTCGTCGGGCCAAACGTAGGCCACCGTATCGTTGCTCTTCACCGCCTTGCTGCCGGAGAAACCGTCGTGGATCTTCCCGCCAATGGGGCTGCAGATGCGAAGCTTCTGCCGGGTTTGCCGCAATCGCTCGAGTTCGCTCTCGACGGCCACGATCTGTGTGACGCACTGGCGAAACTCCTGATCCGATTGGGGCCGCCCCAACGGGTGCGCTAACTCCACACCGCGCCGCTGAAGCAGCAGCTTCCGCTGCTGCACGGCCTGAAGCGTACGTTCGGCGGCTCGGATGTCGGCGTCGAGTTGCTCGCAACGAATCTCGCCGAGGAATGCTCCCGCGGCGACCGGCGTGCCGTTGGGCATGTGTTCGCTCGCCCAAAACTCGCCCTCGTACGGCGCCCGAATCTCGTACAGGCTTTCCGCCACGATCGTCACCACGGCGTCTTGCCGATCGCTGAGGATCGACGGCAGCGTGATGAGGTACCACAGCAACAGACCGACGATGCCGATTAGCACCGCCGCGTGGGCCGAGGCGATCGTCACCCGGCCGACCCGTCGCAAGGGGGCGTCGGCCTTGGGGCTTTTCGCGGGTTTTGGGCTTTCAGGGCTGCTGGGGGCGTTCGCCTCCGGGCCGACAGTCGAACGGGAGTCCTCACGGGGTGTCTCCCTCGTGATCGGTCTGGCGGACGCGCC
>CAYYNP010000441.1:0-6136 GCA_964472545.1 uncultured Planctomycetaceae bacterium | reverse complement strand
GGTCACGCTGGCTCGCAGGTTTCCAGGAGTTTGCACCTAGAAACGGAAGAGCCCTCATCTTGTCGTCCTTGGCAAGGCAACCTTCACCACGGCGTAATGCCGGCGGACGTTTAGTAGTAGCGTTCCTTCCTTTGACTCTGCGCAGCTACTGACGACGCGTGACGTTTTTCAATCCTCTTCATCCGAAGCTGGACGCTTGGTGACGTGAAGCCCCCCTCTTCCCCTCAACCTCCCTTTTCTATCGTCACGGTCCCTCGTGACGCCGGAGGACATTCGCGATGAGTATCTTAGACTGCGGCATCTCGGAGACGAAAGGGCCCAACAGATTGGCCGTCTCCGCCGACAAACCCCCGTTGCACCGCCTCGGCGCGGTTCGCAACCTGCAGGGCATCTCGCGACGCACCGTGTCGCGGCATCTGAACGTGGACATCGCCACGGTACGATTCCAGGAGCACGAAACGACCGACCTGCTGTTGAGCCAGCTCTACAAATGGCAGCGGGTCCTGGACGCGCCCATTGGTGAGTTGCTGATCGAGGCCAGCGACCCGCTCTCGCAGCCGGTGCTCAAACGGGCCCAACTGGTCCGTGTGATGAAGACCGTGCTGGCGATCCAGGAGAACGCCCGGCAAGAGCCGATCCGCCGGATGGCCCAAACGCTGGTCAACCAACTGATCGAACTGATGCCCGAGCTGGAGAGCGTCAGCCCGTGGCACGCCGTCGGCAAGCGCCGCCGCTACGACGAATTTGGCGTGGCAGCCGAGCGGCGGTTGTCGGAAGACGTGTTCGTCGACCTGGTGGACTAATTCGCCCGTGAGGCGACGACCACCTGCTCCGAAAGTAGTCATCTCGCTCCGCGAGATGTCAAGGCAACCTTCCTGCTCCGCGAGAGGCCGTTGTGTCTCGCGGAGCGAGACGTCTACTATTCTCGATCCAACTTCGCTTTGCAGGCGGCAGCGTAGCCGTCGTATGCTTGTTGCAACTGCTCGGCGTCGAGTTCCGTCTTGTGGATCAGGATCCGATAGCTCAGCCGGATCGGCTTGCCCGGCGGAAGCGTCTGAGGCTTGATGCCCGGCCAGCCGATGCAGAGCGGGCCGTAGTGCCGCGTGAGCCAGGTGGGTGGATAGTCGGGGTGTTCGGGATGGACGAATATGGCGGCACCACTAAGATCGTCGGTGTCGCCAAACTTGTTCGTCAAATCGGCCCAGGGCAGCGACGCGATCGCGAGATCTCCCGACGTGCGTCCCTCGGGCACGGTGATGATCGTCTCTTTCTGATCGCGTACGGCGTACCGCACCGTCAGTCCGCCGTAGCTCTTGCCACCCGCCCCCCAGAGCGTTACCGGCCGGTCGGTCGGCACCCAGGTGAATTCGAGGTCCAGCGCCCGCGTGTCGCCGGAGACCGCGTGCGTCCGCATCCAGACGCGTTCGATCATTACCTTCTTTTCGCCCACGTACCAGCCGTTTTCTACACCCAGCACTGCGGCGGCCGGGCCCGCTTGGCGATGCAGAAACCGCACGAGACGATCCTCAATGTTGTTTCCGCTCCACATGTCGTAGTGGTCGTCGCCGATGCCGATGTGTGGCCAGGTCCAGAAGACGCCGTGGTGGTGGTAATGATCCTTGGAAAAATCGTCGGTGAGCACTTCCCCGTTGAGTCCCCAGAGCGGGTGGATGTAGCAGCCGCGGCTGCGGCGATGATCCGACTCGGGCACGTCGGGGCTGGTGATCACGCCGTGGTTGTAGACCATTACCGGTTGGTCTCCGTCGGAAAGTCTCAGCGACTTGTCGTTAAGTTCCTCAAAGCTCCATTTGCCCGACGGCTTCCCGTCGGCGGCAACCAGCCTCAAGCGCCGCGCGCCGGTGGCTCCGCTTCGTGGCGGCACGTCGGCAATCAGCCGCCGACGATCTTCGGCAACGGAACCGTCGGCAGCCGGCGCCGCGGCCAACTGGGCCGGAATTTGCACGCTCTCGTTTCCAACTTCGACCAGCTTCCAAGCCGCCGCCTTCTTCGCCGGCGCCGGCAGATCGACGGCCACATGGAGTGTCTGCTCACTCGACGGCACGAGAATCGTCGGCCCGGAATCTGCGGTACAGGGCAACGCGGCGCCGAAGAGCATCGACGTCACGAGGACCGCGTACAGCGTGGCGATAAACCGCGCTCGCAACGACGCAGGGAACGAAGGACCAACAGAGTGCATGATTGGGCTCCACACGAGGGAAGACTTCAGGCAGAATTCAGCTTCGCGAACGATCACCGCTGCTCGATTATAGACTACCGGCCGGGGGCGTGCCACAAACGGCCTGCGAGAAGAGCACTCCACTTGCAGACCGTTGACAGATTCCAGCGATCGAGTGTGCCACTGCTTCGCAGAAGCCGTGTCTTCTACGAGAAATACCGGCGGCACTGCTTCTGCGAAGCAGTGGCACACTCGGTTGTTGGCGACGGCACTTCTCAAACGGGCCGTTAAACCACCGTGCCCGCCCGCAATCTCACACGCAGGAAGAAAGTGCCCACCCCCACGAGCACGGCGCCGATCGCAAACAGCACGGCCACCTCCAATGCAGCCGCTTGCAGCCCGTCGCCTCGAGCCAGGTCGAGGAAGCCGTCATAGGCCCAGCCGTTGATCGTCAGCAGGCCGAGGTTCTTCATCCAGCCGGGCATGAACATCCGCGGCAGCATGCTGCCCCCCAGCGCCGACATGGCGAGGATCGCGACCATGCCGATCGTCTGGAGTTGCTGGCTGTGGCGGACGACGCTGGCCAGCAACATGCCAAATCCCACGGTCGCCGACGCGGTGGCCACGGTCAGCACCAGCAGCCCGCCGGCGATCGGCCAGATCGGCGCTCCGAAGACGGCCCAGGCAAACAAGTACATCGCGATGCACTGGACCAGACAGAGCCCCATCGAGAAGATCATGTGCCCGACCAGCAGATGACCCGGCGAAACCGGAGCCGCCAACACGCGCCGTGTGGCGCCGGAGGCCAACTCTTCCAGCATCCCCTCGGCCGCCCCGCTGCAACTGAACAACAGGAACATCGGCACCAGCCCGGCCAGCCAGATCAGGCTTGAGGAGACTTGGCCCGGGCCCTGCTGCTTCTCGGCAGACACGCCCGTGGCATGGACCGTCAGCAGCATGCCGCCGCCGGCGGGCTCCTGCTCTTTGTCTTGCGGCCCGTTCGACGTGTCGTCGGGGTCGTCGGTTCCCAGCGTGGAAGCGAAGAGGGCCCGGCCCGCGGCCAATTGCATCAGCCCTTCGACGATCTGGCCCTCCATCGGGTTGGTGTCGTCGACGATCATCTTCACGCCCGCGTGTTGTGGATCGGCGGCCATTGGATGCCGCCCATAACCCTCCGGGATCACCAACCCGGCCGACACCCGGCGGCGCTTGACGAGTTGACGGACGCCGTCTTCGTCCAACGGGTTGCCGTCGGAGTCGGTCGTCGTCGGCTTGAGTGAGATTCGTCGCATGGCATTGGTCAGACGCTTCGACGCCCCGGTCTGGTCCAAGTCGGCCAACGCCACGTCGATCTGCGGCGGCTTGCCGGAAGAGTCGGTCGCACCGGAAAAGACCAACGTAAAAATGGCGTAGAGCACGATGCCCGGCACGAAGCAGACCGCCAGCACCCCGGGCATCCGCGACAACTCCCGCACGCTGCGGCCGGCCAGCACCCAGATCAATCGCAGGTGTCTCACGGATCGGTTCCTCGACTCGGCCCCTGGTGGTCAGTCCCTTAGTGCCCGCCCGGTCAACTCCAGAAAGACGGTCTCCAGCGTGGGCTCCTTCAGCGACATCCCGCGGACCGGCACGCCCAATCGATCCGCCGCCCGCACTGTGTCCAGCAGCGCGTTGCGTTCACCGGCAAACGTGAACTCGACGTATCCCACGCCGTGGGTATGGGGCGCGTCGCCCAACTCGGCCGCCAGCTTCTCGACCGTTTCCGCATCGAGCTTCGCAGACTCCAAGCGCAGCACGTTGCCCGCCTCCACTTGCTTGACGAGTTCCGCCACGGTTCCTTCGGCCAGGATCTTCCCGTGGTCCATCACGCCCACGCGCCGGCAGAGGCGCTGGGCCTCTTCCATGTAGTGGGTGGTGTAGAGCACGGCCGTGTCGGCGGCGGCCAGGCGTTCGACGATCTCGAAGATGGCTGCCCGCGACTGCGGATCGACGCCGGCCGTGGGCTCGTCCATCAGCAGCAACACCGGATCGTGCAGCAGCCCGGCGGCGATGTTCAGCCGCCGCTTCATGCCGCCGGAGTATTCCTTGATGCGTTGGTCGGCCCGGTCCGTCAGACCGACGTCTTCCAGCCGCCGCTCGACGCGTTGCCGCAGATCGTCGCCGCGAAGATCGAACAACCGGCCAAAGAACAGCAGGTTCTCGCGGCCGGTGAGGAATTCCGACAGGCTCACTTCCTGCGGCACCAAGCCGATCTTCCAGCGGACGTCGTTGCCGCCGCCGGCCGACGTTCCTCCGACGGTGATGCGGCCCTCGTCGGGCCGCAACAGCGTGGCGATCATGCTGATCGTAGTCGTCTTGCCCGCCCCGTTGGGCCCCAGCAGGCCGTAGATCTCGCCCTGTTGGACCGCGAAACTCACCCCGTCGACTGCCCGCAAGGAGCCGTACGACTTGACGACGTTTTCGACTTCGAGGATTGCCATCGGCTAATCGAATCCACGTCCATCAGCCCGGTGGACGGTTGTGTGCCACCGCTTGGCACCAGCAGTGCTCTTCTGGAAAACTCCGTGCCACACTGCTTGTGCCAAGCAGTGGCACACCTTCGTCTCAGTAGTTCTTGACCGCCACCGCCGCCCCTTCACGCTGGGCAGAGAGATACGCACTGTAGATCGTCGAGATCGAATCGGCCGCCAGCAGGCTGTCACTCTCGGTCGACTCGCCGCGAGAAATCGTGCGATAAAAGGCCTCCATCTCCTGCGGGTAGCCGGTAAACCAATCCTCGTCGGGCGAGGTGCAAGCCCAGCCCTGCTTGGTCTCGATCTTCTCGATCACGTAGATGTCCTTGAAGTTGGCCTCCACCGGGTTGTAGGTCTGCATCGCCGTGTTGGGATTGATGTTGCAGATCGCCCGATGGTTATTCGCACAAACCTCCAGCCAATTGTGAATTCCCCCGACAATGATGTCCGAGGCGAACAGGGTGGCCACCGTGCCGTCCTCGAAGGTCACGTGGATCATCGAAAAATCGTCGATGTCGTAGTAGTTGCAGCGGATGTGGCCCTCGTCGCGAAAGCTCTCGTTGCGGGTCAATGCATGGGCCCGGGCGGTGACCGTCGCCGGGCGGATCGGCTTGCCGTCGCGGGCGCGGCCCTCGACGCGCTTCAGATACAAGGCGGCCGAAAGCGGATGGCAGCCTTTGCCGATCAACACACCGCCGCCGCAGCGGGCCGCGTAGGCGTAGTCGACCGAGTGCGAGCCGCTGTGGGCCTCTTCGCCATGGATCCAGAGGATCTGGGCACCGGTTTTCTCCAGCACCTCGCGCTCCTTCTGGATCGCCGGGATGTGGACCCAGTTCTCGCCGTAGAGCAGCCGGCCCTTGCTGGCAGCCTCGGCCTCGAGAATCCGGTCGACACTGGCCAGGGCGGCGTCCAAGGCGACCTGCTTGTCGCAATGGTCCCAGTGAAAGTCGTCCGAGCCGTCGCCAAAGTAGCCGGTCAGCGGCTTTTCGCAGATCACGAACTTGTCGCGCTGCAATGCGGCCACCGAAACCGGCTCGTGGCCCACCGGCGGCACGCAGACGTGGACCACGTCGACCTGATCCACCAGGGCGTCCAGCGCGTCGAAAAACGTGATGCCGCGCTCCTCGGCGTACGTCTTGCCGCCCTCGACGTCGAGTGAATGGACGCCGACGACCTCGACCTTGGTGCCGTAGATCTTCTTCAGCGCCTCGAAATGAAATCGGGCCGAGAAGCCCGAGCCGACGATTCCGGTACGGATGGTCTTTTCGTTCATGGTTACCGTGATAAGGGGCAAAATCAACTTGCGGTGGCCAACGCGGCAAACGCGCTACGGCGGCAGGCCGCAGTATAGCGGCCGTCCGGCAGCCCGACAACCAGCGTGCCACCACCAAGCAAGGCGGTTGCGTTGTACGGAAGTGAGTTGCTTGCTTTGAGTTGTGTTTGGTGA
>CAYYNP010000440.1:0-6149 GCA_964472545.1 uncultured Planctomycetaceae bacterium | reverse complement strand
CAACAGAATGGCCGTATCGATCGACGAGACCTCACACGTGCCACATCGCTCGCCCGTATCGGAACGGACGAAGTGGAAGTAGAAGCCGTGATGATGCGGCAGCTTGCCGTGGATGAACTGTAGTGTCTTCAGCGTTCTTTGGTAAACCGCCCGACGGTCGATCCAGCCGCGCTCTTCGGCGATGCACAAGGCCGTCAGCCCGAAGCCGACCGAAGCGATGCTGGCCACCCTAGTCTTCCGCGAGCCGTCGGCCGGGGCCCGATCGGCGATTAGGCCGGTTTGCGGATGGGCCTGTTCCCAGAAGAAGCGGAAGCTGCGCCGCTGGAGATCGTCGAGCAACATCGCGTCCGTATCGGCGGGCGCTCCGGCAGCGCTAGCGCTCGAAATGCCCGGCAGCGCGGCTGCCGAGAGAATGCAAATCGTCATGATAAGCCGGCGCATGGCACCTCCTCAGACCAGTCCTCAGCGTTCCGCCTCTCGTCCGACGCGCCGTCAAATCTGCGAGCAGTCGGCCGGCCGGAGCATGATGTTGGTGATGTTCGAGACGGTGTCCTTATAGGCCGGGTCGGTGCGGAGGCGTTGCCATCGCGGATCGCCGCGGAAGGCGGCCCAGGCCTTTTCGTTGGCTTCCATGTCGTCGAAGCCGAGCATGTAGGTCAGGTTCGGCAGCTTCGTGCCGATCAGCGCCTCGCCGAAGAAGACCGGCGACAAGCCCGTGTCGCGGAAGATGGCGATCTCGCCGCCGCCGTTGAACATCTCGATCTTCTTCTGGCCCCGCTCGACGCTGTGGCTCTCGTAGATACGAAGCTGAAACAAGCGCGAGTCCTTCTTGCTGGGCACCTCCACCTTGGGCATCTCGTCGAAGGCCAGCAACAGCGAACTCTCCATCCGCACGTAGGCCGGGTCCGACTTCGGCGCGGTCAGAAACGCCTCGCCGGCGGCGAAGAAGTCACCGTCTTCGGAAAGCCCGGCCATCATGCCGACGATCGAATCGAGCGACTTGTGCGGCAACAGTAGGTACTCGTCGGCCACGTCGCCTTCCATCATCTTGAACACACCCACCGGGCCGATGCCGATCCGGTTCAGCGCGGGGATCAGGGCCTTGCCCAGAAACGCGTTCAGCGCCTCTTGTTTCTCGGCCGAGGCCAATCGGCAAAGCCGCAGGTCGTAGAGTTCCTTCCCGGCCCCTTCTGCCGAGGCAGCGGCGGCAACCGAACCCAACGGGGCCAAACCGGCCAGGCACGTGGCGGCCATGAAATCGCGTCGTTTCATCGTGGAATTCTCCTTTCGGGGATTTTCTTGCGGCAATTTGCCTTCTTCGGACACGTCCCGGGGGCCGGGCCCTTCAACCTGAGTAGCATAACGCGGCCGGTACCGGGAAGCAAACGTACCGCACGCGGCCGCAGAATTGCATTATCCGCCAAATTGAACATAATACAGGAGGCTGGGGACCGGGGCCCCAGGGCTGGGGACTGGGGGGTTGGGGGTCGGGCATGCACTTCCAGAACGAAAGCGAACCGTGCAGCACCATGCATTAGAAAATCGCTACGGACCGTGGAAAGCCACGCGCCGTCGCCGGTCCCGCCCCACGCCGCCGAGATCGGCGTTCCGGAGGCGTTTGGGGCTGGAACCGCTCGAATCCCGTCTGCTGCTCTCGGCCGACAGCACCGTGGTGTTCAACGAGATCATGTACCACCCGGCTGCCGATCAGGGCGGTGAATGGATCGAGCTTTCCAACCAGATGGTCGTCAACATGGACCTCTCCGGTTGGTCACTCGACGAGGCGGTGACCTTCGAGTTTCCGCCGGGTACGGTGATCCCCGGCGGCGGACGGCTGGTGATCGCCGAAGATCCCGCGGCCCTGCAGGCGGCCACCGGTTTCTCCGGTGCATTGGGGCCCTGGCTAGACAAGCTCGACAACGCCGGCGAACGGCTCGTACTACGCAGCAACAACGACCGGCTGATGGACGAGGTCGTCTACGACGACCGCCAGCCCTGGCCGGTCGCCGCCGACGGTTCCGGAGTCTCGTTGGCGAAAGTCATCGAGCTTACGCCCAGCGGCCCGGCCGCCAACTGGGCGCCCAGCACGCAGTTCGGCGGCACGCCCGGCGCGGTGAACTTCCCCCAAGCCGCCGGCCCCACGTTCGACCGATTGCTCGCAGCCGGCGCCGAGGCACGCGTGCTCGTGCCGCCGGACGACTCGCTCGACGGCACTTGGACGCAAACCAACTTCGTCGACGCGGCCTGGGCCACCGTCCACACGGGCGTCGGCTACGACACCGACCTGAGCGACCCGCCGGGTTCCCAGCCGCAGCGATACTATCGGTTTGAAGGCAACGGCAACGAGCACACCGGCAACGGAAACGCGGCGACGCTGACCGGTACGGACTTCACGTCCGACGTGCCCGCGGCGATTGCCCCGGGCCAATCGGTCGAATTCGACCCGGTCGGCGACTTCGCCCAAGTGTTCGACACGTTCGACCCCTCCGCCTACACGCTCTCGGCCTGGGTGAAGCTCGATCGCGTCGAAGCCACCAGCATCATCGTGCGAACCAGTTCCAGCGGCCCGACGTCTTCCTGGTCCCATCAGCTCCGCGTCGACGCGTCCGGCCGCTTCGAACACTACACGTTCGACGGCAGCGGACGCTCGGTGGTCGGCACCACGGCGATCGCACGGGGCCGCTGGTACCACGTGGCCGCCACGGCCGAAAACGGCGGGCGGATGCGGCTGTTCGTCGACGGCGCCGAAGAAGGTTCCTCGCAGAGCATCGGCAGCCTCTGGACCGGCGGCGACCGCTGGCGGTTCGGCTCGAACTCGGGACACACGCCCAACTTCTTCGACGGCCATATCGACGACGTAGGTATCTGGCACGAACCGCTCACCGAAAGCCAAATCGCCCTGCTGGCCGCCGGGGGCTCGCCGATCGCCCTGGGCGGCTACGCCCCGTTGATCGCCGGCGACGTGCAGCCGCAGATGTTCAACAACTCTGCCACGGCCTACGTCCGCATCCCGCTAACCGTTGCCGGCGGCGTCCTCTACGACCAGCTTACGTTGGCGATGCAATACGACGACGGCTTCATCGCCTATCTCAACGGCATCGAGGTCGCCAGCCGCAACGCGCCCGATGCGCCGGCCTTCAACTCCACCGCCACCGCCGAACGCGACGCGGCCGAGGCCGTCGTCTTCGAGCAGATCGAAGTTACGCGCCATCTCGCGGCCCTGCGGCCGGGGCTCAACGTACTGGCCATCCACGGGCTGAACTTCTCGGCCGACGATTCCGACTTCCTGCTGGTGCCGGAAATGGTCGCGCGTCATGCCTCCGAAGATTCCACGCCGCTGGCCTTCAGCGAGGTTGCGCCCGGCTGGCAGGAGCCGTTCTGGGTCGAACTGAACAACCGCAGCCACGTCGGCGTCGACCTGCAAGGCCACGTCGTTCGCTCTTCGACGGGCGAGGAGTACGTGTTTGGCCCGCAGACGCTCGGACCGGGAGAATACCTCGCGCTCGACACGTCCGACCTCGGCTTTGACGTCGCCGTCGACGACCGGTTGTTCCTTTACACCCCCGCCAGAGCCGCCGTGCTCGACGCCGTGGCGGTCGACGACGTGCTCCGCGGCCGCACGGCGGACGCCCCGGCCGGCCCCTTGCGGTTCCCCTCCACGGCCACGCCCGGCGTGGCCAACGCGTTCGACTTCCACGACCAGATCGTGATCAACGAGATCATGTATCACCACGCGCCCGAGTTCGGCGATGAATATGCCGAAATCGACGAGGAGTGGATCGAGCTGTTCAACCGTTCCGACACGCCGATCGACCTGGCCGGCTGGCGGCTCGACGAAGCGGTCCGATTCGAGTTCCCTCCGGACGAGCAACTCGTGCTGCCCGCCGGCGGCTATCTGGTCGTCTCCAACGACGCCACGCTGCTGCGCGAGAAGTTCCCGGACGTCGAGATCGTCGGCGACTACTCCGGCCAGTTGTCGAACAAGTCGGAGCGGATCGTGCTCTTGGACGCCGCGGGCAATCCGGCCGACGAGGTCGGCTACTTCGACGACAAGCCCTGGCCACGCTACGCCGACGGCGGCGGGTCGAGCCTCGAGCTGCGCAGTCCGTACGCCGACAACACCGTACCCGAAGCCTGGGCCGCCAGCGACGAGACCACGCGCTCCGACTGGCAGCACTACAGCTACACCATGCCGGCAATCTCCCCGGTCTACAGCCCTTCGCTCTACAACTTCCACGAACTCCGCTTGGGCCTGCTAAACTACGGCGAGGCGTTGATCGACAACGTCTCGGTCGTGGAAGACCCCGACGGAGCCGCCCGCGAACTGATCCAAAACGGCACCTTCGCCGGCGGCACGTCGACATGGCGCCTGCTGGGCAATCACTCCCACAGCACGGCCGTCGACAACCCGGACCAGCCGGGCAACAACGTCCTGCACCTGGTCGCCACCGGGCCGACCAACTATCTGAGCAACCGTACCGAAACCACGCTGAAGCACAACGGTTCGCTGGTGCCGGTCCAGCGGGGCGTCGAGTATCGCATCTCCTTCGACGCCAAGTGGCTCGGCGGCTCGCCGCAACTCCACACGGAACTCTATTACAACAAGGTCGTCGACACCACGATCCTCGAACTGCCCACGCATCACGGCACGCCGGGTAAGGTCAATTCGACCTTCGAGGCAAACGTCGGCCCGACCTACACCGGCACGACCCACCGGCCGGCCGTGCCGCAGCCGAACGAGCCGATCACGGTCTTTGCAACACCCGCCGATCCCGACGGTATCGACACGATGCGGCTCTACTACTCCGTGACGGCTGGCGTCTGGCAGACCGCAGCCATGTCGCAACGCGCCGACGGCTCCTACGCCGCCACCATCCCCGGAGGAAACGCCGCCGGGGTAATCCAGTTCTACGTCGAAGGCACCGACAAGCTTGGCGCCACGTCGACGTACCCAGCCGCGGGGCCCAACTCTCGGGCGTTGATCAAAGTCGACGACGGCCGCTCCGCCTCCAACAAACAGAACTTCCGCATCATCATGACCGCCGCCGATTCGGCCTTGATGCACCAGTCGCTGAACATTCTGAGCAACGACCGCCTCGGCGCCACGATCGTCTACAACGAGAGCGAGATCTTCTACGACGCCGGCATCCGGCTCCGCGGCAGCATGTGGAGCCGCCGTAACGCCAACAGCACCGGCTTCAACATCAAACTCCCCTCCGATCACCTCTTCCGCGGCGTCCACGAAACGGTCACGCTGAAGCGGCCCGCCAAGCGCGAGATCCTCGTTAAACATATGAACAACCACGCCGGCGAGATCGCCGGCATGTACGACGATATCGTGCAACTGATCTCCCACCGCTCGGACAACGTAGGCACGGCCCGGCTCTCGATGGCCCGCTTTGGCGACACCTACCTCGACTCCCAATTCGACGGCGGCTCCGGCGGCACGATGTTCAAGATGGAAGGCATCCGCGTCGTCCAAGGGACCAACACCGGCGATCCCGAAGGCATCAAGCAAGCCTTTCCCATCGGTTGGGAGCGAAACTACGACATCGCCAATTTGGGCGACGACCCCGAGCAGTATCGCTGGAGCACGCTGATTAACAACAACCGGGCCCGCGACGACTACTCCTCCTACGTCGCCATGGCCAAGGCCTTCAGCCTCAACGGCGAAGAACTCCAGCAGGCCACCGCCGAAACGATGGACATCGACAGTTGGATGCGGGTTTACGCCATGGCCTCGCTGGCGGGCATCGGCGATATCTACACCCAAGGCAACCCTCACAACCTCAACATGTATGCCCGGCCCAGCGACGGCAAGATCGTGGCCATGCCCTGGGACTGGGACTTCACCTTCAACCGCGGTACGAGTTCCCCGCTCTGGGGCAACCGCAATTTGGCCAAGATCATCTCGCTGCCGGTCTACGAGCGTGTCTTCCTGGGGCATCTCCGCGATCTGATCAACACCACCTTCAACACGACGTACATGGGCCCCTGGCTAACCCATTACGGCCAAGTGGCCGGCGACAACTACTCCGGATACTACAACTACATCCGCGACCGCGGCAACTTCGTGCTCAGCCGATTGCCCGCCCGCGTCTCCTTCCGCCTGACCACCAACAACGGCGGGAACTTCTCCGTACACGACG
>CAYYNP010000439.1:0-6172 GCA_964472545.1 uncultured Planctomycetaceae bacterium | reverse complement strand
CGATTGCCTGGGCGACCTCGACGGCGACGGCGACCTAGACCTGCTGCGTGGTGGCGTTCAGCCGTATCTGTACGTCTGGGAGAACACGCCGGGAAATCGGTTCGTTGAGCGCGGCCGGCTCACGTCCGGTGGGCACGTGCTGAAGCTGCCGCACAACCCCCACAACGGCCGAAGCTGGGTCGTGCCGCACCTGATCGACTGGGATCGCGACGGCGACTTGGATCTCTTGCCCAGTTTCATGGACGGGCCGTACGCCGACAAGATCGTCTTCTACGAGAACGTGACGGGCGACGGCGGGTCGCTTCGCTTTGTCGATCGTGGTCCGCTTAGGACCGTTTCCGACACCCCACTGGCCGGCGGCGATCAGGCAGGTGGGTGGTTTCCGTCGATCGTGGCAGTCGAAGATTTCGACGGCGGCGGCGACGGCCGCGTCGACCTGCTGCTGGGCAACAACAACCACTGCTACCTCTACCGGAATCTGGGCCCGGACGGCCACGGCGGATGGCGGCTGGACGACGCGGTTTTGATCGAGGCCGGCGGCAAACCGATCGAACTGTTCAACCCGTGCTTCGAGGTGGCCGATGTCGACGCCGACGGCGACGTCGACCTGCTGGCGGCGCCACAGTCGGGGCAGATCTACCTTTATGAGAACGTCGACGAGACCACGCCCCGTACGAAGCCGACCTTCGCCTCCGGCCGCGTGATTGCCTACGACGAGCGCTACCTGCAACGCAGCACGCATCCGCGCGTCAAGGCGGCCGACTTCACCGGCGACGGGCTGATCGACCTGCTGATCGATCGGGCGTGGGAGTTGGCCGATTTGGATGACCTCGACGGGCCGCGGGACTACGGTGTGTTGCTTGCGAACGTGGGCACGGCAACGTCGCCAAGCTGGCAGGCTGTCGACGCACGCCACGGGGCCCCATACACCGAGGACTTCCCCATCTGCGAGGCCTTGCGGCAGAACGTCGTCCGCACGGTCGACTTCAATCGCGACGGCCGCACGGACCTCTTGGCCGGCGACTGTGACGGGTTCATCTGGTACTTCGAGAACGTGGCGAACCATTTGTTCCCGGTGTTTGCCGAGGGGCGGCGCATGACGGCCGATGGGGCGCCGCTCAGCCTCGTGGAGAACGCCGGACATGCAAGGCACGACGTCTGCGACTGGAACCACGACGGGCTGTTCGATCTGGTCGTGGCCGACGGGGCCGGCATGGTGACCGTGTTCTTGAATGAAGGCACGATGCGTGAGCCCAAATTCGCCCGCGGCGAGCGCGTGCAGGCTCTCGACGAAGACGGCAAACTGCAACCGATCGATCGCGGCACCCGGTCGCACGTGATGGCCTGCGACTTCGACAATGATGGCCGCAAGGACCTCGTCTTCTCCGATCAGGACAACCCGGGCTTCTACTGGTTCGAGAACGTGGGCACCGACGCGGAGCCGCAGTTCGCGGCGGCGCGCCCGCTGGGGCTGACGGATTACGTGCGGCCGAACCTCGGCTCGTGGGTAGATTGGGACGGCGACGGACGCAAAGACCTGATCGCATGCGAGTTCGAGCACAGCATCCGCTTCTATCGCAATACGGCCTCCAAGACGCAGCCGGGCGAACCCGAGTTTGCGAATCCCGGGGGCGTCGAGATCATCCACCCGGAGTCGATCATGATGATCTCCGGGGCCGAGGTGGTCGACTTCAACGGTGACGGCGATCTCGACGTGCTCACCGGCCAGGGACACGCCGGCAGCGGCATCCGTTTCTACGAACGCGACTACATCGAGAATTGTCTGCACGACACGCACCCGATCGTGACGGTGGGGAAGTTCCAGACCGTGGAGTCTACGCTGCTGGACGTCGTTACCGGCTACGCCGACGCGATGATCGAACACGGCCGCGACACGTACGGGCCGCAGAAGAGCGGGTTGTTTCTCAGCGCGATGAATCGGCATACACTCAAACCGCTCGAACTGCGCCCTGCGCCGCCGGGTGGCGTCCGCCGCGGCGATCGGGCCGGCCTGCCGTGGCGACGGCTGACGGGGGCCAATCCGCACAACGACGAGAACTTGCTGCGGCTGTTGTACGCCCTAAGCGAAGTGACCGACGAGCCACGCTACGCCCGCGTGGCGGACGAACAGATCCGCTGGTTCTTCAAGCACACGCAGTCGCCGGCCACGGGCCTGCTGCCGTGGGGAGAGCATCTCGCGTGGGACGTGTTCCTGGATCGACCGATTTCCGGCGGCACGGCGCTGACGCACGAGTTCGCCCGGCCGTGGGTGCTTTGGGATCGGAGCTTCCAGTTGGCGCCGGAGGCCTCGAAGCGCTTCGCCCTGGGGCTATGGAATCATCAGATCGCCAACCATCGCACAGGTGCCTTCGACCGCCACGCCCCCTACGACCGCCACGGCCCGCACGACGGCCGCGATTTCCCACGCCACGCCGGCTTCTATATTCACACCTGGGCATACGCGTACAAACACACTTCCGACGAGACGTTTCTTCAGGCGATCGAGGGGCTGTTGGGGCGATTCGAGCGGAAGCGAACCGGGGCGGACGGCAAGCAGGTGGCCACGATCGGGCCGTTGGACGTGGCCACCGCGGCCACGATGGTGCCCGAGCCGCTGAGGACGAGGCTGGAGCGTTTCGCCGCGCTCGAGGATTGTCTGCTGCTCGAACTGTTAGACAAGCAGCACACCGACCCGAACGGCAGGTGGGCCTTTCGGCCGACCTGGCAGGCCGGCTATGCCTCGGGCGTGGTGGCCGATTGGGCCATGTTCGCCGTCGGTCGATACGAGCAGGTGCAGCTTCCCGAGTTCCGCGACGTGGCGGTAGCCGTGGCCGACGCCTACGTCGACACGCTGCCCGACGAAGACGTCGACGTCTGGCCGATGAGCTTCGCCCACGTGATCAGCGCCCAGGTGGCGGCGTATCGCTTCACCGGCCGGTTGGTCTATCTCGGAGAGGCCCGGCGTTTCGCCCAGATGGCGGTCGACCTCTACTTCCAGGATCGCGCTGTGCCGCGGGCAAGTCTCAAGACGGACCACTACGAGACGATCACCGGCGGCGATTCGCTGGCGTTGGCGTTGCTGGAGGTTCACGCCGCGGCGGCGGGCCTCGACGTTGCGATTCCTGCCAACACGATCGACAGGTGAGATGATGAAAGCGTGCTTGATTCTCGCGGTGTGCCTGTTGTCCCCCATCTGCGGTCTGGCCGACGAATTGGACCTGCGGGCCATGTTCCAGGAGGGCATCCCGCCGTCGCCGTTTTCCGGCGTGTTCTATCGATATGCCGACACGATGCTCGAACACGGCCGCGACACGTACGGCCCGAAGCAGACCGGCATGTTGCTCAGTGCGCTGGACCGCAAGACACTTAAGCCCTTGACCACACGTCCGCCGGCTCCGGAGGGCGTAGCAGAAGGCTTGCGGCCCGGGCGTCGCGACCGTGCCCTGTGTGGCGCGAACCCGCAGTTGGACCAGAACACGCTGCGGCTGCTCTACTTTCTCGTGGGGCTTTCCGGCGAGGCGCGATACGGCCAGGCGGCCGACGCGGCGCTGCGCGGGCTCTTCGACAACGCCGACGACGATGGACGGTTGCCATGGGGCACGGTGGCGTGCCGGGACGCGACGGCCGACGAGCGGATCGGCGATGGGCAGGCTTCCCCAGATGCGTTTGTAGGGCCGTGGATGCTCTGGGGCAAGTGCTTCGAGTTGGCCCCGGAGCCAAGTAAGCGATTCGCGCTGGGACTTCGCGGCAAGGCGGATTCGGCGGCCAGCCGTCCGCGCCAGGCCGGCTTCTGCATCCGAACTTGGGCCGAGGCCTATGCTCATACGGACGACGCGGCGTTCCTCGAAGCGATCGACGCTCGCTTGGCGCAGCACCCGTTGAATCGTCCCGCGGTAACCCGTGCCGATCACATCCTGTCGTGGGCCATCGATTGCGACGGAGCTGCCCGAAAGGTGCCGCCGCGGCTGAGGAGTCGTTTGGCCGAGCTTGCGGCCGGCGGAGATCGCATGTTCTGCTCGCTGCCGCATGAGATAAAGGGTGGCGGCGGCGGATTCGCCATGGGCTCGAATCAGCCGAGGGATTTTACGACATCTGCGTGGCAGGCGAGTCACCAGTGTCCGACGACCGCCGCGGTGGCTATGATGTGTGTCTCCCGCTACGAGAACACGGGTAAGGTGGCCTATCGCGACTTGATCACCGCCGCGGCCGACGCGTATCTCGACTCGCTGCCCGATGAAGAGACCGACGCCTGGCCGGCGACGTTTGGCCACGCGATCAGTCTCGAGCTGGCGGCATTTCGGATCACCTCGCGGCCACGCTATCATCAGCGGGCGCTGAAGTTGGGAGAAATCGCCGTCGAGCGGTTCTTCGGCGAGAGCCCCTTGCCCCGGGCGAGTCTGAAGTCGGAGCACTACGAGAGCACCACCGGCGCCGGCACGCTGGTGCTGGCTCTGGTGGATTTGCACCTGACGACGCTGACCATCACCGCGGTGCGGGCCCCGGCGAATACGCTGGATCGCTGAGTTTCGCGACGATTTCTGCCGGCGACCGCGATCGTGGCCGCGTTTCCCTTCGGCCCGACGGCGGATTCACTCGGCGACCCTGACCTTGACGGCAACGTCTTGTCGCAAGAACAGACACGCGCCGCCTTCCTCTTCGCACACGTGATACAGCGCGTACGCGGGTAACTCGACGGTGCCGGCGGCGCCGGCCGGGGCACGGACTTCAAACTCCAGCCGACGCGGTTCGGCCGTCTCCGGCTCGTCGGCCCCGGGGGCCGTGAGCAGTTGGCGTTCGACTTGCCACCCTGCGGGCGGATCGATCCAGAGCAGAAGCGGATCGGCCTCGTTGTTCCAATGCACATCGGCGGACGCCGGCCGCAGTGTGACGTGAACGCGGGCCGACCCGCCGGGGGGAATTCGCGCCGGCACGACGGCCACCTCTGCGGCGACCAGGCCTTGCGAGTCGCGGTGGATGCGGCCTTGCGGATCGGGCGGCGTGGGCGCTTCTGACGACGGCCGAAATTCGCGCGACGGCCGGGCAATCTCGGCCCCCGACAGGGCGACGTCCAATGCGACCGGCCGCTCGCCGCGGGCGGCAATCTCGGCCCGTGCCGCCGGGACCCAGTCGTAGAACGGGTAGGGCTTGATCAACCGCGGGCCGTACTGCTCGATGCGCCGCCGCCAGATATAGCGATTCGGATCGACGCGCCGGGCTGCGCTCCAGCAATCCGCCGCCGCCTGAAAGTCGTTTGCCTTACGGCGTGGTGAGTCGTAACGCGTCCGGTAACAGGCTCCCAGGCGGAAATGGGCGTCGCCGTCCTTTGGGCTCATCCTGATGGCGCGGCTGTAAGCATCGATCGCGTCGTCGATCCGTTCGATTCCGCCAAACAGCGCCACGCCGTCGCCCAATCGGCGCCAGGCGTCGCCCGACTCTGAGGCCTTGGCGAGCCGCTCCAGCGCAGCCAGATTGGCTGGTTCCGCTGCCGCCGATCGATCGGTCGCGGTCACACTTGGCGGCGGAAACGTCTTCTCCAGGAAGTCTCGTTCGAATGTATCGACGTTCGGGCGCGTACTGCGCACGACGCCGTGTTCGTCGATGGCCACGGCAATCGGCACGCCGCTGCAACCGACCACGTTGATCGGATCGATCAGAATCGGCCAATCGATTTGCTTCCATTGGGCGAACAGCCGGCAGCGCTGCGGATGCTGTTCTTGGATGATCCCCAGCACCACGAGCTTGCCCTGCTCGACCCACGCCTTGGTCTTTTCGTGCCAGACCGGCACGTGCCGTCGGCAGCCCGCTCACCACGAGGCGAAGTGGATCAGCAGCACTTTGCGGCCGCGAAACTCCGAGAGGCTCTTCGGCGCGCCGTCGGAGAGGCTCGGCAGCGTCAAGTCGCCGTGGAGGTGGCCGACCTGTGGGCGGTAGCCTTCCGCCGCCGACAACGATGACGATGAAAGCAATGCGGCACCGCCGATGAGCCATGCGGCAAGATGTCTTGAAGACATTGGGTTGGATCTCCTGCGACGGCGGCGAAAACAAGACGGACATCATCATAGCAGGCGTCGGCCGAAATGCAAGATTGTCGGACCGTCAACGGCCGTCAACCGGCGAACCAGGAGAACTGCAAAGTCGATTCGCGGGAGTGGAAAACGGGGACTGGCTCCGA
>CAYYNP010000438.1:0-6222 GCA_964472545.1 uncultured Planctomycetaceae bacterium | reverse complement strand
GGATGCGTTGGAAAGCTCCCCGGGCCGCGCGCGGCGCCCCCCGCGTGTCCCGCCCCCCGAGTCCCCAGCCCCGAGTCCCCAGCCCCGAGTCCTCAGCCCCGAGTTCTCAGCCCCGCTTGCGGCTACTCCTCCCCGTAGCAAACCACCGTGCCGGCCGTGGTCGACATGTACAGTCGCTTCCCGGCCACGGCCATTCCGTCGAAGACCGGCTGAGCCTCGAGTTCGAGGCGCAAGACGTCGCGGCCGTCTTCGGTATCGAACGACTCGAGCACGGCCGCCGCGTCCGCATCGAACGCGGGCTCGCGACCGCCGGTCGGGTCGATCGCCATCACCGGGCCGGCCGCCAGCAGCCTTTCGGGCGTCAACACCATCGCTCGGACGACCAGCGGCACCTGGCGGGTCCAATGGTAGGTGACCTTGGCGGGCCGCTGATACTTGGCCAAGGCGGCGTTGTTGTTGGCAAGCTGCTTGTCGATCTCCTCGACCTGCTTGTCCGCACGAAAAAGGTGATAGCCCTGAAGGCTATTGCCCCGAACCGACTTGCGACCGTAGCCAAAGACGGTGTCTTGATCCGTCGTGAGGATACGGCCGCTGGGGCGGAAGTTGGGAATCACTCCCCAGCCGCTGGCCCGGCCCCAGGTGCGCTCGCCCCAGAGCCAATAGGTGCGATGCCACCAGGTGTCGTCCAGCAGCCCGGCCGAGCAGTAGACGTGCGGCAAGTGCGTCTTTGGCTGCTCGACACCGCTTAGGTCCAGCACCTTGTCGCGAAGGAAAACGTGTTGCCCGTCGCAGACCAGCACGTCCGGCAGTGCCCCGGGCAACTCGACGTCTTCCATAATGGCTTCCGGCTGCTCGCCCGTATTCGGATCGCGGCTGTAGAGCCGGGTTCGGTCAATGAGCTTGCCGGTGGCCGGATCGAGGCGTCCGAGGATCATACCGCCGTCGAGAAACGACGACCTACCGGCCGTGTACCAGAGCACGTCGTCGACCACCATAACGCTGCCGATGACCGGCCATACCGATTCGATCTGCCCGAAAGCCACCGTTCGGCGGTCGGCCGGAGCCGCTCTTCGTCGCCAGACCAATTCGCCGTCGGCCAGCCGCAGGCAATAGACGAAGCCGTCGCGGCAGCCGAAGACTGCCAGGCCGCGATGAATGGTGGGCGGCGAATCGATGCGTCCGCCGGCCGTGTAGTGCCAGACTTGCTGGCCGCCGTCGGCATCTAGCGCGTGAACCGTATGGGCGTCGACGGCCGCCACTAGCAGCTTGCCCTCGGCGATCACCGGAGCCGTGAGCCGACCGGCCAGTTCGGTGTGCCACATACGTGCAAGTGCGTCGGGCACCTTCGACGAGGAACGTCCGCTGCGGGCCGGGTCGTGACGGTGGGTGGGCCAGGCGGGAGAAGTGGATTTGTGGTTTATGATCGATGATTCATGATTTGTGATCGAGTCGTAGGCGGGGCCGGGTTCTAGTGCGGGGGTCGTCTGGTTTGAAAAGGTGGCGTCGTCTTGCCGCTTCGGAGCGAGGGCCCAGAAGCCGCTTAGCTTGCTTTGGATATAGCAGCCGCAAGAATGCGGCGGCGTGTAGAGCAGGCCGTTGGCCGGCATCACGCCGTATTGGCATCCGCCGCGGACCCAACAATGCCGCACCGCCCGGCCGGCTTCCTTGGCGCCGGACAGATCGATCAACTCTACACCCGTACGCCCCAGCACCACAAACCGGTCGGTCGCCTTGTTGCGATAGCAGCGATGGTGATGGGCCGCGTCGAACGCCCGGGCGGTTTCCACGCGACGCTTCACCTCGCCGGTGTGCAAGTCGCGGCCTTCGTGAAATCCGGTCGTGTTGTGCTCCTCCGATGCGCTTCCCCAGACGAGCCCGGCGGCCACGAAGAGGTCGGCCGGCGCCGTATAGCCCTGCGACGTGGGGCATCGCCACAGCTCCTTGCCGTCGGCTGCCGACAAGGCGATCAGTTCCCCCAGCGACGCTTCGCCGCGTTTTGGCCCGGAGGTGACGGCCCACTGGATGCGGCGACCATCGGCCGCCCGCTCCGACGCTTCCCTTTCCGCGGCACAGTCGGCCGAGAGTACGACGCCTTGATGCACCACAAGCGTAGGCGTGGACCAGGAACGTCGATTCATGCGAACCGGCCGCGGTGCCTGCCAGCGCACGTCGCCCGTGTTGGCATCGAGACAGACGACGTGGTCCGCGTTTTGGAAGAAGGCCCGCCCACCACCGACGCAGAGTGTGGTGGGCAGCAGATTCGCGGTTTGCGAGTCGGACTTCTCCCAAAGCACTTTGCCCGACTCGGCCTCGACCGCCAGCAGCAGCTTCTCGCGAGAAGGCGGGCTGGCCGCACCTCGGCGCCGCGACGCCGCGTACAACTGCGGATCGATCGTCCCCACGACCACATACAGCACGCCGCCGTCGTAGAGGATCTCCGTGGCCCCTTCCGTTTCGCTATAACTGCTCACGAGTTCGCCCGAAGCAGCGTCCAACGCCACAACCGGCTTGCCGTAGCCGAGCGTCACATAGGCGCGATTTCCGACGGCCACCAGCCGCCGGGCGATGTCGGGCGGCCCGCTGCGAAACGGCCGCAGATGGCCCTCCCACGGCCCAATCGGCCGCTTCCAGAGCACCACGCCGTTGAAGGCGTCTCGGGCGACCAGCCGCCACTCGGGCGGTTGCACCAACGAGGCGATCGGCCCCTCATCGACGATCGCAAACAGTCGCCCGGTGGACGTAACGACCGCACTGGTGCTCGAAAGGTGGTTGTGATGCCGGGCCCACTTCGGGCCGCCGACCCATTGCACCCGAGACGGCGAATCGACGACCGTATCGTGCGCCACCGCGTTGTTGTCCGGGCCGTGCAGGAAGTGCGTCCACTGGTCGATCGCCGCCGGCCACGGCTTGACGGTCACCCGCCATTGGCCGCCGGATTTCACGTACGCCCTGCCGCCGGGCGACAACACGCGCAAGATCTCGTCCATCTCCACCTCGCCGAGATCCTCAGCTACGACCAGATTGACCAGATTGTCGACGTATGGCAGCCGCTTTCCGTCGAAACGATCCATCGACACGGCCCCGTAGAGACCGCGGGATTGAAGGTGCCGCCGGGCTTGCTCGACGCGTTCCGCGTTGGTGTCCAGGCCGTGGACGAGGTAGCCGTCGCCGACACGCAGGGCCGCGGTCAACCGGCCGTCACCACAACCAACGTGGACGACCAGGCCGCCCTGCACGCCGGTGGCTGCGAGGATCTCTCGTGCTTCGGCCCCAGTTTGGCTCTCCCGGGGCTCCGCCGCGTTCAGCCGCCAGCCACCCGATGCGGGCAGAAATCCAAACGCAGCAAACAGCGCGACAACGAAGAGTCCTCGCGTGTGCCACGGCCTCGCCCGAGCAGTGTCGGCTGTACCCTCGCGCAAGACACTGCTTGTGCCAAGCAGTGGCACACACGACTGCACCGATTGGTCCCTACTAGACGTACGCTCGAGTCGCTCGAATCTCTCGCTCATCGATTTCCTCAATCCTGGACAGGCGATATCCGGTTCACTATGATTCAGTGTGACTGTGTTGGACAGCATTCTCGACAAGTATACCCGAACCCACACGCAATCACACGAGGAGCGACAAATGACCATGCAACGAATCGGGCTCTTGGCCCTGGCTGCCTTCGCGGCGATGACGGCCGCCGCCGCAACGGCTCCGGCGGCCAACCTGCCGAACTTTGTACTTATCTTCACCGACGACCAGGGCTACCAAGACCTCGGCGTCTTCGGCTCGCCGAACATCAAGACTCCGAACATCGACCGCATGGCCGCCGAGGGGATGCGGTTTACCGATTTCTATTCGGCCGCGTCGGTCTGCACGCCTTCGAGGGCGGCGCTGATGACCGGCTGTTATCCCGAGCGGGTGGGCAACCTGCCGGTGCTCTTCCCCCGCTCGACGCGCGGGCTGAACCCCAAGGAGGTCACGATCGCCGAGATGCTGAAGGCCCACGGCTACGCCACGGCCTGCGTCGGAAAATGGCACCTCGGCCACCACAAGCAGTTCCTGCCCACCTCCCAGGGCTTCGACTCCTACTATGGCATCCCCTACAGCAACGACATGGGCATCGATCGGAATATGGATTTGGCCGACGACGTCGTCTGGCGCGAGGGCATCACCGAAGAGAGCTTCCGCAACGGCAACGGCGGCGGCCCGCCGCTGATGCGCGGCACCAAAGTGATCGAGGTGCCCGCCGATCAGGCCACGCTCACGCAGCGTTACACGCAAGAGGCGATCGGCTTCATTCGCACCAACCGCGACAAGCCGTTCTTCCTCTATCTGCCACACACCATGCCGCACATCCCGCTGTATGCCTCGGAGGCCTTCGCCGGCAAGAGCGAGGCCGGGCTGTACGGCGACACGCTCGAGGAGATCGACTGGTCGGTCGGCCAGATCCTCGGCACGCTGCGAGAACTCGACATCGACAAGCGGACGATGGTCGTCTACACCTCGGACAACGGCCCGTGGAATCTCAAGGGCAACGCCACCAGCAAGGTCAAGGGCAACACGAACCGCCGCGTGGGCGGGTCGGCCGCTCCCTTGCGGGGATACAAGTTCTCGCGATTCGAGGGCGGCATGCGCGAGCCGACGGTGATGTGGTGGCCGGGGCGGATTCCGGCCGAGAGCGTATGCAGCGAATTGGCCGGCACGATCGACCTGCTGCCCACGTTCGCCGCCCTCTCCGGCAGCAAACTGTCCGATCGCAAAATCGACGGCAGAAGCATCGTCCAGTTAATCGAAGGACGCGACGGTGCGACCACGCCCCACGAGGCCTACTTCTACCGCACCGAAGGCGTCCGCGCCGGCCACTGGAAACTCAAGGGAAAGAGCCTCTTCGATCTGAAGGTCGACATTGCCGAAGCGAACGACGTGGCCTCACAGCATCCCGACGTGTTGGCTCGCCTGACGAAGCTGCGGGAGGATCACAAGCAGGAGTTGTCGAAGAACGCCCGGCCGGCGGGAACGGTGGAGAAGTAGCCTATGCACGGCGTGCTCAGGTTGACGAGACGCATGTCGCTTTGCACGACAACCAAGGAGGTGCCCAATGGAAGGATGGCAACATCATCTCCAGAACCTAATGGCTGACGGCGAGATCTGCTTCGATGGGGAGGACTACAAAGGAGCGAGCCGGTACTTCCAAGATGCATTCAAGCTAGTCCCTGAGCCGAAACGCGAGTTTGAAGAATCAACACAGGCGATTGGCGCGCTCGCCGACTGTTTCTACTTCCTTGGAGATTATGAGAAGGCACAGGCAGCGTTGGATGATGTCCTTCTTTGTCCTGGGGGAGCTGCGAACCCGTTTGTTCGGCTGCGTCGAGGGCAGGTATTTCACGGGATTGGTGAAAGCGAGAAGGCTCGCATCGAATTGACAACGGCGTTTCTTAACGGCGGGACCGACGTATTTGACGGCGAAGAGGAGTTTCTGGACTTGATTTCGGACGTCGTGTCACAGCTCCCCAAACAGTGACCGATTCAGCCCCACTGCCATCCACACCAACGGAAATCGACCTATGCAACAAGCAACGCGACTTGTTTTCGTGTTCTTTGCGGCGATCAGCACGTCCACGGCCACGTCGGCCGACGACTTCACCCCGAACCAAAGCCGCCTACCCGTCCCGCCGCCGGACGATGCCGTGGTGCTCTTCGACGGCAAGGGGACAAGTCGTTTCCTGAGCATGGCTGGCGGCCCGATCGATTGGCCGATCGACGACGGGGCCCTGGTTTCGACGCACGGCCAGAGCAACACCAATCACATCGTCTCCGAGTATCACGTCCGAGACGCCGAGATCCACGTCGAGTTCATGCTGCCGGAAGACTCGCCCGGCAACAGCGGCGTTTATATTCACGGCAACTACGAACTGCAGATCTTCAACTCGTTCGGCCAGAAAGAACCGAACATGGGCCACATGGGGGCGATCTACGGGTTTGCCAAGCCGGCGGTCAATGCGGCCCGCAAGCCGGGGCAGTGGCAGGTCTTCGACATCCGCTACCGGGCCCCGCGCCGCGATGCCAATGGCCAGATTACTGAGGAGGGTTCGATCACCGCGTGGCTCAACGGCCAGAAAGTGCAGGACAACGCCCGATTCGGCGAGCCCCGCTCGCGATGGCATCCCTATCGACACGGCAGCACTCCGTATCTGCAGGAGATCTGGACCCGCCAGAAGGCAACCAGTTGCGGGC
>CAYYNP010000437.1:0-6241 GCA_964472545.1 uncultured Planctomycetaceae bacterium | reverse complement strand
AAAGGAGAGTCCCGTGTCGCAGGTAGAAACGAAGCTGCCGTATAAGGTTGCCGATATTGGCCTGGCCGAATGGGGCCGCAAAGAGATCGATCTGGCCGAAAACGAGATGCCCGGCTTGATGGCCTTGCGGAAGAAGTTTGGTTCCAACAAGTCGCTCAGCGGGGCCCATATTGCGGGCTGCCTGCACATGACGATCCAGACGGCCGTGCTGATCGAGACGCTCACCGAGTTGGGCGCCGAGGTCACCTGGAGTAGCTGCAACAAGTTCTCCACCCAGGACCACGCCGCCGCGGCGATTGCCGCCACCGGGGTGCCCGTCTATGCCTGGAAGGGCGAGACCGACGAGGAGTACGATTGGTGCATCGAACAGACGCTGATCTTCCCCGACGGCAAGCCGCTGGACATGATCGTCGACGACGGCGGCGACCTAACGGCGATGGTCCACGAAGAGCGATACGCCGAACTGCTCACCGGCATCAAGGGACTTTCCGAGGAGACGACCACCGGCGTGCATCGGCTCTACCAGATGCACGAGCGGGGCGAGTTGGCCATCCCGTCGATGAACGTCAACGACTCGGTCACCAAGAGCAAGTTCGACAACCTCTACGGCTGCCGCGAGTCGCTGGCCGACGGCATCAAGCGGGCGACCGACGTGATGGTGGCCGGCAAGGTCGTGGTGATTGCCGGCTACGGCGACGTCGGCAAGGGATGTGCCCATTCGATGCGCTCGTACGGGGCCCGGGTGTTGATCACCGAGATCGATCCGATCTGTGCGTTGCAGGCGGCCATGGAAGGTTTTGAAGTGACCACCATGGAAGAGGCTGCCCCGCAGGGCAACATCTTCGTCACCACCACCGGCTGCCGCGACATCATCCTGACCGAGCACCTTGCGAAGATGCCCAACGACGCGATCGTCTGCAACATCGGCCACTTCGATCTGGAGATCGACGTGGCCGGCCTGGAGGCTTTGCCGGGCGTCGAGAAGGTCAACATCAAGCCGCTGGTCGACCGCTACACCTTCGGTGACGGCCACTCGATCCTGCTGCTGGCCGAGGGCCGGCTGGTGAACCTCGGCTGTGCGACGGGCCATCCGTCGTTCGTGATGTCCAACTCGTTCACCAATCAGGTGCTCGCCCAGATCGCCTTGTGGACCGAGCCGGAGAACTACCCGCTGGGCGTACACGTGTTGCCGAAGAAGCTCGACGAGGAAGTCGCCCAATTGCACCTCGAGCAGCTCGGCGTGAAGCTGTCGAAGCTGACGCAAGAGCAGGCCGACTACTTGGGCATCCCCAAGGACGGACCGTTCAAGCCGGATTACTATCGGTATTGATGGGACCAGGGTGACGCATGGGCAACGTGAATCGGAAGGCCACGAAGGCGGAAATCGCACACGCGACCAGCGTTGTGGGTGAGGCGTTCCCAGATTTCGAGGTGGTGTGGGGGAGCCACAGTTCCTACGGTGGCCACCGGGCGCCGCGCGACCATACGATCTCGTTTCGGTTGCGCGATAGCATGGGGAAGTATCACTCAAACGTGGTCTGGCTGATGCCCGACTACCTTGCCTCGCTAACGCCACAGGACGTCAAGTACTTGGTCGCACGGGCGAATGGCAAGCAGCGCAAAGCCCGGAAGTAACGCGACGCCTGCAAGTCTCGACAATTCCAACAGAGAACTACGAATAAGTTATGCCGGAAATTCAAGCCTTTCGCGGAATCCGCTACGACTTAGGACACGTCGGCTCGCTCAGCGACGTGATCGCGCCGCCCTACGACGTGATCTCGCCCGAGATGCAGGACGCGCTCTACAAGCAGCATCCCTGCAACGTGGTGCGGCTGATCCTCAACCGCATTGAGCCGGGCGACGACGACGCCAGCGACAACCGCTACACCCGCGCGAACCGCTTCCTGAAAAACTGGCAATCGGAGGGCGTGCTGTTTACGGAGTCGGACCCGGCCGTCTACGTCTATCATCAGGAGTTCGAGTACGCGGGCGAGACGCACGTGCGGCGCGGCTTCATGGCCCGGCTGCGGATCACGCGATTCGGCGAAGGGCAGGTTTTCCCCCACGAAGAGACGATGCCCGGGCCGAAGGTCGATCGGCTGATGCTGACCGCACTGTGCAAGACGAACCTCAGCCAGATCTTCAGTATCTACCCCGATCCGGACAATGCGGCCCAGAACATTCTCGAGGCGGCCGTCGCCGATCAGACGCCGGTGGTGGCGACCGATCATCTGGGCGTGGTGCATCGGCTCTGGCCGGTGACCGACGTGGAGGTCATCTCGGCGGTCAGCGCCGAGATGGGGCCCAAGCCGATCTTCGTGGCCGACGGCCACCACCGCTACGAGACCGCCTGCAACTACCGCGACCAGGTCTTCGACAGCGGCATCCTCTCGAAGGAGCATCCGGCCAACTTCGTGCTCACCCACTTCGTCGGCATGGACGACCCCGGCATGATCGTGTTGCCGTGTCATCGGCTGTTCGTCGGGCTGCCGGAGATCAGCAGCGAAGAGCTGGCCGCCAAGCTGGGCGACTGCTTCACGGTCGAGCCAGGCGGCGAAGGTCCCCAGGCAGCGGCCGCCATCTGGGAAGAGATCGAGACTGGCGGCGACCAGGAGGTCCTCGGGCTGTACGCCCGCAAGGACAATCGCTGGCTGTTGGTCCGCCTGACCGAAGCCGGCCGGGCCAAGATGGCCGAGGTGGCCAAAGACCACGGCGAGGCCTGGCGCGGGCTGGGCGTGGCCATCCTGCACCGGCTGATCGTTGAGAACCTGCTCGGATACGACGAGATCGCCAAGCCGGCCACCGTCAACCTGGCCGAAGAAGTCGTCGCCGGGCTCGAAGCCGGCGACCACGCCATGGCGGCCATGGCCATGCCGGCCACCGTCGAAAAGATCCGCGCCGTGAGCATGACCGGCGAACGGATGCCGCCCAAAAGCACGTACTTCTATCCGAAGCTGCTCAGCGGATTGGTGTTCAATCCGTTGGAGTAGCGGCGTTTCACGGGAAACATGCCGCAAGGCAAGGGGGTCCGATGGAAACTTCGCAACGCGGCAATCGTGGCGACGCGGGTGAACTCAATCCGTTCCAATTCAGCCTGGCAGGCATTCTGATCATCTGCACGATTCTGGCCGTTTGCCTCTCGGCCGTCACCAGCGGACCGCCGTGGGTGGTGTCTCTGACCATGTTTCTGCTGTCGCTGGCCGTTCCCATGTCGCTCACCGTGACGCTGGTCTACGGCCGCGGCTATCTCCGCACATTCTGTATCGGTGCGCTGTTCCCCTGCGGCGTGATGCTCATGGGGACCTTATCCTTCTCCTCGATTCTATTCATGTGGAGCGACTTCGGCGGCCGCCCATCTCGCCGCGATACCGGTATGGAGTTCCTGATCGGTATCCTGATCTGCGGTGTTGTGATCGTCGCGTTCGGCCTTTTGGCGATGCTCATCCGCTGGCGTCTGGAGGCGCCGTTGCGGGCGGCGAATGCGAGAGCCGCCACGCGCCAGTTGCTCTCCGGCGGCATACCCACGCTGCCTGCAGCCGACGTGATTGCCAACCAGCCGCAGCATGATGATCCTCCGCTTGCCGATTTCGATTCCGAACCTCCCGCCGACGAAGATCAAGCAGACGGCACGTGAGCCTCAAACGATGCTGACGGTCATGCGGGGCGTAAGAAACGCGTGTTCCACGTGAAACACGCAAGAAAAGCCGTCTATGCGAGCGCGGGTGGCCGCGACGCTTTTCCGCAATGGGCGTTGCCTCTTCTTTCGCATGGCCGGAAAATGCGTCGGGGTGGCGGAGCCACGAGAGGATCCGGGGCGGGGCGAATCCTCTTGTGGCTTCGCCACCCGGGCACTCTTGCGAACGGAGCCCGTGCGGATGGCAAAGTCTTCTCCGCAAGAGTGACCGGGCCACCCACCGACCCACCGACTTTTTGGGCCACCGGTTTTTTGGGCCATTGCCTCACGCCAAATTCTGGCGAATTCGGCTACCGCGGGTGGCCAACGAAACCGCTCGGCGGCAGCCCAAATTGCCATTCGCCCGACGCGCCCTCCCTGCTACAATCCCGCCCCCGCCAGCGGTACGCGCCGGCGGTGGGCCGTTTGGCAAGGAGGCCGCTCGTGGCTCGGGTTCTGTGTATCGCCAATCAGAAAGGGGGGGTCGGCAAAACGACCACCGCGCTGAATCTGGCGGCCGGACTGGCCAAATCGGGCGCGCGAACGCTGCTGGTCGACCTCGATCCGCAGTGCAACGCCACCACCGGGCTGGCCCAGGAGCCGACGGAGAATCACCCGCTGGTTTCCAGTAAGCCACTCCGCCAGGGGGTGCGTTCGCCCGGGCCGCCGAACCTCGACCTGCTGCCCGGCAGCCGGCGTTTTGGAGATATCGAGGCGTTGACCCGCAACGACCAGCAACATTCGGACCGGCTGAAGGAGCATTTTTCGCGTGGCTTCAGCGCCTACGATTACGTGCTGCTGGACTGCCCGCCCTCGTTGGGGCCGCTGACGCGAACCGCGTTGGCCAGTTCCACCGAAGTGCTGATGCCGATCCAATGCGAATACTTCGCCATGGAAGGCCTGGCCCAGATGATCGAGGTCATCCGCCAGGTGATGCAGCAGAAGGCCCGGACGCTGGAGTTCGGCGGCATCGTGCTGACGATGTACGACCACACGCTGGAACTGACCGGCGAGGTGGAGCGCGAGGTCCGGGAATTCTTCGGCGAGATCGTCTTCGATACGGTAATCCCGCGCGACGTGGCCGTTTCGGAAGCCCCCAGCCACGGCGAATCGGTAATGGACTATGCACCTCGGGCTCGCGGCACACGGGCCTACGTAGAACTCTGCATGGAGGTACTCGAGCGTGTCTAAAGATAGACGACTAGGACGAGGTCTACAGGCCCTGTTGGGACGGCTGCCCGCGGCGGCCGAGACGCCGTCGAACGCGCCGGCGCCGACGGCACCGGCGCCCGATCAGCTCGGCAAAGTGCCCATGCCTGCCCGTCCGACCGCCAAACCACCGGCCGCCGCGCAAGCCAAGCCGCCGATCAAGCCGCCCGTGCAACCCGCTACGGCGCCGGTCGAGCACCCGGCTCCGAGGCCGATCGCCGAGCCGGCGAAGCAGAATGTACCGCAACCGTCGGCAAGCGAGTCGGCGCCGCCGTCGACTCCGGCAGCGCCTCGCCCCGACTTGAAGATCGCCACGCCACCGGAGTCCGACGCCGTCAGCGGCCAGCAGATGATCGACGTGACGCGCGTCGACAGCAACCCCGCCCAGCCGCGGCAGGACTTCGACGAGAAGGAGATGCTGTCGCTCAGCGAGAGCCTTTCGACTCACGGACTATTGCAGCCGATCGTGGTTCGCCGGGTCGAAGACCGTTTCCAGTTGATTGCCGGCGAACGGCGATTCCGAGCGGCGATGGAAGCCGGCTGGACCGAAGTGCCGGCCAACGTGGTCGAGGCCGACGACCGCCAGACGGCCGAGATGGCGATCATCGAGAACCTGCAACGCAAGGACCTCAACGCGCTGGAAAAGGCGGCGTCGTTCAAACGCTATCTACAGCAATACGAGTGTACCCAAGAGGAACTCGCCCGCCGGCTGAGCATCGACCGCTCGACGATCGCCAACCTGATTCGTTTGCTGGAGTTGCCCGATCCCGTGCGTCAGGCCCTGCGCGAAGGCCGCATCACCCAGGGCCACGCCCGGGCGTTGCTGCCGTTGGGCGACGAGCCAGCGCAGATCGAATTCTGCCGGCGAATCGCACGCGAAGGACTCAACGTGCGGCAGACCGAGTCGCTGGTCCAGAAGGCGATCGAGACGGCCGACGCCGAGCCGCTAAGCGTGGTCGGCCGCGACGGGCAGTCCGCTACTCCACGGCGTGCGGGCAGCGAGCACCTCGCCGCCTTGGAGCAGGAATTGCGATTGGCCCTGGGCACCAAGGTCCAGCTCACCCACAACGCCCGTGGGCGCGGCAAGCTGGTGATCCACTTCAGCACCCATGAGGAGTTCGAGCGTCTGCGGCGGCATCTGGTCGACCCCCATCCGCCGAATGCACAGACCGAGGCTGGCTAGCGAGGCCGGCTTGCTGGAACTTAAGGGCCATACTAAACCACCCTGACGTGCTGCGCGTGCAGTGGATTGCGAAACACGGCAGATACGTTTACGATAGGGCGTCGGCGGGGCGTGGCGCAGTCTGGTTAGCGCGCCTGCTTTGGGAGCAGGAAGTCGCCAGTTCGAATCTGGCCGCC
>CAYYNP010000436.1:0-6272 GCA_964472545.1 uncultured Planctomycetaceae bacterium | reverse complement strand
GGTGTGTTTTGTGATTGGTGGGGTGAGTGGAGAGTGGTGGGTGGTGAGTGGTGAGTGGTGAGTGGTGAGTGGTGAGTGGTGGGTGGTGGGTGGTGATTCGCCGGATAGGGGTCGGCCGAGCTGGTGAAATTGGCATGCTTGCCGAATTCACGCAGTCGCCCCAGTGTGCAAGCCACCCGCTCCTCTGCACCTCTCCTGAACTACCCATTCTCATGCCCTCCAGCCTCGCCTTATCCCACTCGCCACTCACCACCCACCACTCTCCACTTTCCCCCTTTTGCGCGGCGTGAGCCTACGGCGGATCATACCCCCCCGGATTCCACGGATGACACCGGCAGATCCGCCGCACGCCGCGCCAGGTGCCGCGGATGGCCCCGTACTTGCGGACCGACTCGATGAAATACGCGCTACAGGTCGGCTCAAAGCGGCAGTGGCGGCCCAACAAGGGGCTCAGAAGCCGCTGGTAGAGCCGGGCCGCGACGATCAGCAGCAGGCCGGGGACGCCTAACACGAATCGGGCCATTCGGCGCATCTGGCTCGGCGGCACGGCAACCTCCCGAAGCGGCGTGCGTGAGTGTCAAGTCGCCGCGTCGGCGGTCGACCGCTTTGGTTTCAGTTTCCGGGCCACTCGACCGGCCAGGCCTCGCAACGAGCGGCGCAAAGCGCCCAGTTCCGGCCGGACATCGCGGCGCGGGATGACCACCAAATCGACGCCCACCGGCAGTGCCGCACGTTCCAGCCGAAACGCCTCGCGAATCAGCCGCTTCCACCGATTGCGGATCACCGCCGGCCCCACCTTTCGCGAAACCGATAGTCCCAGCCGCGGATGATCGAGCCCATTGGGATGGCCGTACACGAGCAACATGTCGTCCGAGGCGGCGCAGCGTCGCCGATACGCCCGCTGGAAATCGGGGCCGTCGCGCAAATGGTGTTCGGCGAGGAATCGAAAGTCGGCCATCGGCCTACCAGCTCAGATTGGCGCGGGGGTTTTGGAGATGACGCTGGTCGAGTTCCTGCAGGATCTTCCGGTCGGCGTCGTCGAGTTCGTCGGGCAGTACGATTTGCATCTCGGCCAACAAGTCGCCGGCGGGCCCGTTGGCCGAAGCGACACCGTGGCCTTTGACGCGCAGCTTGGTGCCGCTGGAAGTTCCCGGCGGAACGCTCAACGTCACGACCCCCTTGGGCGTGGGCACGTCGATCTTCGCACCCAGCGCGGCCTCGGCCAATGTGACCGGCACGCGCACCGAGAGTTGATTGCCCCGGCGTTGAAAGCTGGGATGCGGCGCAACGCGGATGGTGATCAGGATGTCGCCGGGGGTGCCGCGGCGGGGGGCCTTTTCGCCCTGGCCGCGGATGCGGATCTTCTGGCCGTCTTCTATGCCCGGGGGGATCTTGACCGAAATCCGCTCGGTCTTGCCCGTCTCGCGCTGTACGGTGATCTGCACCTCGTCGCCGTTGATGGCCGTGGTGAACGGGACGGGCAACTCGTGATGGACGTCGGCGCCACGCCGGCGTGCAGAGCCGCGTTTTCTCGTCTGCTGCGCACCCGCGCCCTGGCGAAACTGGCTGAAGATGTCGCCGAATCCCCCGCCCAGACCAGCGCCTCCCAGCCCTGCGCCGCCCTGCCCCGCACCACCAAAACCCTGCTGGAAGAATTGTCCCAGGTCGAGATCCTCGAAAGAGAATTCCGGGCCGGAGCCGGTTGTCCACGGTCCCCCTCCTCTTGGGCCGCTTTTACCCATCGACTCGAACCCGCTGCCGTAGCGGTCGTACATCTCCCGCTTCTCGGAGTCGTTGAGCACCTCAAAGGCCTTTTGGACCTCTTGGAACTTTTGGGTGGCCTGTTCGTCGTCGGGGTTGAGATCGGGATGGTATTTCCGCGCCAACTCGCGATAGGCCTTCTGAATCTCCGCCTGCGAAGCGCCGCGGCGGATGCCCAGCGTCTTGTAGTAGTCTTCTGCCATGATGGACCATTGTACGTTTCCGGCTTTAGGGGCATCAAGCCGAGTGGGCCGATCAAGAGTGGCCGCGTGCTAAAATTGCGCAGACCCCGATTCCTGTTCCCGATATGACGATGTCCATGAAATCCCCAAAACGGGCCGCAATCCGACGGCTCTCAATGCTGCTGTTTCTCATAATGTCGACCTCCCGGGCAGCCGGAGGACAGCTCGAGATTTCCGTCGTCGAACGCGAGACGGGCAAACCGATCGCCTGTCGCATGCACCTGCACAGCAGCCGAGGCACCTCGCGGCGGCCCAAGGGGGCCCCGTTCTGGCACGATCATTTCGTCTTTCGCGACAAGATCTTGCTCAAACTGCCCGTGGGCAACTACACGTTCGAGATCGAGCGCGGCCTGGAATACCCCACCCGTGAGGGCCACTTTCGCATCGATAACTTTGCCGACGATACCAAGAAGGTCGATTTGGGCCGTTTCGTCGACATGACCGACGGCGGCTGGTACTCCGGCGACCTGAACGTCCGCCGGCCGCTTAAGGACATAGAGTTGCTGATGGACGCCGACGATCTGCACGTGGCCCAAGTCGTTACGTGGTTCAACGACAAGGATCTGATGGGCAACCTGCCGCGGCCGAAGGAGCCGTTGGTGACTTTCGACCGCGACCGCAGTTATCACGTGATGGCCGGCGGGCACTCTCAGGCGGGCACGGAACTGCTCTATTTCAATGCCCCTAGCCCGCTGTTGCGCGTTCGTCCGGAACAGGCCGGCGCCGCGGCATGGGAGTATCCACCGCTGGTCAAGCACGCCATCGAAGCCCGGCAACACGACGGGCTGTGGATCGACGCTACGCGTTCCTACTGGTGGGACCTGCCGATGCTGGTGGCCGCGGGGCAGGTCGATTCGATTCAGATCGCCCACGAGGGCTTCTGCCGCGGCACGCTTACCGGCAGCGAAGGCGACGGCAAGCCGCGCGACAAATCGCTCTATCCGCCGCCTCGCGGCAACGCCCGCTGGTCGCAGGACGTCTACTTCAAGCTGCTCGATTGCGGGTTGCGGATTCCGCCCAGTGCCGGCAGCGGCTCGGGCGTGGCGCCGAACCCGGTCGGTTACAACCGGATGTACGTGCAGCTCGACGGCACATTCAGCTACGCCAAGTGGTTCGAAGGCCTGCGTGCCGGCCGGGTCGTGGTGACCAACGGTCCGTTGCTGCAGCCGACCGTCTGGGGCCATCTGCCCGGCCACGTCTTCCAGTTTGCCGAGGACGAGAAGCCCGAGTTCGAGTTGGGCCTGACGCTCTCGACCCGCGAGCCGATCAGCTATCTCGAAGTGGTCCGAGACGGCCGCGTCGCCCAATCGATCCGCTTCGAGGACTACGCGAAGTCCGGGCGGTTGCCGAAGATGGCGTTTGAGCGAAGCGGCTGGTTTCTGCTCCGCGCGGTGACCGACACGCCCAAGGCGTATCGCTTCGCCATGACCGGGCCGTACTACGTCGAGATCGGCCCGCAGCGGCGGATCAGCCGTAGCGCGGCGCAGTTCTTCCTCGATTGGGTCTACGAGCGCGCCCGGCAACTCAAGCTGGCCGATCCGGCCCGGCAGGCCGAGGTGATCGCGCATCATCGCCAGGCCCGCGACTTCTGGCAGGGGTTGGTGGAGACGGCGAACGCGGAGTAGGGTGCGTCCGGACGCACCGCAGAACAAGCGGCATCTACCCATGCTCGTGGTGCGTCCAGACGCACCCTACGACTTCACTCGGTTCGCATCTACCAGAAGTAGATGTACAAGGCCACGGTCACCACGATCACCACAATGCCGAATACTTTGGCTCCGGACGACGAGTCCAAGTTGATCTTCGACTGCGTGGGCAGCGTGACCGGTTCCTTCAACGGATTGGCAAGCGTCATCGCGGTGAGGACCACTAACAGGCAGACGAACGTCACGGCCATCCGATTCAGGAAGCAGCCCAGCAGCAGCGGCGTCCAGTCGGTCAGATCGTGCGGGACCGCCATCAGCGCACCGTAGATCACCGGGCTGAGCACCATGCCGACCACGCCGCAAGCCCGGGGAGCCCGATGGACGAACAACCCGAACACGAAGATTGCCAGGACGCCCGGAGACAGGAATCCCTGGAACTCCTGAATGTAGTTGAAGATGCCACCGAAGGCGGGGTTGCCTAACAGCGGCGAGATCAGGCAGCCGACAACCACGAACACCAACACGCAGACGCGCCCTACGGCGACCAGACTGGTCTGTGAGGCTTCCCGGTTGATGTACTGCTTGTAGATGTCCATCGTGAAGATCGTAGAAGCCGCATTGAGCATCGAGGCCAGCGAACTCATCACGGCGCCCAGAATGGCTGCCAGCATGAATCCTCGCAGTCCGGTGGGGATCAACTCCTTGATCAGCAGGCCGAACGCAGAATCGTACTGATAGCCGATCATTCCCTTCTGGACTTCGATCTTCTTATCCTTGGGGATACTCGCCAGTAGTTGGTCGTTCTGTGCGGCCAGGGAATCGGCCTGCGGAACGGCAACACCCGCCGCTTGGCTGTTGAACTCGATTAGTTTTCGTGCGTCGTCGGGGTAGAGTTCGGCGAAGTCCCTGTCGAACTTGAAGGCGACCTTGGCCGCAGCCGGATTGGCTTTGACTTCCTCGTACTTCGCTCGGGCGTCCGCGTTCGTCGTCTTCGACGCGTCGGATTGCATCTCCGTCTTGTAGAGGTTGAACGCGATGATGCCCGGAATGACGATGATAAAGGGAATGATCAGCTTCAAGCCGGCAGCAAAGACAATTCCCTTCTGCCCTTCGCCCAGCGAACTGGCGCCGAGCGTCCGCTGGGTGATGTACTGATTCAGTCCCCAGTAGTAGAAGTTGGGAATCCAAATTCCGATGATCAGCGCAGTCCAAGGCAGGACGGTACTTGCAGCCGGCAGGCGCATGTGCAGTTTGTCGCCGTTGAGTGTCTGGAATCTCTCGAGGGCCCCCGCGTCGGCCATCTCGGCGGAGAGGCCCACGTCGGCCGGCTCGGCCTGCCCCAAGGCGTTCATAGCCAAGATCACCACGATTGCGCCGCCGATAATCAGGGCGGAACCTTGCAGCAAGTCGGCCCAGGCACAGGCCTTTAGCCCTCCGGCGGCAACGTAGACCGCCGCCAGCACGCCGATGATCCAGGATGCCGTGACCACGTTCAGCGAGAGAAAGGGCAGAACGTCTTGATCGCCAAAGAGGACGTCGACCGTCTTGGCGCCGGAGTAGATCACGGCCGCGATCGTCACACCAACGTAAGTCAACATCATCAGCACCGACATGATCGTCCGCGCCAAGTGGTTGTAGCGGTACTCGAGAAATTCCGGGATCGTGTAGATGCCGCTGCTGAGGAACTTCGGCAGGAAGAAGAAGGCCACCACCACCAGCGTGATTGCCGCAATCCACTCGTAACTGGCGATGGCCAGGCCTACGTTGTCGTTGGCCGCCTGGCCCGACATCCCCACAAACTGTTCGGTGGAGATGTTGGCCGCAATCAGCGAGAAGCCGATCAACCACCAGAGCAGTCCACGGCCGGCAAGGAAGTACGACTCGCTGTCCTTCTCGTGTCGGCTCTTGAGAATGCCGACGGTGATCACGGCGCCAATGAAGGCAAGAAAGACAACGATGTCGAAGACGATGGCCGGATCCATGTGGAATCCCCCTCGCTAGGGAAGTCGGAACGGGCGAGCGATCGTCCGACTATACCCAACAGGGGGACTACGGTCAACGTGGGGCGTCAGACTCGGCTCTGCAACGGAAGCGTGGACGGACGCCGAGCGAGGCAAGAAAAGAAAACTCCGGCGCAGATTCTCCCTGCGCCGGAGCTGATTCTACCCGGCATTCGGTTCTTCACCACGGGCGTTGCGTCCGTGCTCGCCCAACGGGCCCTCTTAGAAGGCCGTGGCGATCGAATCGAGGTGGTTGCGGACGATCTGCCGGTCGGCCAGGCAGAGCTTGTCCATGGCCACGCGGACGTAGCGGCCGTTCGACTTCAGCAGACGTACCGTGACGCCGTCGTCCAACACGCTGACGAAGCGGGCCTCGACCTGGTACTGACCCGAAGCGTCGGTCCACTGACGCATCGGCGCCGTGTCGTTGCTGCCGAACGGGTCGATGACCGGCGGCGGCGTCGGCACGGGCGGAGTCACCGGATCGACCGGCGTTACCGGATCGGGCGGGGTCACCGGATCGACCGGCAACGGCAGCACCGGATCGGGCGGGGTCACCGGATCAACGGGCAACGGCAGCACCGGATCGGGCGGGGTCACCGGATCAACGGGCAACGGCAGCA
>CAYYNP010000435.1:0-6291 GCA_964472545.1 uncultured Planctomycetaceae bacterium | reverse complement strand
GACGGAGCCAGTCCCCTTTTTCGGGCTCCCGCACACTTTGCAGTTCTCCTGCCGTTCACGCCCCCCACCAGAGCCGTGAGGTCATGTCCCCGAGACTTGCTCCGCGTCGATCCCTCTGCATCTTCTCGTTCCCAAACTCCGGTTTGGGAACGCGTTTCCTCGAAGCTCTGCTTCGGACGGTTACATTGAGCAGCCAATCAGAGATTGGCGGACGATGCGTTCCCAAACCGGAGTTTGGGAACGAGGCGCATAGGGTGCCACTCCCTCGTTGGCAATTTGCCGCGTCGGGAAGGACTTGCGTTGCCGGGAGCGTCGGCCATACTGGTGCCATATTGGAGAAAGTGCTTTCGCTTGCTGATGAAGAAAGGAACGACGAATGAACGCTCACGCTCGCCGGATCGCATCGGTTCTCTTTGCTGCGATTGTGCTGGCCGCCATATCGACCGCTGCCACTGCGGCCGACTTCTACGTCGCCCTCGACGGCAACGACGCAGGCGCCGGCACGCCACAGCAACCGTTCGCCACGATCGCCCGAGCACAACGGGCCGTGCGGCAATTGAAGGCCGAACAACCCGACCGCAAGCAGCCGATCGTGGTCTCCGTTGCCGGCGGGTGCTACGAACTGGACGAGCCGATCGTCTTCGAGCCGGACGACTCGGGCACGGCCGACGCGCCGGTCGTCTATCGGGCGGCCGAAGGCCAGCAGCCGGTCTTCAGCGGCGGGCGGCGGCTCGGCGGCTGGAAGGTCGGCGACGACGGACGATGGCGGACAACACTCGAGGGCGTAAAGAGCGGCGAGTGGAACTTCACCCAACTGTTCGTCGACAACCAGCGCCGCTTCCGCCCGCGGCTGCCGAAGACCGGGTTCTATAACGTGGCCGGCGAGATCAAGCCGCCGGCCGGGGCAAAGGGATACACGCAGTTCCGCTACGCCGGCGACGCACTCCGCGGCGACTGGGCGAACCCGAGCGACGTCACCGTACAGTGCATGCACATCTGGTGCGATTCCCATATGCGGATCGAGTCGATCGACGCGGCCGAAAAGACCGTGACCTTCACCGGGCCGACCCGCGGCACGCGATACTACGTGGCCCATCGCCAGGGCAACCGCTATCGGGTGCTCAATGTAAAGGAGGCGCTGAGCGAGCCCGGGCAGTGGTACTTGGATCGACCCAGCGGCGAATTGACGTACATCCCCCGCGACGGCGAGACACCCGACAAGACCGTGGTGGTCGCGCCGCGATTGGGCCAGTTGGTGCTCTTCCGCGGCGACGTGCCGGAACATCGTTGGGTTCAGCACGTACATCTCGAAGGCTTGACCTTCGCCCACGCCAACTGGGTGCTCGCTCCCGAAGGAATGAGCATGCCGCAAGCGGCCATCGGCGTGCCGGAGGCGATCACGGCGTTCGGCGCCCGAAATCTATTGATCGACGGATGCTGTATACGGCACACCGGCGGCTACGCGATGGGTTTTGGGGCCGGCTGCCGCGAGAACGTGATCCGCGGCTGTGAGATGGTCGACCTGGGCGCCGGCGGCGTGAAGATCGGCTACGCGGGGGCGGGCGACTGGCAGGGCTCCCATCAAGTGGCCGGTGATCCGGAAGGCCTTTGCTCGCATCACACGATCGAAAACTGCACGATCGCCCACGTCGGCCGGCTGCACCCTCCGGCCGTGGGCGTGTGGATCGGCAAGAGTCCTTACAACAAAGTGCTGCACAACGAAATCCACGACCTCTACTACACGTCGGTTTCGGTCGGCTGGGTGTGGGGATACGGCCCGTCGCCGGCCCATCATAACGAAATCGCCTACAACCACATGCACAACGTCGGCCAGGGCGTGCTCTCGGACATGGGCGGCGTCTATTCGCTGGGCATTCAACCCGGCACGACCATCCACCACAACCACATCCACCACGTCCACTCGTTTGGATACGGCGGTTGGGGGCTTTACACCGACGAGGGTTCGACCGATGTGGTGCTGCACGACAACCTGGTCCACCACACCAAGGACGGCGGCTTCGACCAGCACTACGGCAAGAACAACCTGGTGACCAACAACATCTTTGCCTTCGGCATCGAGTGCATGATCCGCCGCAACGCGCGGATGGACCTGCACACGTCGTTCACCTTCAAACGCAACATCGTGCTCTACGATCGTGGCTACATTCTCGGCGGCGGCTGGGGCACGCACGACGAGGGTTACTACACGCTCGACGAAAACCTCTACTGGCACGCCGACGGCAAGCCGGTGATGTTCGCCGACGGCATGGACTTTGGCGCCTGGCAGCAGAAGCACAAGCAGGACGCCAACAGCATCGTGGCCGATCCGTTGTTCGTCGACGCCCGCGGCGGCGATTTTCGTCTGCGCGACGATTCCCCGGCAATCACCAAGCTCGGCTTCAAGCCGTTCGACTACACCAAAGCCGGCCGCACCACGCCGGCAAAACTGACCGCCGAGTTGCCGCCGGTGCCGGGGGCGTATGAATGAGCAGGATACGGCGGCGCTGTCAGAGTGCAAGGTCGGCACTCAGCCAGATCGCAACTCCCCGGCAAGAATCCACATGAAGCTGCAGATCTTGGCCGACGTCCATCTGGAATTTGCGCCGCTGGAGGTACCCGCCACGGATGCCGACGTTGTGGTCTTTGCCGGCGACGTCGGCACCAAGCTCCAGGGCATTGAGTTGGCCAACCGGCTCGATAAGCCGGTCGTCTACGTTGCCGGAAACCACGAGTACTACGGCGGCGCACTGCCGAAGCTGACGGAAGAGATGCGTGCGGCGGCGGGGCCCAACGTTGCCTTCCTGGAGAACGACGAGGTGATCCTCGGCGGAGTACGTTGCGGCGTACGTTTTCTGGGAGCGACGCTCTGGACCGACTTTCGATTGTTCGGAGATCCCACGAGAGACTACTCGATGCTCGTTGCTGCCGAGCAGATGAACGACTATCGCAAGATCCGGTGCAATCCGAAATATCATCGTCTCACCCCTCAACTCACGGCGGCGATGCACTGTCAGAGCCGACAATGGCTCCGTACGGCCTTGAAGCGCCATCACGCCGGCCCGACCGTCGTGGTGACGCATCACGCACCCAGCATCCTCTCGGCCGAGCCGCGGTATCGCGACGACGCGCTGGCGCCGGCTTTCGTCAGCAACGCCGAGGAACTGATGGACGGCGACAACGTGGCCCTCTGGATTCACGGACATACGCACTACTGTGTGGACTACGAAATCGCGGGCACGCGAGTCGTCAGCAACCAACGCGGGTATCCCGATCAACTCACCGCGTTCGATCCGACGTTGCTCGTCGACCTCCCAGATCGAAGCGCGTAGAAAGGTGGCTGCCTGCAACACGCGTGATTCATGCCGATCGCGGTACCGTGCGATTCCCCGGGGCCGTTTGCAGCTCGCGCGCGGCGATGGTATCTTGATTTGGCCTTGCGACAAAAGAACGGCCGCGGAGTTTTCGAAGCACACGGCAATACGATTCGTCGACTCCTGGAGGATTAGCCATGCCGCTGAAGACCACGACCGTTCTGCTGCTGGTGGCCGTCGTTGTTGCGGCCGCCGGCTCCGCGTCGGCCGCCGTGCCCGCGCCGACCGACGGTGAGGACTCGCTGCGCATCCGCCTCGTGCTGCAAGAGGCCCTGCCGCGCGGCGATACGCAGGAGCCGAACGAGCCGTCAATCATCGTCGGATTACAGCGGACCGGCGACGTTTGGGAACGCGTCTGGGCGACCGCCGGCAACTACAACCGGCACGAACACACCGGACGCGTCAACGCAGCGCAGGTTTCCGACAAGGCGATCGAGCTCGAACTCGCATTGACGCTCAAGGGCGATCCTTGGGTATCCGGCGGGCCGCTGCAGGTGGCGGTCGATCTCGACAGGAAACCCGACGGCTCTTGCGTCGGCACCTATCGCGGCACGAAGGGGGAGATTCCGATCGAGGGTAACGCTTGGGCGGCCGTGCTGCCCCGGCCCGTGCAATACACCGCTGCCGTGCAAGGTGACGAACACCCGCGGCTGCTCTTCCGCGCCGGCGATCTGCCGGCGTTGAGGAAGCGAGCGAAGACCAAGTTCGGGCAACTCGCCCTGGCCAAGATGAACGACAGCGCGGCCGGCTCGGCCTTCCGCTTCGCGATCACCGGCGACAACACCCTGGCAGCCGACGCCCGACGCCGCGTCGAGGCGATGATGAAGGACAAGGACAACGGCGACAAGCGGGTCCGCAGCCGCTGGTGGGCCTGGAAGCTCGAACAGGCCGCGATCGCCTACGACCTCTGCTACCACGCCTGGGACGAGCCGTTCCGCCGCGAAGTGGCCGAGTACCTTTGTTACACGGCCAACGTGCTCGTCTTCCGCCGCGACCTGATGGACAGCCACATAAGCTGGAACTACGGCGGACCGCACGCGCCGACGATGACCTGGGCGGCCGGCGTGGCCGCGCTGGCCATCTCCGGTGAAAGAGATCCCCAGCCGGTCAAGCCACGGCCGCCGCACTTGATCTCGGAGAGCCAAGGCGCAGTTGCGGCCCTCGACAACCTCAAACCGGGCAAGGGCGTGGCGGTCGTCCCGTTTGCCAGCGGCAAGATGCCGACGGAGTGGATCTACGCCGGTGCATTTCCTGTGAAGACGGAGCCGCTCGCCACGGACAAACTCCGCGGCGCCGCACGTCCGGCCGTCGGCCAACGCCTCGGCAAGGGCGACGCTGAGCGCGCCTGGCGAAAGCTGACCAGAGACGAGATGCTCTACCGCGGCGAGTATAGCAACAACAAGACGGTGCTGGAGTTGACCGGCCCCTCCGGCGTGGTGACGCGGACGAACAGCTATTACTATCTGGTGCTCGAGAACGACAAGTCGCGCTACGCCCGCGTACACACCGGCCACGGCAACGTCGCGATCTACTTGGCCGGCGTGCGGCTATCCGACGGCGACGTGGTCCGCCTCGAACCGGGCCTGTACCCTTGGCTCACCACCGGCCCGATCGGCGACATGAAACCCTGGGGCATGAGCTTCGCCGAACCGAAACTGATCGAGCTCTCCGAGGCCGAAGTGCAGCAGGCCGTCGCGCGCACCCGGGCACGCTACGACGAACAGCTACGCACCTGGCAGCAGGATCACGCCCAATGGCAGCGCACCGGCGGGGCCGACGTCCGCTACCTGAAGACGGCCGAAGTGGCCCATCACGTGATGGATATGGTGGCGGCCGAACTGCTCGGCCGCGGCGGGTTCATGTCGGGGGCCGCCAACACGCAGGCGATGGACGGCCCCAACAAGTACGCGTTGATGTTCCGCAACGTCACCGGCCGCGACGCCGGCGGACACGCCGAGTGGGTCGACTACCTGCCCCGGGCGATGTTCGTGCATCCCTATCGCGGCGACCGGCAACCGATCGGCCAGGAGATCAACGGGCGGCCGGGGTTCGTCTGCTCGGATTACCCGGAGTCGGGCCGCGACGCAGCCAACGAGAACTTCGCCCCGCTGCTGCCGCTGATTCGGCCCGAGTGGCAGCCGACCGTGCTCTGGGCCTGGCAATACCACACCGGCGGCTCGTCGGACGATGAAGCCGCGATCGAGAGGATCCTCACCGTCAAGCGAAGCGGCTACGCCTTCGGCCGCGACTACGGCAGCTTCGATACGCACCCGATCTACGCGTTTCTGAACTACCCGCTCGACATGCGGCCCAAGCCGCCACAGGGCCCGATGCCGCTTGTGTGGCAGGCGCCCGATTTCGGCTTCTACGGCTTCCGCAACAACTGGATCGGCAACGACAGCCAATTCACTACGCAGTTCTTCGCGGCCACGTACGGCGAAGGTGCCGGCACGCTGCGGGTGGCCGGGTTGGGCCAGGTTTCGTCGCACGGCATCGGCGCCCCGGCCGAGGGCCGCTACGGCGAAAACGTGGTGCAGCTTTCCGAGAACGAAATCAACGCCGGCGCACACGGCAAGGTGACGTATCTCGAGTGCGGCCGTGACGGCTCCGGCGTGATCTCGATCGATTTGTCCGACGTCTACTCGAAACCGGTGGTCGATGAGGCGGGCCACGTGGTGAGCCTCTACGAGCGTTACGGCGACGTGCCGCACACCGGGGCCTTCGGTCCCAGCGGCATCACCGGCATGCGTTCGATGGGCATCGACTACAGCGGACGCAGCGGCGTGCCCTGTCTGATCGCCGTCGTCGACCGCATCCGTGGCGGCCGGCAGAAGAGCTGGGCGTGGCAACTCGAAAGCAAGGCCGAATCGGCGGGCAAGAGCCAGGCAGACTCGAAGCGGGAGGGCTGGATCACCTTCGG
>CAYYNP010000434.1:0-6325 GCA_964472545.1 uncultured Planctomycetaceae bacterium | reverse complement strand
GTTTGCATGAGGGAGACGGGTGGGTGGAGAGTGGTGGGTGGAGAGTGGTGGGTGACCATTTGAGGGGGACTTCGCGGTGTGGCGCGAGGGATATATTGGCGCGGATCATGCGAAAATCGGGGGTGAGGGAGGGGCATTTGTCCGTGCCCCAACCCCACAGAAAGCATAGCCCCTGCATCGCAGCCGGGCTGAAAACGAGATTCCTCACACCCAACACGACCAATTGCCCTCGCCACTCGCCACTCACCACCCACCACTCACCACCCTCACTTCCCCAGCGCTCGCCCGATCTGCCGCACGGCCTGGCGGAGACGATTCTCGTTCTCTACGAGTGACATTCTCACGAAACCCTCTCCTGCGGGGCCAAATCCACCCCCCGCACTAACTACGACGTCGCCTTCTTTGAGCAGTTTCATGGCGAACTCGAAGGAGTTCATTTCCTCGCGCCACGGCGACGGGATCCGTGCCCAGACGAACATCGTGGCTCTGGGCCGCTCGACGGGCCATCCCAGACGTTCGAGCCCGTTGCAGAGCACGTCGCGGCGGCGCTGATAGACGGCCGCCTGGGCCTCGACCGCCGCATCGGTATGGCGCAAAGCCACGACCGAGGCGATTTGAATCGGCCGAAACATCCCATAGTCGTAGTAGCCCTTCACCGTGGCCAGCGCCCGAACCATCTCCACGTTGCCCGCACAGAATCCCACCCGCCAGCCTGCCATGTTATAGCCCTTGCTCATGGTGGTGAACTCCGCCCCCACCTCGATCGCCCCAGGCGCGGCCAGGAAACTCGGGGCCTTATAGCCGTCGAACGTCACGTCGGCGTAGGCCAGATCGCTAATCACCATGAACTGGTAGCGGCGGGCCAGCCGGACGATCTCCGTGTAGAATTCCGGCTCGACCGTGGCGGTCGAGGGGTTGTGCGGAAAGTTGACGATCAGCAGCTTTGGCCGAGGGACCATGTGACGGCAGGTGTAGTCGATGTTGGCGAGGAACTTCTCGCTATCGGAGACCTCCAGCAGAATCGCATTCGCAGCGGCCAGCGCGACCGCATAGAGGTGGGCCGGATAGTAAGGAGCCGGCACAATCGCCGTGTCGCCGGGCCCCAGCAGGCCCAAGCACATGTGGCTGAACCCCTCCTTCGACCCAAGACATGCCACCAGCTCGCTATCGGGATCGAGCCGCACACCGTGCAGTTTCAGGTACTTGCTGGCCATTTCGCGACGCAAACCGGGAATGCCACGCGATTCGACGTAACCATGGTTCTTCGGGTCGCGGGCGGCCTCGGCCAGTTTCTCGATGACGACGTCCTGCGGCGGATCGCTCGGGTTGCCCATGCCCAGGTCGATCACGTCGTCGCCGGCGCGGCGTTTCTGGTACATCAGCCGGTTGATCTCGGCAAACAAGTACGGCGGCAACCGCCGCACTCGTTCGGCCACTTCGATCGAAAACGGCGTGCCATTGTGGACCGACTGACCGGCCTGCTGTTCGTCATTCATCGCAAGAGAGCCGTGGATTGAAGGCAAAAATGGGACAATCGCGTAAGATACCGGGTTCGCAGCCCGAGCGAAACCGCATTTCCGGTCGACCGCGTTCCGGCCGTGCCTTTCACACCAGAAACCGATCGACACCCACTCCGTCGCCACCACAAATCGGGCCGTGCTGCCATTCCAGCAAACCGGGGACCAAAGGCGTTGTGTTGCGGTGCCGTCGTGGTAAAATGATAGAGTAGACTGTGTGTGTGAAATGGGGTAGGTGTCGGACCAATCGTCCAAGACGCCTATTTCCGTCCAGATCCCCTGACGCTCGACCCGATCGATCATGCCAGCAGAAGAAAAGCCCGATCAGCCGAAGAAAGACCCGCTGACGCCGGCGAAGAGGGCCCGCTTGGAGAAGCTCTATCAGCACGGCAAGAAGCAGATCAGCCAAGACAACCACGACTATGCCGTCGAATTACTTACCCAATGCGTACAGGGTGACCCATCTAATATAAACTACATCAAACTGTATGCAGAGAATCTCCACAGGAAGTACAGGAACAATAGGACTGGTAGCAAGCTGGCCCAGTTCCGTGAGCGGGCAGCTCGCACGGCGATGAAGAAAGCCGTCGATGCGAAGGAGTGGAACGAGGTGATCAAGCACGGGCTGAAGGTGATGACCGTCAACCCCTGGGACAAGGCGGCCATGTTGGCCATGGCCACGGCGGCCGAGAACATGGGGAACGTTGAAGCCCGCGTGCTGCACCTGAATTGGGCGCGGGCGGCTGCGCCGAAGGACGTCGACATCCTGACGGCTTCCGCCAAAGCGGCGGCCTCTGTGGGTAAATTCGACTTGGCCATCGACTTCTGGCACCGGGTGGCCCAAGCGCGGCCCAACGATGAAGGCCCCCAGCGAGAGATCGCCTCGCTGGCGGTGCAGAAGACCGTCAAGCAGGGAAAGTACGTCACCGACGAAGACGGACAGATCGTCGACAGCCACGCCAAGAGCGACGAGCAGAAGCGGCAGGAGGAATACGAAGAAGACGACGAACTTTCCCCCGAAGAGAAGATCCGCCAGAAGATCGACGCCGACCCGACCAACATGTCCGGCTACATCGAGTTGGCCCAGTTTCACATCCACAACGAGGACTTCGCCAAGGCCGAGGACGTCTACGCCGACGCCTTCGAGGCCTCAGATGGCGACGAGGACGTTCGTGAGCACTGGGAAGACGTGCAGATGCGGCGTCTGCGGCAGCAGATGATCCAGGCCGGCAAGCGGGGAGAGAAGGAGAACGCGGCGAAGCTCAAGCAGGACCTCATCGTCAAGGAACTCGACGTCTACAAGAACCGTTGCCAGCGAAACCCGAACAACCTCGGCTTCAAGTACGACTTAGGGTTCCGCTATCAACTCAGCGGTCAAATCAACGAGGCGATCAAGCAATATCAGGCGGCCCGAAACGACACCCGCCGCCGGGGCGACTGCATGTTGCGCCTCGGCGAGTGCTTCCAGAAGATCAAGCAGAACCGTCTGTCGATGAGCCACTATAAGATGGCCATCGAGGAGATCCCCGACCGTGACGAGGACGCCAAGAAGCGTGCCTTGTATCTGGCCGGGAAGATGGCAGAGTTCCTAAAGGACATCGACGCCGCCGAGCAGTACATGACCCAACTGGCCGGGATGGACTTCACGTACAAGGACGTTTCCGACATCCTCGCCAGGATTAGCGACCTTCGCGAGACCTAGCGGGGCGGCGACGATGAGGGGCCCGGCGAGATCGAAGACGCCGAAATCGAGGACACGGAGGCCGACGATGGCGAGATCGAAGACTCCGACGAAAGCTGACTCGAGCGCCGATTGCCGATTTTCAACGTCGACCACGGCCTTGCCGAGCCGCCGCGGCTAACCCCGCCACCACAAGAGACCACCCTACGACAACCGAGCAGAACGTCTGACCGGTCAAAACGCACGACGCGTTTTGCGTCGATACAATTGAACCACACGACAAGGTAACCATGCCCACCATCACAAGTGCCAAGAAGCGGCTACGACAGAACGTGGTCCGCCGAGAAAGGAATCGTACTATCAAACGGGCCCTGCGGACCCAGTGCCGCAAGGTTCGCGAGGCCGTCGAGGCCGGCGACGCCGAACAGGCCGAAGTCGAGTTTCGCGCGGCCGTGAAGAGGCTCGATCGGGCCGGCGCCCGAAACATCATCCACCGCAACGCGGCCGCCCGCACCAAATCGCGGCTCTCGGCCAGGATCAAGGCGCTGAAGCAGGCGTAGGCCGCGCCGGACGAGTCGATTCACCCGAGGTGCGACACGCTTCGTTCCTCGGGGATTCCGGCTGCGCTGCTGCGGCCCCTCATCGCTACTGCCATTGCATGGCAATCAATCGGCCGTCGACCACCACGTACAGCCGGTTGTCGACAGCCTGCGCTGCCACCGTGTCGTCAAAATACCCTTCTGCCGTCTCGCCGCAGTGCTCGTCCAGCCGGCGCTTGACGAGTTTCGCCAGAAGTTCTCCGCCGGCACCGTAGATTCGCAACTCGCTGACCACCACGCGTCCGGTCAGCCCCTGCGATAATCGTCGGCAAAGAAAAACCGTGTTCTTATCCCAGGCGACCGGGTTGCGATACGAAACCGTGCCGGTTTCGTCCGACCAAAGAAGATCTCCGCCGGGAAACGCCTGGGCCGCCAGCGTGACGCCTTCCAATTCGGTCGACGTGTAGAAGATCCGGTCGACGTGAGCAGACAGCCGAAGCGTCATCTGCCGAACGTCCGGGCGCGGCAACGCATGTACCGTGGCCCCGGTTGCCGCATCGACGAATTCGATCCCCTCTTGCTTCGCCAGAATGGCCAATCCGTCGAGTTTCTGGGGCCGCCGCGTGCCATACTCGGGCACGGCCGGAAACCGTCCCCACGCTCGTCGCCAGAGCGGTTTGCCGGTTATCGGATCGAGCCCCGTCACAAATGGTTGCACGCTGCTGTACGAACTGACGACGACGGCCGGCCCGTCCAAACGAACGGCCTGCAGTTCGGACACCGGCTCTTCATGTGCCCAGCCCAGCGTGCCGTCGGACCGGTAGGAACGAACCTCCATTCGCGTCTTATCGTCGATCACCCTCAAACGCCGATCCGGGTAGAGCACCATCACTACCGATTCCGAATGACGATTGAAGGCCACCGTAGCCGGCCGGCCCGGCAATTCGACGTGCCGGACTTTCCGGCCGTCGGCCGGATCGATCCAGATCAGGCCCCTGGGCGAATCCACTCCGCCGGCATCGTATGCCAGCACGATCTGGTTGCCGGCGGGAATCAGGTGATATGCACCTGGTAAGTCGCTCTTCCATAGCAACTCGCCGCCTGGATCCCACGCCACCAGCGCAGTTCTCGATCCATTGGCGATGTCGCCGCGGCCACCGTGCGACTTTGGCCGTTGCGGTGCCGACTCGCCGTATCGGACCGATGCGATCACCCACCCGTCGACAAGCAGGAACTTCAGCACTTGACTCTGCCCAGGAATGGCGAACTCGGCGACTTCGCTCAATGGTCGCCTGACCGATTCATGCACGGACGGCGTCTTCATGACGCCCACGGCCGCCTTGCTGCGTTCCTTCAGCAACTCCCGCTTCCACAACAGCCACTCGCCGCCACCGTCGTCGAACGTCGCTCCGTAGATCTTTCGCAGCGTTGCCACGGCTGCATCTCGCACGTCGGGATTCTTGTCCGTCAGTGCGTCGGTCAACGCCGGCACCGCCGCTTTGCCGACCTTGGCCAATTCCGAAACGGCAACCTCGCGCGTGTGTACCTCGGCCCCGTCGTACGCAAACAGCTTCGCGATCGCAACGTATGCGTCGTGTCCCGCCTCCATCTTCACCAACGCGCGCACCGCCGACGATCTGGCGTGGGAGTGCGGGTGCTCGAGCAAATCGATCAGCGGCTCCACCGCCCGACCATCGCCAATTTCGCTCAGAGCCGCCGCAATCGGCCACGGCATACGGGCCATGCTGCCGCTCAGCGAAGCGATCAACGGCTCGACGGCTCGACGGTCTTTCAACTTCCCAAGCACGCGAGCGATCCCATGCTTCGTGGGCCCGCCCGGATCGTTGAACAGCTTCAAGAGTGCACCGACGGCCCGCGGATCATCGGCAATCGTCGGCGACACCCACAGGCCGTCCACGGCATACCGCTCCACCAGCGGATGCCCGTCCCTCGCTGCTGCCAGCAAAGGCTCCAGTGTGTCTCGCCCGCCCGTCCGCCCCAACGCCAGCGAGGCATGCGCCCGGATCTCCGGGCTATCGTCCTTCATCGCCTCGCGCAGCCAATCCTTGCACACGGGGTCGCCGATCAGCCCCAAACAGTCGATCGCCCGTATGCGAATCCACAACTCCCCGCTCTTCGCGGCCTCCCACAGTTCCGCAACGGCAGGCTTGCCGATCTTCACCAATGCCTCTCGCGCCTCCCACGCGGGAGATGCCGGGGGAACGGAGTCGCCGTACTTTCGCGGAGGATGGTCGGTGAGCAACTCAATCAGGCTCGACACGGCGGGCGCCGCCCTCTCCCCTAGTAACCCCAGCCGAAATGCGGCAGACGCTCGAGTCTCCGCATCCCCCGACGACAGCAAGGCCATCTGCGCCCGCAGGTCCTTGTAGCCCCCATCAATGTCGCCACCTCTCGCCGTGGACGCCCAAACCAGCCATGCCCCCAAGATGCCCGCCGACCAAACGGCACCCGCCCGTAGTCGCCGCATAGCAACTCCTCCTCCGCGCGCCGTCTCGACTCCAAAACGGTCCAGCTACTGATACCGCCGGAACTTCCGCAGCACGGTGATGTAGAGATCGTACTTCTTC
>CAYYNP010000433.1:0-6329 GCA_964472545.1 uncultured Planctomycetaceae bacterium | reverse complement strand
AGGAGATCGTCACCTACCCTCCACTTTGTGCCATTTGAGTTGAAACACTACAATCGAAGCGAAACGCATGCTATGTAACAAAAGGAAACATTGAGGTTCAGGCGGAGTTGTGGTACCGCAACAAGGGCAGTTGGCCGGCCACGGACCTCAGCGATATCGCGGCCGACGCGGCCTACCTGCCCGACGGCCAACCGACGTGTCCGGTGGACGATTCCAGCTACACGCTGGACGCCGCCACCGGCCGAGTCGTCGGACACGAACACCCCTAGCGTAAACCGTGGAGATCGAAACCATGAATCGCAAGCAACGACGCAATGCCTTCTCCCTGCTGGAACTGTTGGCCGTAGTGGTCATCCTGGGGATCATCGCGTTGGTGATCATCCCCCGGATCAGCTTCTCCAGCGCCACGGCGAAGAAGAACGCCTGCTTCCAAAACAAGGCGGAGATCAACACGGCCGTCGAGAAGTTCAATTGGGACACCGGCGCGTTGCCCGCCGACATCACCGACTTGGACGATGACGCCTACTTCCCCGACGGCATCCCCACGTGTCCGGTGGACGGCTCGGCCTACGCACTGGACGCGGCGTCGAAGCGCGTGACCGGACACGCACACTAGATGCCGGCGGCCGCGTGACGGGAATTCGTGGCTGGAGCCGCAAGGACTCAGCCGCTAGGGAACGTCGGTTGAAGTTCCGCTGAATTCTCGCGAATCCAGCTATCGGGGTGCGTGCATCCACGGGGCCTATTCATGACGCACGGCGCTACAAATCGATCTCCACACTTACGGCGAGCATTTTCCCTGCTGGAATTGCTCGCCGTGGTCGTTATCGTGGGCATCCTGGCCGTGGTCGCCGTGGGGCGGATGGGATACGGCACCCTGGGCGACTTCACCGCCCGGGCCGAGGCGAAACGTCTGGCCGTCGATCTCTTGCAGGCCCGGCGGCGCAGCATCTCCACCGGCGAAAACCACTCTCTGGACTTCACCGGCAGCCCGGCCACCGGCTACACGCTCATCCGACGCGCCGCCGGGGGCGACGTCGCGGTCGACGAACCGTATATCTTCTCCGACGCCGTGGTCGTGACCGTTTCGGCCACCGAGGCCGAGTTCAACTTCGAAGGCCAGGCCCTGGCCGCCTACCAGATCACGCTCACCGGCCCCGACCAGACCTGGCAAGTCGACGTCGTGGTGGCCACCGGTACGGCCAAAGTGACGCAGTCGGGCGGATAGCATAAAGCGGCGGCCGGCGGTCGGACTCGGCACAAAGCCGTGACCGGTGGTCGCGCCCGTCTGCATGCCCTCCGCCGGCAACATTGGCTTTGGCCACTTCCGGCGCGACCACCGGTCACGGCTTTGTATGCTCGACGGCAACGTCGCCCATTTGCTCCGGCCGATACGCTAGACTATGATGACAAGCCGTATCCAGCCAACTCCCGCACGCCGAGGTCCACGCCATGAAAACTTTCCGTACCGTCGCCCCGTTGCTTCTGCTCACTTTGGCGACCCTGTGGGCGGCAGCAGCCGAGCCGTCTCGCGTTACGTTCGACCAGGACGACGACGCCGGCCGGATGCAAGTCTGCATCGACGGACGCGAGGCGTTCGTTTATCAATACGGCCCAAAGGCCGACTTGGTGCATCTATTCCCCATCCGCAGCCCGGGCGGGAAGTCGATGACCGTGCAGCACCCTAATCCGTACCCGCATCACCGTTCGTTCTGGTTCGCCGACAAGGTCCGCCTGACGGGCGAGCGGACGGTCGAGTTCTACGGTGCGATCTACTCCGGCGCCAGCCGCCAGGAGCGCCAGCCGCCGTTTAAGGACCACGTGCGGCACGTCGAGTTCATCGAAGGCTCGGCCACCAAGGACGAAGCCCGCGGGGCCGCACGGCTTCTCTGGGAAATGGACTCCACCAAGCCCGTGCTCGACGAGCGCCGCGACGTGCGGATCGTGGCACTTGCCGACGGCGAGTACTTCGTCGATGTGACGTTCACGCTCACGGCTTCCTACGGCGACGTCGAGTTCGTTTCCGACGACGTCCACTACGCCTGGCCCTACATCCGCATGAACACCGCCTTCTCGGTCGACGGCGGCGGCGCAATCACCAACTCCGAAGGCGGCCGCAACCAGCAAGGCACCCACAATCAGGTTGCCCGTTGGGTCGACTACTCCAACACGGTCGACGGCGAAACGGCCGGCCTGGCCGTCTTCAGCCACCCGAGTAACCCCGGCCCCCATCGCTGGCTCACCCGCGACTACGGCTGCTTCGGCCCCCGCCGGATCAACGCCAAGAGCGGCAAGCCGTTCACGTTGAAGAAGGGCGAGTCGATCACGCAACGGATCGGGGTGTTGGTGCATAGCGGCGACGTGAAGGGCGGCGAGGTGGCGAAGCGGTACGAGAAATACGTCGGCGGCGAACTCTGATTGGGGCGAAAGTTGCTCGCGGGATGGCCAGGCCAAAGCGAAGCGGTGACCCCGGCGTTTGCCAAGAACCGGGTGGCGCATCGCCGCTGGTGTGATCTCGCAAGTGCTTCTCCAGAAGTGACTTACGTCTTCACTCACGAACGCACTGCTACTCGCGACAGCCGGCATCTCACAATTGCGCTAGCCACCGACCGGCGGCTGCGGTAGAATCACCCGCTCGTTTGTCATATGGCCCTGGTCAAGACGCCCGGGGGTGCGAATCATGGATGGTTGGGATATAGCTCTGCTGGCGGCGGCCGGGTATCTGGCCATCACGGCGTTGGTGCGGCTGATGGTCCATCGTCGCGGAGAGCTCATGGCCGAGTTGCGCGAAGAAATGAGCAAGCAGAAGCGACGGAAACGAGCACGCCGACGGGCCGAAGACGCCCGGCGTTCGCGGGCCGCGTAATCTGGCGACATCGAACGTGTCGGCGGATGGGGCAGAAGTTCAAGGGGGTGGCTGGGGCAAAGCGCAGCGGTGCCCCAGTGATTCACGGTATAACATGATCTCGGAGCCCCTGGGGCACCGCTGCGCTTTGCCCCAGCCACCCAATCGCCCCAGCCACCGATCCCTCGACGCTTCATGCCCCGCCGCGTCTACATCCAAACGCTCGGCTGCCAGATGAACGTGCTCGACAGCGAGCTGGTTGCCGCCGATCTGCTGCGGGCAGGATATGAGTTGGCCGACAGCCCTCGCCAGGCCGACACAATCCTGTTCAACACGTGCAGCGTCCGCCAGCACGCCGAAGACAAGGTCTATAGCGCTTTGGGCCGGCTGAAGCACGCCAAGCGGCACAATCCACAGAAGGTCATCGGCGTGTTCGGCTGCATGGCCCAAAAGGACCGCCAAAAGATCCTCCGCCGGGCGCCGCACGTCGACTTGTTGGTTGGCCCGGGGCAATTGGGGCAGATCCCCACGTTGTTGGCTCGGATCGCCAACGGCGAAGGACCGCAGGTCGCGCTGAGCCCGGAGCGAACCGGCGGCAATCGGTCGCTGGTTCAGGCGAGTTTCGCCGGTCACGATCCGCCGCGATCGGCGGCCGCCCGGGCAACGCCGCATCAGGCGATGGTGCGGATCATCTTCGGCTGCGACAAGTTCTGCACGTACTGCATCGTGCCTTCGGTCCGCGGACCCGAGCAGAGCCGTCCGGCCGAGGCGGTCGAAGCGGAAGTCCGCCGGCTGGCCGACGCCGGCTGCCTGGAAGTCACGCTGCTGGGCCAGGCGGTCAACAGCTACCGCGACACGTCGACCGGCCGGACGCTGCGGCTGGCCGATTTGCTCGAACGCTTAAACGAGATCGACGGTCTGCGGCGGCTGAAGTTCGTCACGAATTACCCCCGACAGATGACGCCCGAGCTGTTGCAGGCGGTCCGCGACCTGCCGAAGGTCTCGCCCTATTTGCACGTTCCGGCCCAAAGCGGCTCCAGCGCCGTGCTGAAGCGGATGAAGCGGGCGTACACGGTCGAGCAGTACCGGCAGATGCTCGACGAAATCCGCGAGACGATCCCCAAGGCGGCCGTCACCAGCGATTTCATCGTCGGCTTTCCCGGCGAGACCGAAGAGGACTTTCAAGCGACCGTCGACCTGGTCCGCGACGGGCAGTTCAAGAACAGCTTCATTTTCAAGTACAGCCCGCGGCCGAAGACCAAGGCGGCCGAACTCTACGAAGACGACGTGCCTGAAGAAGTCAAACGCCGGCGGAACAACGAGTTGCTGGCCGTGCAGAACGAGATCAGTCTTCAGCAGAACCTGCCGCTGGTGGGCCGGCGGGTAGAGATCCTTGTGGAGGGCCCCAGCAAAGCCGCCAAGAAGCACCCCGACGGCGAGGCGGCACCCCAGTTGGTCGGCCGCACGGTCTGCGATCGGATCGTGGTCTTCGAGGGACCCGAATCGCTGATTGGGCGGATCATGGAGGTGGAGATCGAGAAGGCCGATGCGTGTACGTTGTTTGGGAAGCGGGAGGGGGGGTGAGGGACGAGGGGTGGCTGGGGCAGAGCGCAGCGGTGCCCCAGGATCCGCCAAGTTCCTGGGGCGCCGCTGCGGTCTGCCTCAGCCCACCAAACAACCGTCTTCCGACAAACCCCAGCCGTGCTCACTCCGCCACGTCCGCCGGCCGCCAGGGCGCCGGGCCATCGGCGGCGTTGGGCCTCTTGCGCAGGAACTTGGCGTCGACCTCCCCGTACCAGGCGTGCAACTTGCCTCGCATCTCTTGCACGCGTTGGGGATTCTCCTTGGCCACGTCGTTGCGCTCGCCAAGATCCTCGGCCAGGTTGAACAGATGGACCCGTCCGTCTTCGAACCTTTCGAGCAACTTCCAATCGCCCATGCGGATTGCGCCGCCGGGGAAGCCGCCCTGGTTGCCGTAATGCGGATAGTGCCAATAGAGGGCGTCGCGGTCGGGGGCGTCGCCGTCTTTTAGCAGCGAGACCAATGAGCGGCCATCGCGATGCTGGTCGGGCTTGGCCGGCAGCCCGGCCATTTCGAGGATCGTGGGATAGAAGTCGGTGCTGATGACCGGCACGTCGCAGACGGTTCCCGGCTTGGTCACGCCCGGCCAGCGGATCAGGTACGGCTCGCGGATGCCGCCTTCATACAGCCAGCCCTTGCCGCCGCGCAGCGGCAGGTTCGAGGTGGGCGAGCCCTCACTGGTCGAAAGGCCGCCGTTGTCGGACGTAAAGAAGACGGCCGTGTTCTCGGCCAGCCCTAATCGGTCGAGTTGATCGAGCACTTTGCCCACGGCCAGGTCCATCGCCTCGACCATGCCGCCGTAGACGGCGTGGCTTTGCACGATCCGCACGTTGCGTCGGCGGTCGGTGGCGAAATTCTGCTCCTCATCGGCAAATTGCGGCTTGTCCAACAGCCCCAGCTTCTCGGCCTTGGCCTGATACTTCCGCCGCAGGTCCTCCCGGGCGATCAGCGGCGTGTGGACCGAGTAGAACGAGACGTACGTCAGGAACGGCCCGTCGCGGTTCTGCTCGATGAACTTGCAGGCCTCCGTGGCCAGACGATCGGGCAAGTGTTCGCCCTTGGGGCCGTCTTCAAGCCGAGGATTGCCGTAAGGCACGAAGTACTTGCCCGGCCCGTACGGCCCGCCCACCTTCCAACCACCGCAGTTGACGTCGAAGCCCTGGTGCTCGGGCCAAAACTCCTCGGTCGGCCCGAGGTGCCACTTGCCGGCGAAGAAGGTGGCGTAGCCGTGTTGCTTGAGCGCCTCGGCCAGCGTGGCCTCTTCGAGGTCCATGCGGTTGTGCAGCGGGGCCGGTGCGAAACGCTCGGCTCGGGCGCCGGAGAACCAGTTGGTGGCGTCGGTGCGGCTGGGATACTTGCCGGTCATGATGCTCAATCGCGTGGGCGAACAGACCGGACAGGCCGCGTAGCCGTCGGTGAAGCGCGTGCCGCTGGCGGCCAGCCGGTCGACGTTGGGCGTGTCGTAGAAGCAGTTCGGGTTGTTTGCCCCGATGTCCATATAGCCGAGATCGTCGACCAGGAAGAAGACGACGTTCAGCGGCTGCTTCGCCGCCGGCTGGGCGGCGCAGGGCGCAACGTGTGCGGAGAGAATCGCCGTTAGGAGCAGACAACAGAGAGTTCGCCACGCCATGGTTGGTCACCTTGGTTTGAGTCGTTGTGGTTTCGTTCAGTAGCGTATTCGACACGACAGGGCCCATGCGACAGGACCCATGCGACGGGACCCGTGCCAGGAGTCGATTCTACCTGCGGCCGATCGTCGATTCAACTCGCCGACTACCAATCCCAGGAGAACTGCAAAGTCGATTCGCGGGAGTGGAAAACGGGGGCTGGCTCCGAGCCAGGATCAATACGGAACCTGCCGACGAAGTTTCCGGCTCGGTGCCTGTCCCCCTTTTCCACGGTG
>CAYYNP010000432.1:0-6360 GCA_964472545.1 uncultured Planctomycetaceae bacterium | reverse complement strand
CGTCGACGGAGCCAGTCCCCTTTTTCAGGCTCCCGCACACTTTGCAGTTCTCCTGTGCCGTCCGGCCGAGAGTTTGACAGACGGCCCCAACGCGCCGTATACTCATTCCGCGCTGCCGAGCAGCCGATAATGTCTCGACGGACGACGCCGATTCAACCTGAACGAGAAGAGGGAGACCACCACCATGAGACGAACCTCGAGTTGGCCGATCGCGGCCGTGCTGTGTCTGCTGGGTTCAACGACGCCGATTGCCATGGCCGCCGACGGCAAGATCTCCGGCGAGTTGAAGAAGTGGCACAAGATCACCATCGACTTCGCCGGCCCGGCGACCAGCGAAACGGCCACGCCCAATCCGTTTACCGACTATCGCCTCGACGTCACGTTTCGCCACGGCGACACGGCATACGACGTGCTGGGTTACTACGCCGCCGACGGGGACGCGGCCAACACGAGCGCCGCGGCCGGCAACGTGTGGCGCGTCCACTTCGCGCCCGACGCGACCGGCCGTTGGAGCTACGAAGCCCGCTTCCGCAAAGGCCGCAACGTGGCCGTCGACGGCGGCGGCCAGGGTGCCGGATTCTGTGACGGGGCCGCCGGCACATTCGAGATCGTCCCCACCGACAAGACCGGCCGCGACCATCGCGGCAAGGGACGGCTGCAATACGTCGGCACGCGATACCTGCGATTCGCCGAGACGGGCGAGGTCTTCCTCAAGCAGGGCGCCGACGCCCCGGAAAACCTCTTCGCCTATCGCGACTTCGACGGCGACTTCAAGACCGACGGCAAGAACGACAATCGCATCAAGAGCTACGCCCCTCATCTGCGCGACTTCAAACCGGGCGATCCCACCTGGTCCGGCGGCAAGGGCAAGGGACTGATCGGGGCGATCAACTACCTGGCCGCCGAGGGGATGAACGCCTTTTCGTTTCTGCCGCTGAACATCGCCGGCGACGACAAGAACGTCTTTCCGTATCTCGATTACGACGAACGCTACCGGATGGACGTCTCGCGGCTGGGGCAGTGGGAGATCGTCTTCGAGCACGCCGACCGGCTGGGGATGTTCATCCACTTCAAGACCCTGGAAACCGAAAACGAACTGCTGCTCGACGGTGGCGACCTTGGCCCCCAACGCAAACTCTACTATCGCGAGTTGATCGCCCGTTTCGGCCATCATTTGGCGTTGAACTGGAATCTGGGCGAAGAGATCAACAATGCGAGCACGGCCCAAAAGAAGGCCTGGGCCCAGTTCTTCTTCGACCACGACCCGTATCATCATCTGGTCGTGATCCACAACGGGGCCAATCACTACGACCTGCTGGGCAAGGACTCGAAGATCACCGGCTTCTCGCTGCAAACCAACAAGACCGACTTCGCCAACGTCCACTCGCAAGTGAAGACCTATCTGGAGAAGTCGGCCGAAGCGGGTAAGCCGTGGGCCGTGGCCTGCGACGAGCCGGGCGACGCCAGCCACGCGCTGCGGCCGGATAACGACGCCGGCAACTCGCAGGAAGACGGCCGCACAAACGGACTTTGGGGCACGCTGATGGCCGGCGGCTGGGGCAACGAGTGGTACTTCGGCTATCAACACGCCCATAGTGATCTCAGCCTGGAGGATTTTCGCAGCCGCGACCGCTGGTGGGACTACTGCCGCTACGCCTTGCAGTTCTTCAAGCAGCACGAGATCCCCGTTTGGGAGATGGCTTCGCGCGACGATTTGGTGCCCGGCGAGAACGACTACTGCCTCGCCCGGCCGGGGCGGATCTACGTCGTGTTCGTCAAGAACGGGGATAACGCCAAACTGGATATGTCGGGCGCCACCGGCGTGTTCGAGGTGCGGTGGTACGACCCGCGCCGCGGCGGACCGCTGCTGGCCGGCACGATTCGTGCTGTCCGTGGCGGCTCGGTCTGCTCGTTGGGCAGTTCGCCCAAAGCCGACGGTAAGGACTGGGCCATCTTGGTCCGTCCGGCCGATCCCAATCGCAATTATCCCCCGGCCGTCAACGCCGGCGACGACCGGAGCGTTATGCTGCCGCGCGGCGGCGACTCGATCACCGTGAGGCTTGACGGCGCGGTCGACGACGACGGCAAACCGGGCCGGCAGGTCACGTCGGCCTGGAGCGTACAGAGCGGCCCGGGCGAGGTGCGGTTCGCCGACGCGGCCAAGACGAAAACCACGGCCGCGCTCAGCGGCCCGGGCACCTTCGTGCTGAAGCTGGCCGCCACCGACGGCGAGCAATCGGCGGCCGACGTGGTCTCGATCACCGTCGAGCCCTTCTCCGCCCGCGTCACCCGGATTTTCGCGCCCAGCGAAGACGCCTTCCTTGAAGGCGGCACCGGTCACGACACGCAGCATCTGAAGGTCGAGCCGAAGCGGCGGGTGAGCTTCTTGAAGTTCGACGTCGCGGGACTGCCGCCGAAGGTACTTCGTGCCACGCTCCGGCTGACCGAAAACGGCGACACGGGCGGCGGCACGCTAATAGTGCATCGGGGGGCCAACAGCCAGTGGACCGAAAAGGCGCTCTCCGCGTCGACGGCCCCGTCAGCGAAGGGAGTTGTGGGAAGGCGGGCCGGACAGATCGGCTCCGGCGCCACGATCGAAATCGACGTCACACCGCTGATCACCGGCAACGGCACGTTCACCGCCGTGCTCACGCTCGAGCAGGGCGACAACGACGTCTGGTTCGGCTCGAAATCCAGCGGTCGCCCGCCGCAACTGGTCATCACGGCCGAAGATCCGGAGGGCTCTCGATAACCCTTGAAGTTCTACCGCGGCCGCCCGATCATCCCAACTCCGGCAACTCCCATCCCTTTCTTCGCGGGCGATCCAACGGCGCGTTGGCCTCGTCGTCGCCGGGGAAGACCTCCCGCGCGGGTTCCCATCGCATCCGGCGGCCGAGTTGCCGAGCGATGGCCAAGAGGCAGCTAATCGGCCAAGGCCGTGAAAGTGGCGCCGCTAAGATACCCGCCCTCGCCCCAAGGCTCGCACCAGATTATCTTGCCGCGAATCCGTGTCGGTCGGGCTTCGCCTTCGATGGAGATCAGCACGGAGCCGGTTTTCAAGGGCATGTTGTGTAGCAAACCGATGCCGGTCCGGGAAATGTCCCTGCTGAAACAGGAGAGTTCTTCCGTTTGCCCTCTGTCCTCGAAGGTGAGGTGGATGGGTCGGACGAATGGAATGCGAGAGACGATACGGCGATCACCCGTCTCAATCTTCTGTTCGCCAAGAAGACGGGCGATCGCGTTCCGAATCTGATCTTCTGCGTGCGCGGCGGTGTGAACGGCTTCCATCTGTGTTGCGTCTACGGACGATTGCAGCGGCCAAGAACAAAAAGTGGGGCCGCAGAGGCAGATTGCCACGACCCCCTATCACGATCATGTCGAAGCCCGTGGTCGCCATGCCGTTCTTCCCAAGCCCATCGCGAGGGTAGCATTCGGGCAGAAAACGGGCGTTCATTGCCAGGATGGGACACGAAAACAGTAAAAGCAAGTGAATTGTCGGGACTCCACGCGATGCACAGTATTCCCCACGGTAATGTCGGGAGGCTGATCGGCCTGTCCGCAGGATTTGGCGGCACTACAACGCAGTCGAAGCCTACGAAAACCACCTCCCGAGGTCCTCGGGGGTGTCATGGTCTTATCCATTTCTCTTCGTATCAGCATCACCCTGTGGTTTCCAGTCGGCGTCGGGTGCCAGCAGGATGGCATCGGCGGTGGGGTGGCCCTTGCCGACGGGATGGATGCGGATCATGGCTGCGCCCCCAGGCAGCTTCATTTCCCCGGCCCGCTCCCAGAGGAACGCACCCTTGGCCGAGCCTCGGGCGGTGTGGGTGGGTTCGAGACGTCGGTCGGCCACTTCCACCGCCAGCGCGCGATCTTGATGCGACCCGCCCGCCAACGCCCGCACCCACACCGTATATTCGCCGGCCTTGGGGACGTGCACTTTCGCGGTCATCGGTTCGGGGTTGGGTTGGACTGCGGCATAGTACGAGGCGGCGTATCCGGTGCCCGAGAAACCGGTGTAGCGGTCGCTGCCGATCCGCCAGGGGCCGGCCATGCTCTCTGCTTCGACGCGGATTGCGCCCTCTGGAATCGGCTCCAATGATTCGAGCCACGCGCGTTGATCCGTCAGGTCCTTGCGAAACTCGGCGATCCCCGCGTTTGACCAACGGTATTGGCGATAGCCGTTGGCGAAGTGGTAGGTTCCGTCGGTCAGTTCAGCCAGCTTTTCATAAACCTTCACGGAAGCTTCCATTTCACGCAGGAAATCACCTGCCTTGTCCGCTGAACCCGACAGCAGCATTCGCGCCTTGAGGATGGCCGCGTCTTCTCTGTGGATCATGGTCTGGGTGGCGAGCACGTACATTTCACTGTCGGCGACAAAGCGCTGCAGTTCCGGTCTTATCGCAGGATCTGTGCAGGCAGCTTCCATCTCCTCGGCCAGCGTCAGCGATTCGGTTGCCAGCTTGCCTAGCAGACGCACCACCTTATCGGGAGTCATGGTGGGTGCAGTTGTCTTGCCCGATTCCAGCAGTGCCGCATACTGGCTGACCGGCATGCAATGGCGCTGTGCGAGATTCTCCACTCCCATTCGCTCCTCGAAGGTTGCGAACGCCTCATACATCTCGACCGGTTCGCCCGGCTTCGGCTCGCCGTATTCCCGTTGATAGCGATTGAAGAAATCGCGGTCAAACGGCCTGGGGTAGTAACGCTGCCCGGCGCGGCCCGCCTCGCGGTCGAGGGTATACGGAATCTCCGACAGGTTCTTGTTGCAGTTGAGAATTTGATCGACGTTCTGATTCATCAACAGCATGGTCGCCCAGAAGTTGGCGACCTTGGTGGCGTTCAGATTCTGTAGGCCCGGGCTGATGGAGCCGGAGATCCGGTACCAGCGGGCCATGCGCCGGCCGATTTCCCTTGACCCAACTCGCTTGGTGTAATACTCCTCCCAAAAAGCCGCGTCCTCTTGCGAGTCCCGGTCGGCCTTCCACATCGCGCGTCCGGCAAGCGTATAGAACGGGGCGTCACGATCGAGGTATAGCAGGCGATGCTCCCCGCTGTCGTCGACTACGCTATTCGCCTCCGCACCCGTCAGCTTGTCAAATGTGTAGGGCCAGTGCCAGAACGACTGTCCCCAGAACTCCACGCCGCTGACCAGGCCGAGCGACTTCCATCGCTGGGCCATCTCCTGAACCAAAAGGGGACTCGCCCAGCGCATGGGCTGAAGGTCCGTGGCCGGTCCATGGGCCGCGTTGATGATATGACCGTTGGCCAACCCTTCCCACCTGAGGTGTCGCACGTCGGGATACGGTGAGGTAATGCTCTCGTCATTGTGCTTGAGTTCCGAATGGACGTTTCCATACAACGCCTTGAGCTGTTCTTGGAAGTCCTTGTTCAGGGTCCAGTCACGAATCACAATCACCGGACTCCTGCCGCTGTCTTTGGCCGCCTTGAAGATGACGTCGCGAAACCACTCGAGCTGATGTCCGCTGGAGATCGATTCACCGGGACAGGCATAGAGTCCGACCGAGGGGAATTCGGCAAAGTAGCGTCCCAATGCATAACGAGTGTATTCCTCCAGCAACGGAGTCGGCGCGGTCGGGTTGGTCCTGATTCTGTGCTTCTGGGCGAAAGGGGGCGAGACGTGAATGTTGTAGAAATGCAGCAGCACTTTGATGTTTCGTTTCTCACATTCACGAGTAAACCAGAGGAACTGCTTCTGGTTAGCTCGGACCTGCTCCGGGGGAACGTCGGCAGAAGCCTCTGGGTACTTCGGCATCTCGACGATGTAGGGAAAGGTGTGGCTTCCCCATAAGTAGATGGCATTGAAACGAGCTTCGGCAAATGTATCGAGAGTGCGCGTCAAGAACTGCCGGTCGTAGAACCATGGAAAAGTCTCCGGCGAAAGGGTCGCCTTGTATCCGCCACCTTGAAACATAGGCAACGTCGTACCGCGAATGTCGAACTCCGGTCTTTGCACCTGCCCGGCCCGTGCTTCGCCGCAAACCACCGCTTGGGCACCGTAGATCAGGCCCGCCGGCGAGTCGGCCTCGATGACCGTGCATCCGTTCCCGGCTTCGATCCGGAACGCTTCCCGATGGCCGAGGTCTGCCACCAGGTGAAACTCGGCTACTTTCTCAGTTGCCGCAAGCCGAGACCTTGCATACTCGAGCTGCGCCTCCACGGGCAGTCGCCGCGACGTCGGCGGATCGCCGGCAAGTGCGGGCAGCGTCGGCACGAGAATCACAATCAGGGCGGCGTATCGAACGTCACGCATCATGATTGCCTTACCTCAAGAGTACTCCCTTAGGGGCGGCCGATGAATAACTTCCCGGTTTCAGTGATGGGTGGCTGGGGCATAGC
>CAYYNP010000431.1:0-6361 GCA_964472545.1 uncultured Planctomycetaceae bacterium | reverse complement strand
GTGCCTGTCCCCTTTCTTCGGGCGGCGACATTGGGGCACCGTGGAAAAGGGGGCAGGCACCGAGCCGGGAATCTCGTCGGCAGGTTCCGTGTTGATTCTGGCTCGGAGCCAGTCCCCGTTTTCCACTCCCGCGAATCGACTTTGCAGTTCTCCTGGAGGCGGCCGCGAAGACTTGGCTTGCCGGCGCCGCAGCGATTGCGTAGAATGATCGCGTCGGCTAGCGGCACGTTGCTCGCGGCCGGGAAGCCATTGGGAGGTTCGCGCCGTGTTCGGCACTTTGGCCAAGGGAATCGGAACGCTGCTCTGAGCGGCGACGGTGTACGCAGGTTGCGTATATTGGCCGCTGAATTGGCATTGGGGGATCGGACTGTTGGTGGCCGCGGCGATCGTGGTAGGCGGCGGCGTACAGATCGCCGTATCGTCCACGGCGGCAACCCGCCGCAACGAGGACCACCGGGACGAATGAGGAAGCAAACCGCGACGCGCAAGAGGCCTTCTGGCCGCTTCGCAAACGCGAACGAGGTACCCCGCATGCCATCGACCTACCTGGCAAAAGACTTCATGGCCCGCGAGTTGGTCACCGCTTCCCCGGAAATGGAGGCTTACGAGGCCATCTTGCTGCTGTTGAAACACCAAATCTCCGGCATGCCGGTGGTCGATGCAGACGGCAAGCTGGCGGGCATCCTCTCGGAACGCGATTGCCTGAAGACGCTGGTCAACGCCCAATACTACGAGCTCCCGACGGCCCTGGTCAAAGACCTGATGTCGACCGAGCCGGTCACCGTCGACGCGTCGACCAGCATCCTCGAAGTCGCCGATCTGTTCTTGAACAACAAATTCCGCCGCCTACCGGTGATCGAGGACGGGCAACTCGTCGGCCAGATCAGCCGCCGCGACGTGTTGCGGGCGATTCGCGAGATGCGGTAAGTACTGCGTCACAGCCACCCGACGCTCTTCGTCAACCAACTCTCAAGGCACCGGTCCCCAGCGTGCATTGACGCTCGAGTCGAACAGCGGACGATGGCCGGCTCGCATCACGCTGCGGGCAATCGCAGCCGCCGGCGGGGTCGCCTTTTCGAGGAACTCTGCGAGTAGCTCTCGATCGGACTCCTTTGGCGAGTAGCGTACACTGGCCAACAGCGGATAGAGCGGCTTCTCGGTCCACATGTAGGCCTCGGATTCAATCGTCGCCAGCCGGTCCAGCCGTGGAATCGTGAAGTCGCGAAGCTGATCGATCGGCCACTTCTGCAGCATCCAGCCGACAAACGTCCCGCGAAGACGCTCCTTGGCGTCGAGAATCTTGCCGCCGGTGTGGCGCCAATGCCGGATCGCCAGGCCGCGGCGAAGCGTCTCGCCCTCGGCGTCGGCCAAGGCGTCGTCGAGCAGTCGGGCCGGGTATTGGCGGACCGCCAACAACGCCTCCGCCCGGCGCCGGGTTGTGACGTCGGCGTCGACCAGTTGGCGCACCGCGCGGGCGACGTCCGTCTCGATGGGCGCGGGCCAAGAATAGAACAACTCAATCCCAATCTGCAGGGCATCTTCTCCCGCGGCAATCAGATGCTCGCTGACTTCGCTCGGCTGGCCGTAGCTACCGCCTTTCTCGATGGCCTCCAGCCAAAGCTCGCCAGCGGCCAGCAGCGGAAGCTCCGGCAGATCGTCTTTCGCCACCAAGGCGGCGAGCCGATTCGAAGGAACAGCTATCGGCATCTCTCGAAGCTCCGGCATTCTCTCCTTGAGTTTCCGAAGTTCCTCGGCCAACGCGTCACGGACCGCCGGCTCGCCCGCGTTGAGGCACGCGACGGTTACGATCGGGTAGGCCCGTCGCGGATCGGACGTGATGATCGCCTGGGCCAGCGTCAACACGTGCAGACGGTACGTTTCCGATCGGCGCTGGTTGCGTCCCGCTTCGATACGTTCGTCCCAAGGGCCGTTTCGCGTCAGTTCGTCGAAGAGTTTCGCCGCCGGCTCGAAAGCATCATCCGGCCCCCATCCGGAAAGCGCATGATACGCGCGGATGCGGAAACTCAGATCGGCGTGTTTCTGCGTTGCGCGAAACAGCGCGTCGCAGCCCGCCTGGCGGAAGTCGGCCAGCACGTGGACCTCGGGCGCCCCCCACTCGGTCGCCCTCTCTGTAAGCCGTCGGTCGAGTGCGGCGGCCACGTCGCTTAGTGCCTCGCGGTACTGAAGCGTGGCCAAGTGGCGGGCAAGATGGGTTCGTTTCAGCGGATCCTCGCGATAGATCGCATGCAACACGGGTGCAACGGCCGGGTCGCGGGTCCAAACCATGTACTCCAGTACATGGTACGGAGCGTCGGACCGCGGCGCGATCCACTTGGTCAGGGCCCCGATTGCTTCCTGCTCCTTGCGGCCCTTGACGAACGCACAGAGGGATTCGGCCGCGGCAACCTGGACGGCGGCGTCGGCATCGCCGAGTGCCTCGATCAGCCGCCGGCGAACGTCTCCGGCCCGCTTTTCAAGCACGGCGGCCGAAAGGGCTCCGTCGTAGACCAGCCCGTTTCGGTCGCCGTCGGGGCGAAGTCGGCTCAACGCAGAAATCACGCCGATCCGCTCCTGGGCTTCCTGCGTGTCGTCGAGCCGCTTCAGTAGATAAGCGACCACGCCGTCGCCTTTGATGCGTGCCAGCCCGAGCAGCGCCGCGGCGCCGGTGCCGTATTCTGCGCCGAGGAATCGTAGGCAAACCGGCTCGATCCTCGGGTCGCGATAGGCGACCAGCACGTCCAGTGCAGCGGAGGCGATCTTGCTGCCGTGTTGCTCCACCGCGGCCGCGACCGCCGGCACCAGGCGGGGATCGTTGTGCTGCTTGGCCAGCCGGAGATAGACGTTTGTCCGATCGACGTCGAGTTGGCCCTCGGCCGCCAGCTTCAACCCGGCCAGCACGCCGTCGACGCCCTTTTCATCGCCGGTGAGCGTAAGTGCTTCCGTTGCCGCGCGGTGGCGCGTAGCCCGACGCGAGAACGCGGCCTTGTCCGGGTCGGCCGCGGGGACTTGCTTGGCGGCGGCGATTCCCTTGGGGCCGAAGTCGATCAGCGCCGCCGCAGCCAAGCTCTGGCCCCGGGCCCAACTCACGCTCGCCGCACCGGCAACGATCACCGGCAGCGACCGGTCCTGCTTGAACTCGGTGAGCGCGAACGCCGCCACGCCGGCCGAAAGCCGGTCGGCCTGCCAGACGATCGCCGCCTCCAACAGCGGCAGCCCGTCCGGTCCGACGGCTTCGGCCACCCGCCGGCCCGCCGCCCGATAGTCGTCCACGCTGGGCCCCAGATGGCTAGCCCAGCCGGGCTGGCGAATCAGGCTCGCCTCGTGCAGCGAGCGGACGAGCTGCGGTCGCTCGATCCGCAGCATGAGCACCTCGGCCAGCAGCGAGGCGTACTTGGCCCGGGACAACGCGGCCGACACCCGCACGGCCGGCAAAGCCGGCTTACCCATCGCCACGATGGCGTCTCGCGCGCGGCGGTGGGAGGTCGACGTCACCGGATAAGGCGGCGGCTCAGCGTCCGGAGGGCGCCGCGCGAGAATCGTCTCGACGGCCGCCTCGAAAAGCACCGGCGTGCCACGGACGTCGCCCCGCCCGGCCAACGATCGGGCGGCCGCCAATCGCAACGACGGCAGTTCGGCGCCGAGCAACTCGGCCATCTCCTCGGGCCGATCGCGCAACACCGGCAGCACGCGCCGAGCCAAGGCGGCATCTGCTCGGTAAGCGGTCGTCGAAAACGTGGGCGACGTTCCCTCCCGCTCGATCACGTCGTCGAGCAAGGCCGCTCCCCGCGAATCGCCCAACAGCAACAGGGCCTCGACGGTCTGCGGGATGTCCACCGTAGGGCACTTGCCGAGCCGCTTGCGGTAGACGCCGATCGCCTTCGGCCCGCCGACCTCGGCCAGGGCCAGGACCGCGCTGCGTTGGTTATGGCGGCTGTTTGGGCGATCGATCAACGTCCAGCGGAGCGCGTCGAACGCCAACGGGTTTCCCGGCAAGCTGCCCAGCGCCGCAAAGGCCTGTTCGCCGGGCCAGACCACCACGTATTCGATCAGCAGCGGCGCCGGCAGAAGGTCCGACGGAATCTCCCGCCGCGCGGCGTAAACACTCGTCCACAGTGTGCGTCGGCCAATATCGACGTAGTCGACTTGCACGTCTTCGTCCGAACCGACCCAATACACGCGATTATGCTGGAAGGCGTCGCGTCCCAGTTCCTCGTACAACGACGCCATCTCTTCGGGATGCTCCAATTCGTACGTCAAGCCCGCCAAGATCGCTCGGGTTTGCGCGGAGACGTCCTTGTCGGCATGCTTCTCGAGGCTCTTGCGTGCCCGCGGCCCGAACGCCAACAGCGACGTACGGATCGGCGCATAGCAGCGATTGGAACTGCTGCTGGAGCCGACCTTCCGATCGGGCCAGCCGGCGGCCGAAGCGAGGAGTTGGTTCAGCAAGGCGTCGGGGCCGTCCTTCGGGCCGAGCTGTGCGATCGCCTGGCAACAGGCCGCGATCGTTTCGTCCCAAGCGAACTGATCGAGCGCATCGATCAGCACGCGCGCCGAAGTGTCGTCGCCGATCTGGCCGAGGACTTTCGCTGCCACGCCGGCGCGCCGGGTGGCAGGCCAGTCCTGATCGGCCCCGCGAATGGCCCGATGCAACGCCGGCAACGCAGGTTTGCCGATCTTCACCAGCGCCTCGACCACCTCCGATTCCGACCGCCAATCGGTCGCTGCAAAGTAGACCAGCGGATCGCCCGTACGAGGATCGGCAAAGTGCTTGAGGATCTGCAAGGCACGGCGAAAAGTCCGTTCGCCCGAGGAGATTCCGCGGCCCGCCGGATCGGCACACTCCCGCATGGCCTCGACGACGATCGGCACGGCCTCTCGGCCGAAGACGGTCTCGCCTTCCGGCACGCGGAGCCCCTGCTTCTGCGCAAAGGAGGCGGCCGTCGCATCGAACGTCACCGACACCTGGCCGTCGTCGTGGAACTTTGGCCGGACGTTCCAATACGTCAGGGCCCATCGCCAGCGGTCCACGGTCTGTGATTGCCGGATTCGCAGCAGCAACGACTCGGCCAGGCTCCAACGGCGCCAGTCGTCGTTGCGGGCCATCCGCTGGGCCAACGGCACGATCGCTTCGCCCTGCCGCAAGAGCACATCGCGGGCGACCACGTAGGCGGCGTCGTTGAGATCGGCCGCATTCTGAAAGGTCGCTTCCCAAGCCGATCGATCGGGCGGCGCGCCCGCGGTCGGAGGGAGAGTGTTCGAGAGCAGGACAAGTGCGAGCAGACAAGCCGTAGCGAATCGCGGCATGCCCAGCCGGACGGCCTTGCGGTAACCTCGAATCGACATCGACAGACTCATGGCAGACTCCCTCTATCGACGACGCCCGACCGCGACAGCGCCCGCTCATCGGACGGCCGGAAACGAAAGACGCCCTCCTTCGGGCAACTCTATCCACTTGCGCTCCGCAAGACAACGGATAACGTCCCGGTTGTTACACGCGGGTTACACGCGCGATCCGGTGCTTTGAGGGGTCTTGCGTCTCAGAAGCGAGGCTGCGCGCGATCCCTCAAGAACACGTCGCAGAGTTGTCACTCGCTCCGAACGAAACGGCGAGCCTATGCCAACCGCGAGGTCCTTCTCACGCCCCGTCGCGGATGCATGGCGCCGTCGGGGAGGTTCCACAAGCGGTTTTTCTGCAGAGACCTGCAATTCCCCCGGCACGGGATCAAAGAACCCGCACCCCTCCTGAGTTCGGCATCCTACCGGCCGCGAAGAACATGCCTCGGCATGATCGGCAGCAAATCCGAGCCTCTTGATCGTGCGGCCGCGTCGCCGCAAGCTGTTGGTACAGCGAAATCTCGGTGCCCCAGGTACACCCAACGAAACTACGCCCGGGAGGACTCGAACCTCCAACCGACGGATTATGAGTCCGCTGCTCTAACCGATTGAGCTACGGGCGCTAAGTCATTTGATACAGATCACTTATGTCGCCGTTGTCTTCCTCGCTATCCAGGGCTTTACGCCGGTAGTTACGCCTGGTATGCTATGAGGGCGTGAAGTGAACCCGCCGGCCGATACCAGCGGGTTCAAGCCACACCTAACCCTTGAAAGCGAGGTGCGACCATGGCCAATTCTACCCGCCGCCGATCGGGCGGTAAACCAACGAAGCCCAGCAAAGACTACCCGCTGTACGCCCATAACTGTGGGCGATGGGCAAAGAAGGTTCGCGGAAAACTACACTACTTCGCCCGGTGGGACGATCCCCAAGGTGCATTGGAGCAATGGCTTGCAGTGAAGGATGACTTGCTCGCTGGTGTAGTGTTTCAACTCAAATGGCACAAAGTGGAGGGTAGGTGACGATCTC
>CAYYNP010000430.1:0-6436 GCA_964472545.1 uncultured Planctomycetaceae bacterium | reverse complement strand
AGCCAGTCCCCGTTTTCCACTCCCGCGAATCGACTTTGCAGTTCTCCTGGACCCGCAAGGCCGAGTCCGGGCGGGGCTACGCATTTGGCGTGCTCTCGCGGAGTATGAGCATCGCTTCGGCCGTTAGCTTTCAGAGGCTTCGACCCCGGGGGCCGGAGTACCTTGTGTTGATCGGGCGCGCCGATCCTGGCCTGGGTTGGCGGACGGCGATCGACCCGTTGCTGATTGCTCGGTGCGACCGTTTCTCGGGGCGATCCGGGAGCACCGCAAACCGAGCCTCGTAATCCGGTCGTTTGATGGCACGTCTGAGGCTAGCGCCGATCGGACGCTTTCGGCGTGCTGAAGATGCCGCGACTGATGTCCCACATGATGTTCCTGAACCTCGTGCCGCTGACCGGACGCTCGGCAATCAGCTTTCCATCGTAGACAATGCTGAATACGCCATAGGGCGTTGGAAGCTCCCTTGACTGTTTGGCGCTGCGGACGCGAACCACTTTCGTCTTCAGCCCCAGGGCTTCGGACGCCTCCGCAATATCCTTCACACACTTGGCAACCATAGGGCATTGATCGGCAGCCAGGATCGTGAGGCCCTTCTTGTACCTCTTCAATACTCGCTCCCTGTCCACGATGAAACGAGGATCGGGTGCTGCTTTCTTGAATTTCTTGACGAGCAACTCGTAGGGAGGGATGCTCTGTACCGAAACAAAACCCGCCTTGATGAACAAACCGCTTCCGGCCATGAAGCTATCCGAACTTGTGACAACGGCGACCCCTCGGCACTGGCTCTTCTTCGCGTCCCTCAGACAACTATCCAGCAAGAGAGCGCCGAGTCCTTTCCCCAGGTGCTTGCGGATGACCATCATGCAATGGATAACAAAGTAACCCTCCGCCTCGACGGGTCTCCATGCATGACTGCCGGGGGCATACTCGATCACCCCGACGTCACCGAATTCGCGTGAGCGGAGCACCTTGAACTTCACGCCTTCCGCGTAGTGCTTCTTGAGCCAATCACACTTGCGGCGATATCCCTCGGTCCTGCCGGGCTTACGGCCGCAGATGCCACAACCGCCGATGTTGTCCGCATTGGTGTCGACGATCTCGTACTCTCTCATCCTGATCCTCCGCTCGGTCTCGCCAGACCTCAGTAGCGGGACATCATGCAGGCCTGGCGCCAACGCACCATGAATCACGGTGACCCGTTGGTCGTTCGTGGTGTTTCCGCCAGAATGATATCCGGTGTACTGGAGCCGCTCAGAGACTCGGCGGGCAAAGGCCATGAACGCAGCCGCGGACGGCTCCTGTTGCCCTCCATTGGAACTTGTCGACGAGTTGCGATCAAGCCTCCGCGCCTGCGTCCCAGATTACGTTGCTTTGATCGAGCGTGAATCAGGCGAATTTGCCAGTCCGGCCGCTGGGCGTCCCGAATTGCCGGGCGGCGACGTTTCTCGGGGCGATCGGACCGTGCCGGAGAACGTGCCCGCCCTGCCCAGATCGCTCCTGAGAGGATCGACCTCTAATGGGGGGCAAGGCAGTTTCATGCACGGTCATTTGACGGGACGGCGCGGAGACGACCTAGGCGCGCTGTCAGGCGTCACCCGTACCCTCCTGTTGGCCATCCGCTTTGAATCCCTCGTGGAACGTGACTTCGCCTTGCCGAGGATCCCCGTCGAAAGACAGGGCCAGAAAGACCTCCTGCGGAACCCCCGGATGTACAAGCCCCGCTGTGTTGGCAAACCCGAACTTCCTGTAGTTTTCAAGGAGTTTGAGTGTCGGCCGAGTATTTTGGCCCCAGGCACCGTGTTATGGTCTTCTCGCTCAGCGTCTGTGGGAAAAGGCGGAAAGAACCAGAAAGACGCCGCCGAGGAAGCTGACTTGCCAAGGCCAGCCGAACGGTGAGTGTAACGTGTTCGTTTCCCAAAACAACGCGGGGCCATAGATCGGGATCAGCATTACGCATGCCGTCACCGCGAGGATTACCAGGCGGCGTCTGGTGTTCTTCTTGAACCGTGCCGTGGCAATTGACGTGGCCATCATGCCGCCACCGAATAACGATCCACCGAGCAAGCCCGCTGCTGTTATACCGGGGTGAAACGAACCCATCATAGACGAGACGGCGAACACGGCGAGTGCTACGATAGCCAGGCACTTGCCGGCCGCGCGCCAGTTGATCTCCCACAGCTTCGGCTGATTGGCCCAATAGCGCCGGGGGTCTTCGGCCTTGACCTTCGCGGCGAGTTGATCGACGAACCGCCCGGCCTCGGCTCGTCCTACGTCGGGAATGGCCCGGCGATAGATACGCAGCGCCCCGACGGGATCGCCATCCAGGAGCAACTCACGCATCTGGCCAAGCTGCTCGGGGTCGATCTCGCGGCTCGACCGCCCATACACGGCCTGGCGGTAGTCTCTTGCAACGCGGACCAGCAACCACAGAGCGGTCCAGGTCACCGGATAGATGACCAACACGTAGATCATTGGAACCGGGCCTTCCCAAACGTACGTTTCGATGATCTTCGCTGCAAAGAACAGGCCAGAGGTCAATACCGAAAGACCCGTCGCGCCGCAGACGATGCGAACGGTGGTGCTGACGGGCTGCGGGTCAGCCCGTTCCATCGTGCCGTCAAAATACTGACGCAAGTTTGTCAGACGAAGTGACTTCTCGCGGTAGAGCAGATGTCCCAGCATCACTAGCGGGAAGCCAATGCCGAGGAAGAACTCTGCCCATATATCCAGCCGGTCCATACGCTCGCCGGCCGCTCGAACGTACTGCGGATGGGACTGCTGGTACTGAATCAGCAAGTTCTGCTGGAATTGGTAGTAGATGATGCAGACCAATACCAGCACGGCCAGTGACGAGGCCGCCGTGATTGCCCACGGCCGCCGGCGGAGCCATGTGTCGACCTTACGAACTGCGCTGGCCGGCCGGGCTTGAATCGGCTCACGGTTCAGAAAACGGCCCAGTTCCGCGGCCAGCTCGCGAGCGGAGTGGTAACGAACGTGTGGCGACTTCTCCAGGCATTTCAGGCAGATCGTCTCCAGGTCTTGCGGCACATCGTGGTTGAGCTTGTGCGGCGCCGTCGGTGGATTGTCGGTCACTTGCCGCAACGTCGCCACCGCCGACGCCGCGCAAAAAGGCGGCCGGCCGGTGAGCAATTCGTAGAGAATGGCGCCGAGGGAATAGACGTCGCTATGGGGCCCAACGTCGGCTTGACGGCCCGACGCCTGCTCCGGCGACATGTAACTCGGGGTACCCAGTACCGCGCCCGTTGCGGTCAGCCCGCTGTCGGCCGCCACTCTTTTTGCCAGACCGAAGTCGGTGATGTGCGGTTGATCGTCGGTGTCCACCAGTACGTTCGCCGGCTTCAGATCGCGGTGCAGCGTGCCGCGCTGATGGGCGAAGTGGACGGCCTCGGCAAGGGTCTTCACGTACTCGGCGGCTTTTCGAGCGGGCAGCGGTCCTTTTTGGATCATCTCGGCAAGGCTTTGGCCTTCGACGTAATCCATCGAGAAATAGTATCGACCCTCGTGCCGGCCTACCTCGTGAATGGCAACGATGTTGGGGTGCTTGAGGTTGGCCGCCGCCTGGGCCTCGTTGTGAAACCGCTCGACGTCGTCCTCACCGGCCAGTTCTCCGGAAAGGATCATCTTCAGAGCGACGATCCGGTTCAGGCTTACCTGCCGCCCCTTGTAGACGACGCCCATGCCGCCACGGGCAATTTCTTCGAGAAGCTCATAGTCGCCGAAATATCGGACCGTCGTGACCGGCGGGGCTTGCTCCGATGACGACAATCCTTCGGTCCGTTCGATCCCTTCGTCGTCGAAGCTGTCGAGTCCGGCGGCCAGCAGGCACTTAGGGCAAACGCCTACGGGAGCATCGGCGGGCAGGTTCTTTCCGCATCTGGGGCAGGTTTTTGTCTCGGTCATGGTGAGTCCCTTTGGTCTGATCGGCTTTCGCGATCGGGCCATCCGACCGCTTCTACCTCTCTTCTGACGGAAAGGGATCGGAGCGTAACGGACTCTTTTCGGAGTTCATCCGGAAATTGCTTTGAACAGGCCACGAATCTCGTCCTCAACGTCGGCGACGTGCTCAACGGTCTCGGCGATTTCACGTCGGAGCAGCTCGCGGTATCGTTTTCTCATGCGGTGTGTCGCCATTTTGGCGGCGGCCTGCGTGGCGCCGAGTGATTCCGCCGTTTTCGCGTAAGTCGCGCCATCCGAACCACCTGCGATGAACTCTTTGAGCCTCTCAAACCAGTCGGCCTTGCCGGATTTCCGCATCTCCTCTTCCAGTCGCCGCATAACACGGTCGAGCAGTGCAATAGTCCACTGCCGGTCATAGAGTTGATCGGGTGTGAGAGTATCCGCCGGCCCGGCCACGTAACGGGATTCGCCGGATGCGAAATCCAAGGAAAGCGGGGCCCGTCCGCCTCCACGTTTTTGCGCCCTAGCCTTGTCTCGCTCCTTCGATAGGAAATGTTTGAACGCCGTCAACAGGAACGCCCGGAACCGTCCCCGCTGGGGATCGGCTGCGGCAACATAGTCTTTCTCGAGCACTCGGGCGAAAAACGCCTGAGTCAGATCCTGGGCCTCATCGGCGTTGTGGCCACGGCGCCGGACGTAGGCGTAAAGCGGGAACCAATACGTCTCACACAACGTTGCCAGAGCCGCGTCCGCATCCGGCGACGATTTCTGCCCCGCTGCGAGAACCACGCTCCAATGTGTGGTGGCAAAAGTACGTGGTGAGTCTCCCTGATTGTTGGAATCGTTCATGGTCATGCCCTCGAGGCGTGCAGCGCGATACGCCAATCAGTGTAACACGCCCACGCTGCGCTGCTTAGGGGCGGCCGATGAATAACTTTCCGGTGTCAGTGATGGGTGGCTGGGGCATAGCGCAGCGGTGCCCCAGTTGTCCGGGTCCTGGGGCTTCGCTGCGCTCAGCCGCCAGCCACCCCGAATGGGGAAGTTATTCATCGGCCGCCCCTTAACGGTCCTCTCTTGACGTGTCTGATGTGCGACGTGCAACGAGCCATCGGGGCTGCCGGCCGTTCGTTGGCAATCGCAGGCCGCCCGGGACGCGTCGGTGCCGGGCGAATTCAATCACGGTTCGCACCCGGCGCCACGGGCTGCCAACTGGGCGCCGTGTCGCCGTGCGGGTCGTCGGTGATCTTCCGGAAGCCGTCACCGTTGATGTCCACGATGCAGAGGTCGCTTTGCGACTCATCCTCGCAGCCGATGACCAGCCACTGCCCCTTCGGCGACCAATCGACCCCGACGATCTGTCTCTTCGCCTGCACCAAAGTGCGCTGCGTCTTGTTATCGAGCTTCATCACGCGCAGATCGCGCACCCAGTCGCGCGTGGTCGGGTGCCGATACGTCACGACGTACGCCAGGTAATTGCCGTCGGGTGAATAGACCGGCTGGTCGGCGGTGTCTTTCTCGGGTGTGATGCGCTTTGCCGTACCGCCGGCGGCCGGCACGGTGTAAATGCCGCTTCCCGAGTCGCGGTAAGACACGAAGGCGATCGTTTGGCCGTCGGGCGACCAGGCGGGCTGCGTGTCGTCCTTTGCGTGGGGCGTTATCGTGCGGGCCCCGGAACCGTCGACGTTGATGATTGCGATATCGCCCGAGTTGTCCTTGGACTGGACGTACACGATCTGCTTGCCGCGGGGCGACCAGGCGCCAAGCGCGCTGTCGTGATTGCTGCTGGCGGCGACGTCGATCACCCCTCCGCCGTCCGGCTCGGTCACTCCCAATTCGAAGCGATTGGTCTGACCGCCGAAATACGAGACCAGCACCTGTTTGCCGTCCGGTGACCAGCGCGGCGATCTGAAGGACTTCAGAGGTTTCGGTTGCTCGCCGATCGTGACACCCCACATGGTGACCGCACGATCGCGATAGCAGTTGAAGAGAATCCGGCCGGCCGGTTTTTCGGTTATGGTCACGGGGTCATAGGGCTTTGGGTCATAGGGCTCCGGCGGCGCTTCTGCTGCCGCTTTCTCCTTCGCCTTCCGCTGCTTGATCGCCGCGGCCAGGGCCGGGTCGTCCTTGTACTGCTCCTCGGGCGAACTCTTGCCGCAGCCGACCAGTCCAACGGCTACCAGCAACAGGAGCTGTTTCGCAAACGGGTGTTGTGAGGGCATGTCCTCTTCCTTTCGTGGGATGGGTCCGAGCGGCCACTTGTGGATCCCGGCCCGCGTCGGGTCTCTCTGCCGGCTTCCGTTTTTTGTGGGCAGCGGCAACGTGGCAACAGATTATGCAAAGATACGTTGGGATTATGACACACAGAGACAGGCACCCCCCAGGAGGGCTAGTGTAACTACGGGCGTACAGCCCGGGCTTTCGGTGGTCTCTAGTACCTCATTGCAGATAATCTCGTCGGTTGGGTACCATGCCCACGCTTGCGTGGGCATGCCGGATTGTAGGCCGCCAACATGCCCAC
>CAYYNP010000429.1:0-6504 GCA_964472545.1 uncultured Planctomycetaceae bacterium | reverse complement strand
ATTCTGTTGCTGTGTCTGGATGGGGCTTTGGGGGTTTGATGCAACGCCCTTGGGTGCCACTGCTGGCTTGTCCATCTGTGCTTTGACGTAGTTGGCGGGTTCGCACTGCTGGACAAGCCAGCAGTGGCACCCCAAATTCCAACGTTGACACGACTCTAGCTTCCATCGTCAGTGGTGGCTTGCAGTTGGAACGTCAACAACTCCTGCCCTCGGAGTACGATCATCACGACCGGGTCTTCGTAGTCGACGTACTCCAACTCTTCACGCAACGACTTGCACCCCTGGACCAGCCGCTCGTCGAGCAGCAGGATCAGGTCGTCCGGGCGGAGCCCCGCAGCGCCGGCGGGTGAATCGGGGCGGATCTCGTCGACGTAGGCCGGGGTGCGTTCGAGGATGTCGGGCACCAGCACGATGCCCAGCGATTCCAGTTCCAGCGAGCGTTCGGGCCGGGGCCGGGCGGGATCGGAGGCCAGCGCTTCGAACGTGCCGGCCTGGATCTCTTCGACCGACTTGCGGACCTCGACGATCGGCATGGCGTAGTTCAGCCAGGTGTTGTTCATCGAGTTGCGAAGTTCTTTGCCCAACAGGCCGACCAGTTCGCCGCGCCGGGTGATCAGCGCCCCGCCGGCGGCGCCGGGGTTGTTGGTCATCGCGTCGAGCACGTAGACCGGGCCGTTGTAGGGCGTCTCGAAGACGCCGCGGTGGGCGGTCAGTTCCGTCTTGACCGAGACTACGCCGTGTTGCACGGTGGCCGGCTCGTCGCCGGTGGCCACGCCGAACAGGTTGCTCAGGGCCAGCACGCGCACCCCGGCATCGGCCTCGACGGCGTCGCGCAGGTTGAAGTGCGGCAGGCGGCTGGCCTCGATCTTCAACACGGCCACCTCGAGCTGCGGGTCGGCCCCCAACAGCTTGGCGTCGTACTTCTGGCCGTCGTCGAGCGTGACCGTGATGTAGTCGGTGTCGAGCACGTAGCTGAAGACGGTGAGGATGTGGCCTTCCTCGGAGATCAGCATGCCGCTCTGGTAGGCCTCCATGCCGCGGAAGCCGCCGGCGCCGTAGACCTTGACCATCTTGGGCTGGGCGTCGTCGATGGCGTCGGAGAGGGAGGGCGTGGCGGCGGGGGCGCGTGATGCGAGACAGAGTGCGGCGACCACCGATAAATTGAAAATTTGCAATTGAAAATTTGCAATTGAAAATTGGATTTGCATGGTTGGGCTATCAGGGTTGGGCTATCATGGTTGGGCGGGCGTGGGGAGGTCGTAGTTGTCGATGGTCAGCGTGCCGTAGGGGTCGTTGCCGTAGCGGACTTCCATCTTGCCGGGCAGCGAGCGGCCGTCGACGTCGCGATGATCGGTGAAGAGAATCTCACAGGGATCGACGTCTTCCTCGGGCCAAAACTCCATCGCCAGCAGGTGGCCTTCGGCCGGGTCGAAGAAGAAGCGGCACTCGACGTCCTTCTGTGTGGCCACCAGCACGTCGGCCAACTCCGTCTGGCCGGCCAGCGGCGCCGTGCCGACGTAGATCACCTCGTCGAACTTCTCCGGGCTCAACAGCGCGAAGCGGCGCCAGAGGTTCAGCGCCGGCAGCAGCCCGCCGCTGTTGCGCGGCAGCAGCGAGATGGCGTGGCCGGCGTCGGCGTTCCAGTTGACCTCGGTGTCGGGACTGAGCAGTCGCATCACGCCGGCGTTGTCGGTCAACTCGAAGCTGAACCTCCGTCCGCCCGCCGATTGGCCGTCGAACGACCAGGTACCGTCGAGTCCGGCAAAGTCGGCCTTGGCCTTCCAGGCCTCCCAGACGCGATCCTGGTGGAGCTTGTTGAAGTAGTAATTGGAAAAGCCCCGCTTGGCCTCGAAGTGCTTCTTGGCGACCTCCGGCATCGGCGTTGGCGGACGGATCATGGGACCGCCGGGACGAATGGGAATGCGGTGCGGATTCGGTTTGGGATCTTCGGCCGGCTTCGGATCTTCGGCCGGCTTGGGATCTTCGACCGGCTCGGCTTCGGCAGGCTCGTCCTCGGTCGGCGTTTCCTCCGGCTTGGGGTCTTCCGATTTCGGTTCTTCCTCCGCGCCCGGTTTGGGTGTGTCCGGCTTGTCCTTGTCGTCTTCGCTCTTTTCGTCCTTGTCCTTGCCGTCCTTGTCTTTGTCGTCCGGCTTGGGCACTGGTACGTTACGCGAGCGGCCGGAGGTCTTGTCGATCAGTTCGTCTTCGCGATGCACGCCGCGGAGCCGGACCAGCACGTCGTAACGCTCGCCCTCGCGGCGGAAGCTCATCGGGATCTGCCAGCCCTTGGGGTAGATGCCCAGGACGTTCTTGAATCCGTTGGATGTGGAGATGGGCCGGCCGCCGAAGCTGACCATCTCGTCGCCGTAGCGCAGCCCTCGGCGGAAGGCGTCGGAGTAGTCGAGGATGTTGCTGACGGTGACCGCGCCGTCTTCGCCGCGGCTGACCTGGGCCCCGAGCGTGGCGTGGTCGACGATCCGTCCGCTGTGCAGATAGCCGAGGAAGTTCTTGATCTGGTTGATCGAGATGGCATAAGCTACGCCCACGTTGACCCGGCCGCGTTTCTCGAAGGAGCCGCGGCCGTTGATGCCGATCAACTGCCCCTCGGCGTTGAACAGCGGCCCGCCGGAATTGCCCGGGTTGATCGAGGCGTCGGTCTGGATGCAGTCGGCGTATTCCAGCAACGTGCCGGCGGGGTATTGGTAGCGGTGGGTCCCGGAGACGATGCCGTAGGTGACCGTGGGCTGGAAGTCGGTGGCCAGCAGGAAGGGGTTGCCCATGGCGAAGCACCAGTCGCCCGCCTCGAGTTGGTCGCTGTCGCCGAGGTCGGCGAAGGGGAAGTCGTCGCGTCCGAAGAGCTTGATCAACGCCACGTCGCCGGTGGGGTCGACGCCCACGATCACCGCGTCGTAGAGTTTGCCGTCGGCCATGCCGCACTTCATCGCGTTGCCGCAGGGCTTGACGACGTGGAAGTTGGTCAGTGCGAAGCCGTCGGCCGAGATCACCACGCCGGAACCCCCGCCGCGTCCGCTGGCAGCGAAGACCGCCAACACGGCGTCCTTGGCCTTGTCCATCACGGCGATGCGTGCGGCCTCCGCCTCCAACACGGCGGAAGGTGGTTGTGGCGCGTCGACGGACGTGTCGGTTGCCACCGTATCGGTCGAAGTATCCGCAGCCGTATCCGGCAACTCTGCCGCTGCCGCCGCCACGTCCGGCGCTGGAGCATCCGCCGCCGGAGCCTCCGGGCAACACGCCGCGGCGATCGACGCCAAGGCAACCACAAGGGCGATCAGACGTCTCATTTGGTGATCCTCGCTTCGCAAAGGTCCAGGTGATCGGCCACGTCGAGTTTCTCGCCGTAGTCGACCAGGATCGAAATCCGGCGGACGCCGGTCAGGTCGAGATCGATCGGCTCGGGGTCGTCGGATCCGCCCAGCGGCCGGTCCCAGAGCACCTCGTCGTCGCCGCGGATGGTCAATTCCACGTGGCCGGCTGGACGCACGCCGTCGTCGATGCCGGCGATCGCTTTGAAGCGGCGGAAGCGGCCGGGTAAGCGGTAGACGATCTCCGTGCGGCTGTGCAGGGCCAGGCCTTTGGCATACTGCGTGCCCTTGAGTTGCAGCGGGCCGGACTCCAGGCTCTTGTCGCTGCGCGGGGCATAGAACCGAGCCAGCAAGGGCAGGTCTTTGCCGTTGCCGAAGTAGGGCGTGAAGGTGACCGACTCGGGCGCCAGATCGCTAAGGAAGATGATCTTGCCGCGGGAAAAGTCGAGCTTGGCCACCGTGGCCGGCGCGGCACTAAGCTCCAACCCACAGGGCGTGGTCCACGTCAACTCCTCGGCCAGTTCGAGCGATCGCACGGCCCACTGCGAACCGGCCGCGTCGATCAACAGGCAAACCGACTCCGGCAGGTCGCTACCCGGCGGGTGGTAATACCGCACGGCGTGGATCTTGGTCCGTTTGACCGGCAAGGTGTCGCCGTCGAGGTCGAACTCGACCACCGTATCGGTCACGTCCTGCAAGATGCCCTTGTGGTAGTCGAGCACGTCGTCTTTGCGGAGCACCAAGAGATCCTTGGTGATTTCCATATCGAGCAGCTTCGACCATTCGGCCGCCACGGCGTCCGGCTGTTCCTGCAGCCGCACGTGCATTACGTGCTCGGTCGAAACGTCCACGGTGCGATCGTCCAGCAGCGTGATCGTCGCCTGGCGGCCTTTGACCGCGTACTGCCGGGCGGCAAGCTGCGAGCCGTCGAGCAACTCGATCCAGACGGCCGGCTTCTCTTCAAGCGGCTCCGGCGGCTGTTTCGGCGTCAGCGCCATCAACTTGGCCAACTCGAGCGCCTGCGGGCCGTCGGCCGTTTCGACGGTGACCGTGGTGGCGTCGACGGCCACCAGCGGCCCGGCGAACGTTTCGCCGGCCAACGTGCGGACCTCGACCTCGGGACCCGCGGCCGCAAGCGCCGCGGCGAGCAATAGGGCGTACATAATCTACTTCGATTCCTGTTCGGCCAGTTTGCGGAAATACTGTTCGATGATCGCCCGATAGCTGGGCGGGAAGTCGCGTCCCAGGGCGTGCATCGCCTCTTCGCGTTCGCGCGGGGGCAGGTCGCCCCAGCCGCTTTCGGCGCCGATCGGCTTGCGGTCGACGTTGCCCGGGCCCAAACCGCCGATGGGCATGCTGTCCGGCGCGGGCCGCGACGACTGGATGTTGTCCTGCATGCCGCCGCCCCCGCCGCCTTGCTGCTTCTGCTGCTCTTCGAGCTTCTTGATCAGCTTGTCGAGTGATTTGATCACGCCGTCTTCGACGTCCTTGACCTTTTTGCCCCCGCGGCCGAGGTTCAGCCGGCGGCGGACGTCTTTCATCCGTCGGGCGATGTGGTCGAGCGTGTCGTCTTCGAGGCCTTCGAGGTCCTGCTGCATGAGTTGGGCCACGGCCACGTAACGCCGCGGGCTCTGCTCGGCACCGTCGAGCAGCTTATCGATCACCTTCAGCCCGGCGTCTTTCTCCAGCAGCGTGTGATGGGCCACACCCTGGTAGAAGAGCAACAACGCGGGAGCGACCACCTCGCCCGGCTCCAGGTCGGTGAGTTGCTCGAGGCCCTCGTCGAACAACTCCTGGTGGACCAGCCAGCGGCCGTAGAGCAGGCGCATGTTGGCGGCGACCAACTCCGGCGTCTTCTCGTCGGTCAGCCAGGGCCGCTCGGGCTGCACCAGCCGGGTGTTCGGCTTGGAGCAGAACTTGATCAACTCGGCCACGTCGCGATTGACCAACGCCAACGTCGCCGCCAGCCGGGTGAGCACCGCGTCGCCGGTGGGTTCCTCCGGCACGTCGGTCCATAGCTCCGTCGCTTTGGCCAGGGCGTCGGCGTCGGCCTGCTGTTCTTTCAAGTAGGCCAGCGCTTGGGCCTGGACGTCGGCCACGCTGGGGGCCTTCCAGTCGGCCGTCTTTTCGAGCACGTCCGGATCGGGAGCCGCGACGGCCGTCGTTGCGGCCAGTAACACGGCGAACATTGCCAGAATTAGTTTGGGATATCGAACGTTCATTTGTTCCTCCCCATTTCGAGGTCTCGGGTAACTCGGACAATCCGTTTTTCGCGTTCGCCGAGTTCCTTGAGCAACTCGACGATCTCGGGGTTTTCGGCCTGCTCGCCGTCGATCAACTTCGAGTAGGTGTCGGTACGGCGATTGACCCGCATCTGCAACGCGCGGATCATCTTGATCTCCGCCAGGATGTCGACCAGCGGCGGGTCTTGCGGCTGGCCCTCTTGCGGTTTGCCGGGCTTCTGCTCCTTCTCCTCCATCTCCTCCTGGGCCTTTTGCAGGGCCTCGATCATCTCCTTCAAGGCGGCGATGATATCTTCTTCGATGACCTGCGTGGTCTCGGCCACTTTGGAGAGCTGTAGCCGCAAGGCGACCTGTTGCATGTCGTCGCGTATCTGTTCGACGGCCTCGGGGAAGACCACCGCCGTGCCGTCCTCGCGGAACAGCGCCAAGGCCTTGTCGGCCTCGACGACGATCTTCAGTTCCTTATCGCTTAGGCGTCGGGCGTCGGTGTGGATGCTCTCGGCACCTTCGGTCTCGGAGATCCCGTGCAACACCTTGGTGCCTTCGTAGACTTCGACCTGATCTTTGAGCATGCGGCGGAAGCGGGCCTCGAGCATGGCCAGCATTCGCATGATCTCTTCTTCGCGAAGCTGACGGAGGATTTCCTCCAACTCGGCCTTGGCCTTTTCCAGTTCGCGCAGGGCCTCTTCCTGCTTCGCGACGGCCCCTTCGCGTTCGGCGTCTTTGAGCTTCTGCTCGGCCTCTCGCATCCGCTGTTCGGCCGCTTCGAGGCGTTTTCGGGCCGGATTGCCGTCTTGGTCTTGCGGGGGCTGAGCTTCGCCCTCCCCCTTGCCTTCACCTTGACCTTTGCCCTCCCCTTTACCCTCGCCCTTACCGTCCCCCATGCCTTCGCCCTACCCCTCGGCCTGCCCCTTGAGATCGACCGGGAGCTCGCCCGG
>CAYYNP010000428.1:0-6521 GCA_964472545.1 uncultured Planctomycetaceae bacterium | reverse complement strand
TCGACGGAGCCAGTCCCCTTTTTCGGGCTCCCGCACACTTTGCAGTTCTCCTGACAGCCACCCGCTGCGGCTTGCATCTGCCGGTGTTTCGGTTATGGTGAAGGTAGCGTCTCGACGAGGGCACTTTCCAGAAGAGCACACGACCTCAGAAACCTGGACCCCATGAACCGACACATGCACTTCATGAAGACGATCGCGTTGACCGGCATCGCCCTTTCGGCATGGGTCTCGGCCGTTTGTGCCCAATCGACGAGCAAGCAATCGCCAAGCAAGCAGCCCAACATCCTGTTCATCTTCGCCGACGATCAGTGCTACGACACGGTTGGCGCGCTGGGTAACGACGAGATCGAAACGCCCCATCTCGACCGGCTCGCCGACGGCGGCGTGACCTTTACGCACGCCTACAACATGGGTTCGTACAGCGGGGCCGTCTGCCTGGCCAGCCGAGCGATGCTCAACACGGGCCGATTTCTTTGGCGTGCCAACCGTGTGGCCAAGTCGGCCGAGAAGGAGCGCGAGGCTGGCCGGTTCTGGTCGGAGTATCTCAGGCGGGCGGGCTACGACACCTACATGACCGGCAAGTGGCACGTCAACGCCGATGCCGAGAAGGCCTTCGATTTCGTCACGCACGTTCGCGGCGGCATGCCCAAACAGACGTCCGAGGGCTACAACCGGCCGATCCTCGGCCGGCCGGATCCCTGGAGCCCGTTCGATCCGAAATTCGGTGGGTTCTGGGAGGGCGGCAAACATTGGAGCGAGGTGCTCGGCGACGACGCGACCGGGTTTCTCGCCGGGGCGGCGAAACGCGAAAAGCCGTTCTTCATGTATCTGGCCTTCAACGCCCCGCACGATCCGCGTCAATCGCCGAAGCAGTACGTCGACAAGTATCCGTTGGAGAAGATCAGGGTGCCCGTGAGCTTCGTGCCCGAGTATCCCCACAAGGACGCCATCGGGTGTGGCAAGGGCCTGCGCGATGAGAAGCTCGCACCGTTTCCACGGACCGAGTATGCGGTGAAGGTCAACCGGCAGGAGTATTACGCGATCATCACGCACATGGACGCGCAGGTGGGGCGTATTCTCGCTGCCTTGGACAAAACGGGCAAGGTGGACGACACGTATATCTTCTTCACCGCCGATCACGGCCTGGCCGTCGGGCATCACGGCCTGATGGGCAAGCAGAACCTGTTCGACCACAGCATTCGCGTGCCGCTGACGGTCGTCGGGCCCGGCGTGCCCAAGGGCGAGCGGCGGCACGGGGCGGTCTATCTGCAAGACGTGATGGCCAGCACGCTCGAACTGGCCGGCGTCGACAAACCCGATCACGTTCAGTTCCGAAGCCTGATGCCGATCGTCCGCGGCCAGCGCGACGCCAACTACGACGCCGTTTACGGGGGCTACCTCCGCGTGCAGCGGATGGTCATCCAAGGCAACCATAAGCTACTGCTGTTCCCGAAGATCAAGAAGGCGCTGTTGTTCGACCTCGAGCACGACCCGCAAGAGATGCGCGACCTGGCCGACGACCCGGCAAACGGGCCCCTGATGAAGCGGCTCTTCGCCAGGCTTCTCGAACTGCAAGTGGAAGCGGGTGATGAAATGGACCTGAAGGGCGTGTATCCCGGGTTGCTGTAGGTCCTTGCCGCAACCGCGAGCCGGGACGGCCGCTGCTTGCCCCCGACGGCTTGCCCTTGGTATAGAATAGTGGCAGTGTTGGAAACGGTCGTTTTGAGTGCCTCAGGAGCAAGTCATGGTCAGTGCCCCGCGAACCTGCCGTCGGATCGCACGGCATTACTCGTACTTCCCGGGACGGGCGCGGCTGCGATCGCTCTGCGGATCGGCTCCGGCCGCCATCTTGCTGGCATTGCTGGGTGTAGCGGCCGCTGCCTCTGCCGAGGACTGGCCGACGTGGCGATACGATGCGGCCCGAAGTGCCCGGACTTCGCAGACGTTGCCGCAGTCCCTGCATCTTCTGTGGGTGCGCCAGTATCCGGCACTCGAACCGGCTTATCGGACGAAGCGGCTGCAATTCGATGCCGGCTACGAACCGGTCGTGTTGGGTAAGCAGATGTTCGTCGCCTCGTCGCTGAGCGACAGCGTGACGGCCCTGGACGTCGCGACCGGCGAGCAGCAATGGCGATTCTACGCCGGCGGCCCCGTGCGCCTTGCTCCGGTCGCCTGGAAGGATCGGGTCTTCCTCGGCTCCGACGACGGGCACCTGTATTGCCTGGCTGCACAGAGCGGCCGGCTGCTCTGGAAGTTCCGGGCCGTGCCGTCCGGGCGGAAGATCTTGGGTGACGGACGTTTGATTTCGGTTTGGCCGGTCCGAGGCGGCCCCGCCCTGCACGACGGCAAGATCTACTTCGCGGCGGGTGTCTTTCCCTTCGAGGGCGTGTTCCTTTACTCGCTCGATGCCGAAACCGGCAGCGTCGTCTGGCTCAACGACGAGTGCGGCTCTCTTTTTGGCCAACACCCACACAATGCCGAATCGCTCGGCGGCATCACGCCGCAAGGTTATCTGATCATCAGCGGCAACGAACTTATCGTGCCGTGTGGCCAGGCGATGCCCGCTCGTTTCGAGCTGCAATCCGGCAAGCTGTTGTCGTTCGCGTTGCCCAAGCCCGGTCGCCTGCCGGGCGGCTGGTTCGCCTCGGCCGACGTCCGGCGCGGTGAAGTCGTGCTGGATGCCGACGTCAATCAAGACCTCCATGAGGACAAGATCTACCAGGGGCCGGGAACCTCGGGCGTGCGAACGGCGATCCACGTGCGCGAGCGAACGCTGAGATTCGGCGACGGTTTTCCCGGTGTCGAAGGCGACGTTCACTCGATGCTCGCCGCCGCCGATAAGCTCTTCGTGGTGACCTCGGATGGGAAGTTGTGCTGTTTCGGGCCGCAGAAGCCCACCACCGTCGTGCGTCATCCGCTGAGGTTCGAGACATTCCGCACGGAGTCCGATAGTCCCTCTCCGCTGGGCGAACAGGTACTCGATGCCCTCGACGACCGCCACGGTTACGCTCTTGTGCTGGGGATTGCCGACGCCGGCCTGCTGGAGTTGCTCGTCGAACGGACGGCGTTTCACGTGATCGCGGTCGACTCGGATGCTGCCAAGGTGGACCGACTTCGTCGCAGATTCGATGCGGCCGGCGTCTACGGCAGTCGAGTCTCGTTGCTTGTCGGCAGGGCCGGCGAGATCGAGTTTCCGCCGTACATGGCGAGTCTCGCCGTGATCCACGATACCCGATGGCTGGCAAGCGGAGACGGCGCCGAGATCCGGACTTCCGGCTTCGACCTACTGCGGCCATACGGAGGCCTTGCCTGGGTGAATCTGTCGGACGACGCCCACGCCCGACTGGTTGCAGCAAAGCCAGTTGCAGCAAGGCCGGCCGATGGAACTTTCACGATCGATCGAACGGCAGACTCGACGGTGGTGCGCCGCCAGGGGCCGCTGCCTGGCGCCGTCAACTATACCGGCGGCTGGTCGAGCCTCGACCAACGAGCCAGGGCCCCGTTTTGCGTCCTCTGGTTCGACGACACGTTGGGCCATTTCAAGCGCTCGCCGCAGCCGATGTTCGTCGACGGCGTGATGGTCTCGTATCCCAAAGACTGGATGGCCAAGCACCGGGAAGGGAAACCGACGCCATACGCGTTGCTCCCTCCCGTGCTAAGCGACGTCTACACCGGCCGAGTGTTGGAGCACGGGGAACGGCTCCGTGCCGACGTCGAGTTCCCCCAGCGCGATCGCCGGGCCGTGCAGCCGAACCAGTATCGGCCGCCCTATCAGGCGGATGCTTGGAAGCCGGGCAAACCGGCCGCCGGGAGTCGCATCAACCCGCTCACCGGAGAGCGGGAGCCGCGCGCGTTCCCCAAGAGCTATGGCTGCGACGGAGGCGTCGATTACGGCCACCTGTATACGATGCGATCCGGAACGGCCGCGTTCTACGACAAGCGTTTGGAGAGCGGCACGTGTTACATCAGTGGCCCGCGATCCGGATGTACAAACAGCGTCATTCCCGCCTGCGGCCTGCTCAACGTTCCCTACTTCTACGAAGGCTGCACCTGCAGTTATCCGTTGCCGGTGGGTTTGGCTCTGGTGGCGATGCCGCCCGAGTATGAACAATGGGCCGCATGGGGGCCGGGAAAGGCGACCGACATCCGGCGGCTTGGTGTGAACTTTGGAGCGCCGGGCGACCGCATGACCGAAGCCGGGACTCTCTGGCTAGACTATCCGAGCCGCGGTGGCCCGTCACCGGAAATCGAGATCGACGTCGAGCCGGCTTCGGCCGAGTTCTACTACCGCCATTCGCTTTGGATCGAGGGTGGGGACGGTTGGCCTTGGGTAGCCGCGTCGGGAGTGAAGGGAGCGTCGTCAATCACCGTATCGGGTCTTCGAACGGCGACATTCACGGTGCGTCTCTATTTCGCCGAGCCGGATCACGGCAAACCGGGAGCGCGGCGATTCGACGTCTCCCTAAACGGCCGCACCGTGGCCGAGAACTTCGACGTCGCCGAAGCCGCGGGCGGTCGCATGCGGACCGTCGTGCAACAATTCGAGAATATCAAGACGGACGGATCCCTGGAGATCGACCTCAACCCGCGGCAGGGCGCAACGGTTCTCAGTGGAGTCGAAATCGTGGCTCAGGGGCGTTGATTCTCTTGCAGATCTCTCGCCTGCAAGGCGGTGCCGGAGAGCATTGCGTGCGGTCGAGGCTGGGAGGTGTCATTTCATATTTGGTCACTGCATGCCCCTTCTTCACGTGGAATCCTGCACTATTCGCCTGGCTCCTGGCTCAGGCAGACAATGCTGCCGTCGGTCAGCGCGACGTACAGTCTGCCGCCGGCCGCCGCCATGCCGTCGAAGACCGGGCCGGCGGGAAGGTCGTACTCGGCGAGCCTCGCTCCATCCTCACGCGACAGGGCCCAGAGAATGCCGCTTCCGTCGCCCTGCCAGCGCCGCAGGGCGTCCTGTGTGGACTCGTTGCGGATCGCCGGCGGGCCGGCGACGAAGAGCGTTTCGCCGGCCAGCACCATCGCTCGGCCGAACATGGCCGGATCGTGGCTCGACCAGCGGTAGTTCACCGCCGTTGAAGTCAGAGATCCCCGCAGCCTGGCCAGATCCGACTCGTGGCGCTTACTGACGTGAATGTGCTGCGGCTCGCTGGGCTTGTCGCCGGGCTGCCCCTGACGGGTATTCCTTCCTTGGGCCCCCGCTGCCCTGGCGGGGTTTGCCGAAATCCGATTCTGCTTGTCGGCGGCGTAGATATGAAACTCCAAGGCACGCACCCAGCGATGGAGATGAGGCATCCGCGAAAACCCGTAGACCTTTGACTCGTCGAACACCAGCATCTTTCCGGCCGGAGCAAACTTCGGGGCGTTGTGATTCGAGCTGGCCCCTCCGGTGAAAGTCTTGCCGTAGATCATCAACACGCGGTGGAAGGCCGTGTCGTCGAGGAACCCGGCGGGAGCGAACAGATGGGCGCCCGCGCCGGTCTGGTCCTTGGCGTCGCGAGTCGTCCTGACACCCTGGCGTTTGCCGTCGAGCGAAAACGCCTGCGACTTCATGTAGATCCGCTTCCCGTCGAACGAGAGGAGATCGGGCGACGCCACCGGCAGGCTCCGGTCTTGCATCTTCAGTTGGAGACTCTTGCCGGTGGTTGGGTCGACGTCGTTCATCGTGTTCTCTGCGATTTTCTCACCGGTCTTGGCATCGAGCACCAGCAGCCGCAGGCCGCCGTCGAGGAACATCGACCTGCCCGCCACGCAATAGACCTTGCCGTCGACAAGCAGGACGCTGCCGTGGACGGGCCAGAGGGACTCGATCTGTTCGTCGGCAAGCAGACGTCTGTCTGTAGGTGCCGCTCGGTGGCGCCACACGAGGCGCCCGTCGGAGGCGTCGAGGCAATAGACGAAACCATCGCGGCACCCGAACAGAACCGTGCCATCGGCGAAGGTCGGTGGAGAGTCGACGCGGCCGCCGGCCACGAACTGCCAAACCGGCTTTCCGGTGACCGTGTCCAGCGCGTGGACCAGATGCCGATCTCTGTCGGCCACGTACACCTTTCCGCCGGCGACGGTCACCGCCGTCAGAACGCTTCCCACGTCGGTTTGCCAGCACGTTTGAAGCTTCGCGGAGAGTGTATTGTCGGTGTGTCCGCTTCGCTCGTGATCGTGCCGGAAAGTGGGCCAGTCGTCCCCCGCCGCGGACGGTTTTTGCGGGACACGGCCGTACGCCGGCCCTTTTTCCAGGCGGCCGGCCGAGTCTGCGGCCGCCGACGCAACGGACGGGTTGCCCGCGGGAGCCAACGCGTTGAATCCATGCAGTAGCGATTCCATGTAGCAGCCACATGGGTGAGGCGGCTGGTACATCAATCCGTTGGCCGGCATCATTCCATAGAGACACGCGCCGCGCACCCAATGATTGTAGGACGTCCATCCTTCGGTGGGACTGATAAACTCGGTGCCGGTGCGCGACGGCATGATGAACCGCTCGGTGGCCTTGGAGCGGAAACAACGCTGGTGGAACCAGTAGA
>CAYYNP010000427.1:0-6727 GCA_964472545.1 uncultured Planctomycetaceae bacterium | reverse complement strand
GGCCGGCCCGGGTCGCCCCTGCGCCGGGGCCGCGCGCTTCCGCCGTGCGGGCGGGGGGGGGGGGGGGAGTGGTGGGTGGTGAGTGTCGAGAGGCGTGGGATACGGGATCAACGGGGATGAAAGGTGCATAGCGTGGTGCGGGCTTTGTTGTAGCGGACCGTAAGTACCGATCGAGCGGATCGACCGCGGGCTGCAGCAATCGCCACTGGACGTCTCTTCGCTCCGCAGGCTACGGCACTTCACAACGTTTCCTTCCTTGCTCACAACTTCCCCGTCACCTTGTCACCCACTCACCTTGTCACCCCCTCACCCGGTCACCTCGTCTCCGCCAAACATATATCCCTTGCCGCGTACCGTGAGAATCACCGCCGGGGCGCTGAGGTCCTCTTCGAGCTTCTCGCGGAGCCGGACAATGTGCATGTCGATGGTTCGGGTGGAAACGCCCTGGGGGCTGATCTGCCAGACGTTGGCCAACAGTTCGTCGCGGGTGACGGCTCGGCCGGGGTTGGTGGCCAGGTAGCGGATCAACTCGGCCTCGCGCTCGGAAAGCTCCGCCCGGCGGCCGTCGTCGAAACGGACCTCGCGCCGGGCCAGGTCGATCGTTCCGCCGGGGATCGCGACCTTCGTCAGGTTGCTGGGCCGTTCCGCCGTGCGACGCATCACCGCTTCCACCCGGGCCAGCAACTCCTTGACGCTAAACGGTTTGACCACGTAGTCGTCGGCCCCGTCGCGTAGCCCGCGTACACGGTCGGTCTCTTCGCCGCGGGCCGAAAGGATGATCACCGGCAACGTGGGCCGCGCGCGGCGGACCTCTTCGAGGATCTCGAATCCGTCGGGGCCCGGCAAGACCAAGTCGAGCAACAGCAGGTCGTATTGACGGCGCAAGGCCATTTCCAGGCCGGTGGTACCCTCGGCGGCTTCGAGCACGTCGTAGCCGGCGAAGCGCAGCGCGTCGACGATCCCCCGCCGGATGGCCGGGTCGTCTTCGATCGTCAAGATCCGCTGTAGCGGCATGGCGTTTCCCTTGTTGCGCTTTCAGGTTACTTCGTTTTCTTCGACCCGGAAAGGGCCTGCACTCCAGTTTCGGCACGTGCCTCCCCGATGCCGCCGTCACTGCGGACGCCCTAGCCGCCGGCGGCAGCCTGCCGAGGGGTCGGATTTGGAGGCCGTCCGCGACTTCCAACCTTCCGTGAGCTTCCGCCCTCGGCTAGGGCGAGAGACGACTTCCGAGCCGTCCGTGGTGCTAATAGGATTTTACGTAGCGTTCGTACTCGTAGACAAGCGTCTTTTCCTCGCCCGGCTCCAGGGTGACCGTCCAGCTTATCGTACAGGCCCGTTCGAGTAACTGGAGCTTGGACGAGTCGATTGCGATGGTGCCCTTTTCGGCGGCCTTGGTCGCCTTGCCGGGGATCCTATTGCCGACGACAATGGTCACCTGGCGGTTCTCAAAGTTTCGCAACTTCAGCGTGCCCTCCAGCGTGACCAGATCGAGGTAGACACGGTCCGACGGCGTGTGGGCCTTGAGTTGACGGTCGATCTCGCGTTCGGTCTTCTCGTGGGCCACGTTGATCGCCGTGGTCACCGGTAACTCGCCGTTGCCGCCCTTGGGTGTGTACTTCAGCAAGTCTTCGCTCAGCGGCCGCTCGTCGCTGACGGCCAAACACGGCCCGGTGGTCCAGGCGGTGTCGGTGTCGTTGTGCAGCACCAGTAGGTGTTCCATCTGTTTCGGCGGCGACCAGCGGTAGATGTGCGAATAGCGGATCGTGCGGCGGAAGAGCGTGATAATCGCCTTCTCGCCGCGCCGTAGCGTGAGGTCCTCCTTGGTGTAGACGGTGTAATCGGTGGCCGCCGCGCCGCCAAGTTGCGGGAGATTACCGGTGGCCGCGCCCAGGTCGCCGCCCGTGTCGCCGACCGGTTGCTCGACCACGCCGGCCGGCAGATCGAATTGGCCCGCCGTGGCCGAATTGGAGACGATTGCCACGCGATTGGCGATCTGTGTGGCGACTGCCGGCGGCGCCACGGCGGAGCCGATCGTGCGAATCACCTGGCCTACGGCGATCGGGGCCATGTAGTCGGTGTGGACGAAATGGGGCACGCCCACCACCAGGTGTACGTCGGTGTGGATCAGGTCTTCAGCCTCGTTGACCAGCGTGCCGCGGAGCGTCAGTTCGGCCGTGGTCTCGTCGACGATCTTCAGCGTGTATTCGGGTATCCAGGTGATCCCCTTCCGCAGGTAGGCCATCCCCAGCTTGGCCTTCTCGGGCTGCTTGTCTTCTTCGCCGAGTACATGCACGCGCAGCGGCAACTCCAGGATTTGCATCCGCGTGATGCCCCCCAGCGGTACGGCGAAACTGTTGCTGCCGCTGTCGAGCACGACGAATTTCGGCCCCACGGAGACCAGCTTGCCGGCCGCGTTGCGTTCTTGACCTTGGTACTTGTAGTGAAGTTGCACGCGGAGGTTCTTGCTCGCCTCGAGCCGTCTTCGCCGGGCGTCGTCGTCATCCGGCGCGTCGTGGCCGTCGAATTCGACGATCTCGCCGGGGCCGGTGCCCACGATGTCGACCGTCTGCTTCTCGTCGTGCGAGTAGATCGCCAACGTGCCGAACGCCGCCGGGGGAATCTCCTTGGCAACGCACCAACCGTCGCGCAGTTCCACGTCGCCCTCGCGCATGAAGAACCCCAGGCCGTTCTTGAAAACGGCCACCGAACGGGTGTGAGTTTTCCAAAGATGCGGATTGTCGCGGTCCTCCGCTGCGTCGGCCTCGGCTGGGGTGGCGGCCGCGACCACCATCGGCTGCCATCCCCAGGCAGCCACGATCGCCAGGATTCCCACCGCCGCGATGGCCTCTCTGAACCAAAACCCACGACGCGATCGTTGCTTCCGAAATCTCGTCCAAACTGCCATGCTCAATCCTCCTATCGGGTGAAACGTAATGTGCAAACCGGACCCCCGAACGGTTTCATTCTAGCCGCGAACCCCACTATCGGGTGTAACTGCTTTGTAACAAGGCCGCTGTTACGGGCGCGGCGGGGCATTGGTCGCCTGCTGCGATGTCGGGGCAAAAACGCGTGAAGCCGGGCCGGTTGGGCCGATAATAAGGTACGGTTGCTTGTAATGGCGGAAAGTCCAAGATCTCGGGGCCGCGAAACGCAGGCAAGAAGAGCGATGGCACAGTACCGCAACATTTCGCTGATCGGTATGCCGGGGGTAGGCAAGAGCACCGTGGGCATTCTCTTGGCCAAGGCACTCTCCTGGAACTTTCTCGACACCGACGTGGTGATTCAGGTGGCCGAAGAGCGGCCGCTACAGCAGATCGTGCAGAGCGAAGGCCTGGAACGATTCACGGCCATCGAGCAGCGTCACGTGATGGCGTTGGACCGCCGAGAATTTGTGATCGCCACCGGCGGCGGCGTGGTTTACGCCCCGGCCGGCATGGCCCATCTAAAGTCGCTGGGCCTGGTCGTGCATCTCGATCTGCCGATCTGGCAGTTGGAGAAGCGGCTGGCCAGGCTCAACGGACGCGGGCCGGTCATCGCTCCGGGGCAAACCCTGCCGGGCATCTTCCAGCAACGCGACCCACTCTATCGCCAGTACGCCGACGCCACGGTCGATTGCATCGACCGCACTCACGAAGAGGTGGTCGACGAACTGATTCGACTTTTGGGTTAGGCGAGAGTAGGCGTCTCGCTCCGCGAGACGCACCGACATCTTGCGGAGCAAGATGACTACTCTGCGGGCCGTTGGGTTAGAACAAAGTAGGCGTCTCGCTCCGCGAGACGCACCGACATCTTGCGGAGCAAGACGACTACTCTGCGGGCCGTTGGGCGTTCTTGTCCCCAGACGCGTCATCTGGTACGCTGGCGTTCGCCGCGTTTAGCCGCCGCCGGCACGGCGGCGCCGTCGGCATCGCATTCTGCCGTGTCGAGCCATCCCGCGCCGGAGGTCGTCCTTTTGCGAGTGGTCAGCTTTTTCGGTCTGTTGATGATGCTCGGCCTGGCGTGGCTGCTCTCGACGAACCGCCGCCGGATGAGTCTCCGCCTGATCCTAAGCGGCGTCGGCCTGCAACTGGCCTTGGCGATCGTGCTATTGGCCACGCCCTTGCGTCAAACGGCCTTCGACGCCGTCGGCTCGGTGATGACCGGGCTGATCGCCTGCAGCGACGCGGGGGCGGAGTTCGTCTTCGGCGAGAGCTTCCGCGATCACTACTTCGTCTGCTCCGTGATGCCGGCGGTGATCTTCTTCGCTTCGCTGACGACCGTGTTGTTCCACCTGGGCATCCTGCAGTGGATCGTCGAGGCGATGGCCCGGCTGATGGTTCGTGTGATGGACGTCTCCGGCTCCGAATCGCTCTCGGCGGCGGCCAACGTCTTCGTGGGCATGACCACCGCCCCGCTGGTGATCCGGCCCTATCTGCCGACCATGACCCGTTCCGAACTGATGGCCATGATGACCGGAGGGATGGCCACCGCGGCCGGCGGCACGATGGTGGCGTACGTGGGCATGGCCAAGGCCGTGGGCTATCCGCCGGGCGAGTTTGCCGGCCATTTGATGGTCGCCTCGCTGATCTCCGCGCCCGCCTCGCTGGTGATCGCCAAGATCATGGTGCCCGAGACGGAAACGTCGCCGACCAAAGGCACGGTCAAGGTCGATGTGCCACGGACCGACGCCAACGTGCTCGACGCCGCCTGCCGAGGCGCGGCCGACGGCATGAAGCTGGTGCTGAATATCGTCGCCATGCTGATCGCATTTATAGCGATCGTGCATCTGATGAATTGGATCTTGGCCGGGGCGTGCGGGGCCGTCGATTGGGGACTCTCGGGTTTTGGCTCCGCAGAAGGCGAATGCCTGACGGTAAAGGAACTGCTCGGCGGACGGGAACTGACCCTGCAACTCGTCCTCGGTTGGCTGTGTGCACCGCTGGCATGGATGATGGGCATCCAGTGGAGCGACGCCCAGGCGGTCGGGACGCTGATCGGCGAGAAGACGATCTTCAACGAGTTTGTGGCCTACCAAAGCCTGATGGGCATGAAGGACTCGCTCTCGCCACGCTCGTTCGTCATCGCCACGTATGCACTTTGCGGGTTCGCCAACTTCGGCTCGATCGCCGTGACCATCGGCGGCGTCGGCGGCTTAGCGCCTTCGCGGCGGAAGGACTTCGCCAAGTTCGGCTTCCGCTCGATGCTCGGCGGGGCCCTGGCGGCGTTTATGACCGCGGCGATAGCGGGCATGTTGTTGGAGTGAGGGAGTATGCAGTAGGCGGTCGGCGGTAGGCGGTAGACAGCGGGCGGTTGGGGCGACCCCGAAGGGGTCTGAACAACACAGCCCGGGGTCGCGCAGCGCACCCTGGGTAGGTGGCGTCGTACGGAGTCGCGAACGCCGAAGGCGTTCTACAACGGCTTCCGCCCCCACGGCGGCAACGCGGAACGCCTATCCGTACCCGCCCATCCCGAAAAACAACTGCTTCTTCAACAGCCGATAGACCCAGTAGTCTTCCGGAATCTCCTCCCCGGGCAAATGGTGGCTGGTCCGAGGTGTGCCGGCGGCGATCTCGGCCAGCGCGTCGCGGCCGCTGTAGTCGGTGGCCGATTGGCTGCGGAGATACTCGACCAACTCTTGGGGACGTTCGAGGATCACGCAGCCTCGCGTTCTTTCTTTGACGAATTCCTGGAAGCCCCGCAGAAACTCGCTCTCGTTGATCGTGCGATACAGGTCGCCGCCGTGGTCGCGGATCGTCTGACAGGCCAGCGACAACGGCGGGCACGGCTCGATGCTGCCCTCGGGTCCGATGTGGAATCCCAACCCCAGCGCGGCCGGACAGACCGCCTCGCCGGCCGCGTTCCAGTAGGTGTCGATCAGAATGATCGGATGGCGGCGCCGCAACCGCAGCAACCGCTTGCGCAGTTCGATCATCTGCTCCCGGCCGACGCAAAGCTCCGGCGATGGATCGGCGCCCACGGGGCGGAAGACGTAGTACCATAGGTACATCGCCCCGCGATCGATAAACCCGCGCACGTACTCGTCGGTCATCACTTCGTCGAGGTTCTGGCCGGTGACGGTGGTGGCCACGCCGTAGAGGATCTTGTGCTGCTTCAGCCGCGCGAGCCCTTCCATGGCCGTCGCGAAGACGCCCTCGCCGCGCCGCGCGTCGTTTTGCAGTTGCGGCCCGTCGATACTCACCAACGGCGTGACGTTACCCGCCGCCTTCAGCCGCCGCACGTTCTCCTCGTCGAAGAACATCCCGTTGGTGATGATCTGGAAGTAGCAGTCGCGATGCCGGCCAATCAGATCCCACAAGCCCGGATAGACCATCGGCTCGCCGCCGAGCAGTGTGTAGAAGTACGACTTGTGCCGCTTGCCGACGGCGATCAGCGTGTCGACGTCCTCGGCCGCCAGTTCACGCTTCTTGCCGGAACTCTCGATCCAGCAGCCACGGCAGCGGAGGTTGCATCGGTCGGTCAGCGCCAGAAACAGGAACGGCGGAAACCGTTCCCCTCGCCGCATCCGTCGCTTGTACGCCCGGATGGCCCACATGCCTTTGTAGACCCAGAGGTAGGCAGCCTTGAGCGCAAGTCGGGGTGAGATCTCTCTCAGAGCACGGTAGGCGAGGCGGAGGAGCATTGAAGAGTAGGCAGTGTGCAGTAAGCAGTGTGCAGTAGACAGTATGCAGTAGACAGCGAGGAGGTATGCGTGCGGCTGCCCCTCACCTTGTCACCTCCTCACCTTGTC
>CAYYNP010000426.1:0-6732 GCA_964472545.1 uncultured Planctomycetaceae bacterium | reverse complement strand
GATTCTGGCTCGGAGCCAGTCCCCGTTTTCCACTCCCGCGAATCGACTTTGCAGTCCTCCTGCGTCGAGAAGCCGCAAGCTGGCGTCCGTGTCGCAGACGTGGTATGTTCGTGGTCGTTGTCACACTCCCAACCGCACGTGGAGATCCGGCGCGATGAAGCTTTCCTGCTCGCTTAGTGTTCTGTGCCTGCTGGTGGTCGCCGTGCCCGCGGCGGCCGACAACTGGCCGCAGTGGCGCGGGCCGACCGGCGACGGCGTCTGCCGCGAAACGAATCTGCCGATCGCCTGGAGCGAGGATTTCGGCATTCAATGGAAGTGCCGGCTGCCGGAGTGGGGGACCAGCACGCCGGCGATCTTCGGCGACGCGATCTTTGTCACCACGGCCGAGCAGAACGGCAAGCGGCTGGTGCTGCTGTGCATCGACAAGCCGACCGGCGAGATCCGCTGGACACGGCTCGTTGGCAGCGGCGACACCTTGCGCGGACCCCCGGGCAGCTACCGCGGTCGTCAGAAGTTCCACGACAACCACAACCTGGCCACGCCGTCGCCGGTGACCGACGGCGAACTGGTCGTCGTCCATTTCGGCAACGGCGACCTGGCGGCCTACGATTTCGACGGGAAGCCGCTTTGGCACCATAATCTGCAAGAGGACCACGGCCGCTACACGATCTGGTGGGGGCACGGCAACAGCCCCGTGTTGTATCAGAACCTGGTGATTTCGGTCTGCATGCAAGACTCCTGCCACGACGTGCAGGAGGAGTTGGCGCCGAGCTACCTTGTGGCCCACGACAAGCGGACCGGCGAGCAACGCTGGAAGACGATGCGCATGACTTCCGCCACGCGCGAGAGTTGCGACGCCTACACCACGCCCATCTTCCGCCGCAACGGCGATCGGATCGAGATGATCGTGATGGGGGCCGAGATGCTCGACGCTTACGACCCGGCCAGCGGCCGCCGGCTTTGGGACTTGCCGAAGTTGATCGGCAATCGGCTGATCCCCACGCCCGTGGCGGCCGCCGACGGAACGATCTACGCGATCCGCGGCATGCGGGCGGCCCTGTTGGCGGTTCGCCCCGGCGGCGACGGCACGCGGACGCGCGACGATATCGTCTGGAGCTACACGCAAGGCATTTCCGACAGCCCCTCGCCCGTGCTAGCCGGCGAGTTGTTGTTCATGGTCAACAATACGGGCATTGTCCGTTGTTTCGACGCGCCCAGCGGGCGGCTGCATTGGAGCGAGCGGATCAAGGGCGAGTATCGCGCTTCGCCGATCGTGGCTGAAGGCCGGGTCTATTTTCTCAGCATGAAGGGCCTCGCCACGGTAATCTCCGCCTCGCCCCGCTACGATCGGCTCACCGAGAACCAACTCCAAGACGCGACGGTCGCCTCGCCGGCGGTAAGCGACGGCAAGATCTACATCCGTGGGCGAAGGTGGTTGTATTGCGTGAGGAGGTAGCGATGTGTAGCCAACCTCGACCGGCGCGGGTGTCGGCCGTACGTCATTCTTCGTCTGAGGTCCACTGCGGCTCGTAGTCCCACAAGTACCACTTCCCGCCGTCAAAGACCATCTGGACCGTGGCATCGTGCAACAGCGATCCCTTTCGGCATAGCTTGATCGGGTGCTTGTCGCCGTCCTGGGGATCTTCAGGGTATGAGGGAGTGCGCAGGAATTCGTAGGTTTGACTACCTTGGATCATGTAGTCGAGCGCCTCATCGGGATACTCGGCCGCATCCTCTTTCAGGCCCGGATTGCCGATCAGATCGATCACCCGTTTTTCGTCTTTGTGGGCGGCGGCGCTGCGCAGACTGAGCAGGGCCTTCAGCGGCGTACTTTGATCGTGGTACGTCAGGCCGGCTTGGATCTTGGCCAGTTGGGCGCGGTACTGTTTGCCGATCTCCTCCTTCTGCTGGTCGCGCAGGCCGCGAAAGTGGCCGGGGACGTCGAGCAGGGTCGTGTTGTCTTTCCCGGGCCACAGAAAGGCGAAATGGAACTTTCCATCTCCCATGAGGCCGGTATGGGCGCGGCTGGTTAAGGCGACGCGGTCCGCGACGCTCTCCACGGCGAGCACCGGCCGAGACGACTCCACGAAGACCGCCGAAGGAGGCAAGATAATGCGGCAATAATTCAGACAGTAAGGCACGTTCCAGGTGAGGTGCAGATGCCTCAGGATTCCCTTTGAGTCGACGTCCACTTGGACCTGCTTGCTGGCGACGCTGATGAACCTGAAGGTACCGCCCGGTGCGACGGGTTTCGAGTAGGTGATCGTGTAGAGCCCGCCGTCGTCGTCGACCCTCTCGAGCTCGAATGGCAGCAGGTTCCCTTCGACGTCGTAGTATTTGACGTCATCGGGAGTATTGATGCCTAAGACGAACGTGTCGGAGGCCTGTGTCTTGTGGTTAGTGCATTCCGTTAGGTAAGCCCAGGTGGCCTGGTCGTCGTCGACGCGCACCACGGTGATATTGAACGTGTCGATCCGCTGACGCTCGGCCTGCTTCTCCTCTTGCACCCACTTGTAGAGTTTCATCACGTCGTCGACCAGCGGATCGCTAACCGACACGACCGGCTTGCCGCCCGAGAGAATGGTCGCCTTGCGTCCGGCGGGGACATCCGTCTTGGCGACGTCGGTTTCTGCACGGACCTTCCCGTGGTGAACGCGGACTTCAGTCTTCTGCGCCGGGGCTAGGGCCGGCACGAACCACAGCACGCACGAACAGACAGTGATGCACGTCAGTTTCATTTCAACTCCTTTGACTAGAATGGGATGTGTAGCTCACTCGGTCACTTCGACGGTGAACTCCGTGCCCAGGGCTTCCATGCGACCGTTGGGCGTGCGAATGAAGAACGGCCCATGCGGACCGCCTAGCACGGGCGTGCACTGCCCGTGCTCCAGATAGAACTGGATCTCGTCGTCGTACGATTCGAGCACCAGCATGCTGTTTTGGGTGACCTGCATTTGGGATTCTGCGTCCAGGGCAAGCACGAGGTTCGACGTGGCCGTCGTATGAAACGTGTCTCCCAGATAGATCGCAGAATCGGACTCGAGGACGTGCCACACCTGGGTGTCGCGATGTTTGACCAGCACCGTTCCCTCGAGCTCGGCCACCCGTATGGCGACGCGTTGCTGGGAAACTCCCTCCTCGGGCTTCGACATTTGGCCTTGAAACACGACCCCCAAGCCCACGCCGATCAAGAGCAGGGCGGCGCCGGCGGCCCATTGCCGAATCCGACTGCTGCCGCCCGGTAGCGGGGCGAGGCGCTTCGTGGGGGCAGTTTGAGACCGCTGCAAACGCTCGCTGATTTGTGCCGCGGCACGTTGCGCGCCGCCCTCGGGCACCATGGCGTCCTGGACCACCTCGGCCACCAGATCGAACTTCTGCAAAGCCGCCGCGCAGGCCGGACAACTCGCGAGGTGTTCCCGCATCGTCTCCTGCTCGCCGTCGGCGAGCCCGCCTTCGAGGTAACGAGCCAGTGTCTCCTGAGTGTGTGGGCAGTTTTCCATCGTTACACCTCCTCGAGCAAAGGCGCAAGTTCATGACGTAACAACTTATAGGCACGATGCAGCCAGACGCGGACGGTGCCCGGGCGTTTGCCCAATTGGCGGGCGATTTCGACGGCCGACAGCCCGCTCACAAACCGCAGAATGACCGGACGCTTGTACTTCTCGGGCAGCCTGCCGATTGTCCGGCGCACGAAGTGGATCTGTTGGGTACTCAGACCGGGATTCGACGAATAGGCCGCCGCACGATCCGGGATCTCCTCCACGCGCACCGAGCGGCCCAAGGCCTTTCGCGTGCGCTGCTGCCGCCGATAGGCATCTACACACTGCTGCGATACGATCCGGCTGAGCCACCCGGCAAACCGTTTCGGATCGCGCAGCGACGACAGCCTACCGTAGGCCCTAATAAAACTCTCCTGGGCCACGTCTTCGGCGTCCACCGGATTATCCAGCCGGCTCAACGCCAAGGCCACCGCCAGCGGCCAATGGCGATCGACCAACGTGCCAAAGGCCGTCAGGTCCCCTTGCAGGGTCGATCCGATCAGGTCCGTGTCTGTGGTCGTGCAGTCTTCGACGCGCTCAGCCATGGTTCCCTTCCAATAGGCACCGCCGATTCTACCTTAGAGACCGGCGAATGGGAAAAAGCGTTACAGAAATCGGTCGGTCAAGGGAGTTTCCACGAGCAACAAAGGCGACCACCCCACCGCAGACGAGAGAACACTGGCAATTATGAGGCGCTCGTCGGCGTGCCCTCCCATTCACCAGCGACTTGACCTGCCACGGTCCGGTCGGCCAGAATGGGCAACCGAGAAGCACCGTTGGGCTCCTCCACATGTTTCCTCGATCCGAGCAAAGGAACGCCAACATGCGACCAAGACGTTCGATCCGCCTGTTTGCCTACGCGGCCGCTCTTTTCCTGCCGGGCGTACCTTCGGCCGGCGAAGAACCGTCGCCGGACGTCCATCGGCTACAACTCACCGCCCCCATCGCCACCTGGGACGAAGGCGTTCCCCTGGGCAACGGCCTGACCGGCGGGCTGCTCTGGGGCGGTGAGAACACGATCAACCTCTCGCTCGACCGCGGCGATCTGTGGGACGAACGCCTGCCGGAAGTCTATCATCAAGAGAATTGGACATACGACACGATCCGGCGGTTGAAGGCCGAGGGCAACCAAGCCGAGATCAGCCGGCTGTTCGACCATCCGTATAATCAGATTCCTTATCCGACCAAGCTGCCCGGCGGGCGGCTGGTGTTGAAGCTCGACGCGTCGCAGCAGGCAACCTCCTTCACGTTGGACATGCGGCGGGCCGTGGGACAGGCGGCGCTCAGCCAGGGCCGCCTGGAGTGCTTTTTCGCTGCCACACGGCCGGTGGCGATGGTCCGCGTGGTGGGGCCGGCGCCGTCGTACGAGTTCCTGCGTCCCGGCGGGTTGGACCGCCTGGGTTACGAGCCGGCCGAATTCGGCCGCGACGACGCGATGACCTGGATGGTGCAGCAGGCCGCGCTGGGACTGAAGTACGCCGTGGTGGTGGCCGCCAAACGCACGGGCGGAGAAACGCAACTCGCCGTGGCGATCACCTCGAATCGCGACACCGACGACCCGCTGGCCGCGGGCAAACGCCGCGTCGCCGAGGCACTCGCGACCGGCTACGAGGCGATGCTCAAGCCGCATCGGCGATGGTGGGACGACTTCTGGGCAACCTCTTCGGTAAGCGTGCCGAACGCTCGCATCCAACGCCATTACAACCTCGTAAAGTATTTCTACGGCGCCGCTTCCCGTCCCGACGCCCCGCCGATGCCGTTGCAGGCCGTCTGGACCCGTGACGATGGTGGCCTGCCGCCGTGGAAGGGCGATTTCCACCACGACCTGAACACGCAGATGACCTACCTGCCGTATCACGCCGCCGGGCTGACCGACGCGGGCCTGAGCTTCATCAACTACAACTGGGACCTGCTGCCGGCCTATCGCAAGTTCGCCAGCGATTTCTACGGCGTCGAGGGGGCCGCCGTGCCCGGCGTAGCCACGTTGGCCGGCAAGCCGACCGCCGGCTGGTCGCAATACGCCCTCTCGCCGACCAATGCCCTGTGGATCGGCCAATCGTTCTATCTGCACTGGCGATACACGATGGATCGCAAGTTCCTCGCGGACCGGGCGTATCCCTGGCTGGGCGAAATTGCCACCGGCGTCATCGGGCTGCTCGAACAGCGCGACGGCAAGCTCTATCTGCCGCTCTCCTCCTCGCCGGAAATCCACAACAACTCGCTACGGGCGTGGCTGGAACCGAACACCAACCACGATCTGGCACTGATGCAATGGACCTTCGAGGCGCTGGCCGAGATGGCTCGGACGCTGGACAAACCGGACGAGGCGGCACGCTGGCAGGAACACCGCGGCAAACTCGACGATTTGCTGGTGGACGAAAACAACGTATTGATGTTTGCCAAGGGCGAGCCGTTCAATGTCTCGCATCGCCACCACGCCACCACCATGGCGATCCACCCGCTGGGTACGCTGCACATCGAAGGCAGCGACCGCGAGCGGGCGATCATCCGCGCAACGCTCGACGAAGTTCGCGCCAAGGGCACCGGGGCCTGGTGCGGCTATAGCTTCTCCTGGTTCGCCTGCATCCTGGCCCGGGCAGGGCGTGCCGACGAGGCCCTGAAGTATCTCACCGACTACGAGCGGGCCTTCATCCTCCGCAACGGCTTTCACGCCAACGGCGATCAGATCGGCGCCGGGCTGTCGGGCTTCCGCTATCGGCCGTTTACCTTGGAGGGCAACTTCCTGGCGATGGAGGCCGTCCACGAAATGCTGCTGCAAAGCTGGGCACCGAATCGGCCGAAAGACCCCACGCCGGTCGTGCGGCTGTTTCCCGCCACACCGTGGCAGTGGCACGAGGCCGCTTTCAAGAAGCTTCGCACCGAAGGCGGCTACGTCGTCTCCGCCCGACGCGAAAACAACGCCACGACCCGCTTCCGCATCGAGGCCACACAGAACGGCCTATTGAAGCTTCGCGACAACTTCGGCCGCCGCACGCCGGAGTTCAGCCGGCAGGACGTCCGCAAGGTGGGCGACCTCTATCAGATCGACATGAAGGCCGGCGACGTGCTCGAAGCGACATTGGAGAAGCCTGCATCGATTCCACCCGAACCGAAAGGCTGAGCTTGCCGCGACAGAGTATAGTAGTCATCTCGCTCCGCGAGATGTCGGTTCGTCTCGCGGAGCGAGACGACT
>CAYYNP010000425.1:0-6755 GCA_964472545.1 uncultured Planctomycetaceae bacterium | reverse complement strand
CTTCCCCAAAACGGAGGTCGCCCGGCTGGCCACCGAGATCTATAACCGCGTCGACTGGCCCTGGATGCAAAATGGCGGCCAGATGCTCTCGATGGGCTTCAAGCCGGAGAGCGGCTTCTTGGCTGCCCGCTGGGCGGGCTTCTCGGAGCATCCGTTTATGTACCTGATGGCGATCGGGTCGCCCACGCACCCGTTGCCGGCGGAGGTCTGGGAGGCCTGGCCCCGCGAGCCGGTGATCACCTACGCCGGGCGGAAGTACATCCAGTGTGGGCCGCTATTTACGCACCAATATCCCCACGCCTGGGTCGATTTCCGCGGCCAGCGCGATCGCCACGCCAACTACTTCCGCAACTCCTGCGACGCCACGCTGGCCCAGCGCCAGTTTTGCATCGACCTGCAGGAGCGATTCCCGAAATGGGGTGAAAACCTCTGGGGGTTGACGTCCTGCGACGCGCCGGAAGGGTATCGCGGCGGGATGGGCGGCCCGCCGGAACCGCGCCGCCGCCCGCTCGACGGACTGATCGCTCCCTGCGCGGCTGGCGGATCGATCCCCTTTGCCCCGAGGGAGTGTCTCGACGCCCTGCGCCACATGCGCGACGCGTACGGCCGGCAGATCTACACCACCTACGGCTTCCGCGACGCCTTCAACCCAAACACCGGCTGGGTCGCCCGCGACGTGATCGGCATCGACGTGGGCATCACGCTCGTGATGGCCGAGAACCACCGCACGGGACTCGTCTGGAAGCGATTCATGGCGAATCGGGAGATTACCGAGGCGATGAAGCAAGTCGGATTTGTGGCGGATACGCGCGATGCGATTGAGGAGCGTTGAGAACGTGAGTTTCGGGGTGGCTGGCGGCTGAGCGCAGCGAAGCCCCAGATCAGTGGGTCTTTCGAGACAACGCCGGCTCTCTGGGGCAGCGCTGCGCTATGCCCCAGCCACCCGACTGTATTTCCGTTAACGCTATCTACCGCCAAACACCGGCACCACCACGTCGGTCTTGGCTTCGGCGCGGATCGTTGCGTCGTCGCGGGTTTCACCGGCGCCGCGGATGATGCGGTCTTTGCCGTTGAGCCAGAAGTAGAGGTAGCCGTGCGATTGCTGCTTCCCTTGGCCGAGCAACGTCGGCACTAGCGATACCCCGTCGGTCGGTCGGGGCGGCCGGATGCCGGCCAACTCGGCGAAGGTGGGCAGGAAGTCCCAGAAGGCGGCCAACTCGTCGCTGGTCTGCCCGGCGGCGATGCGGCCCGGCCAATAGGCCACGCACGGCACACGCAGTCCGCCGTCGGTCAGCATACCTTTGCGCCCCTCGAGTCCGCCGTTGCTGTTGAACTCCTTGAAGCCGTCGGCCGATCCGTTGTCGCTGGTGAATACGACCAGCGTGTTGCGGTCGAGTCCGTGCTGCTTCAGTCGGGCGAGGATCTTGCCGACGTCGCGGTCCATCCGCGTGATCATCGACGCGTAGACCTTGGCGTTGGCCGACCAGGAAGCCTCTTTGGCGTAGGGCTCCAACTCGGGGATCTCGAAGCGGGCGTGGGGAACCGTGTACGGCAGATAGAGGAAGAACGGGCCGTCTTTGGCGGCGTCGATGAACGCCAGCGCGTGGGTGGTGAGCAGGTCGTGGCTGTAATGGGTTCGCTCGGTCGAGTTCCGCGGATAGGCGATCACGTCGAGGCGGCCTGCGGGCGTCTTGGCACCGAGCAGGCCGAGCCGGTCGAGCCGATACATCTGATTCATGTAGTAGGCGTGGTTGTATGTCTGGTTCGGCTCGCCGAAGTAGTAGTCCCATCCCTGTTTGTAGATTGCCCCGCTGCCGTCGTGGTTCTTCTTCTCGACCACGCAGCCGACGAACTCATCGCCCAGCGACCACTTGCCGATCATTGCGGTCTTGTAGCCGGCCGCCCTCAGTACGTCGGCCATGGTGGTGTCCTCCTCGGCCAGCGGCGGGTGGTTTCCCCCGCCGCCGTTGACTCGGCAGCGGCTATGGCCGGTGTGCAAGCCGGTCATCAACGCGCACCGCGACGGCAGGCAGAGCGACGACCCGGCGTGAAATCGAGTGAAGCGCAGCCCTCCTTCGGCCATCCGATCCAACTCGGGCGTTTCGATCCACCGCTGGCCGTAGCAGCCCAGGTCGCCATAGCCGAGATCGTCGGCCATGATGAAGACGATATTGGGTGGACTGCTCGAAGCCGCCGTAACCGACGTCGCATAAAGGGTTTGCGAAATGCAGATTGCGAGTAACGGGACCGCTCTTGTAGCAAGGAATCGGGTCATGTGGATGTGCTCCTCTGTCTTCAGGATTACGTGGACGAAGTCCATTTGTGCTCAGGCGGCGCACGTCATTGCGCAAAACGGTCAACGGCCCCGGGACCCTTCGGCCTCCGCGGCCTGCGTTTGTTCGGCGCGGATGTCCGGCAGCAGGGCGATGATCTCTCGGGCAACTTCTTCCACCGACTTGCCGGTCACGTCGACGGTCCGCCAGCCGCAACTCAGGCAGAGCCGTTGGCAATGGCGAAGCTCCTGCAAGATGTGCTCCCGCGACGCGTACGGCTCGACGGGAATTGATGCCTGCTTGGCCCGAACCAGACGGAGCTCCCGGAGTCGGCCGGGGTTCATCAGCAAGCAAACGACGCGCGCCGACGGCAGCGCCAAGAGCGCCCGCGGCGGTGCCAATTCCGGCATCAGCGGTACGTTCGCAGCGAACCACCCGCGATAGGCCAAGTAGATCATCGTGGGCGTCTTCATCGTGCGGGAAACGCCGACCAGCACGATCTCGGCCTTGTGCAACTCCTCGACGCGTTGGCCGTCGTCGTGATGAAAGGCGAAGTCGACGGCCTCGATCGCGCGTGCCTGGTCTTCGGCCATTTGTGATGAGCGGCCCGGCGTACCCAGCGGCGTGAGCTTCAGCCGGGTGGAAAGACGATCCAGCACCGGACCGAGCACGTCCATCGAGTCGACGTTGTGTACGCGGGCTTCGGTCAGCAACACATGGCGCAACTCTTCGGAGACAAACGTGTGCAAGATGATCGAGTCTTGCTGCTGGGCCTCTTCGACCACGGCGCGGACCTCTTCCGGCGTGCGGATCCTGCCATGCACTACGATCTTGGCCGGGGCATTCTCGAATTGCGCCAGGGCCGCCTTTGCCACCCGTTCTCCGGTCTTGCCCCTGCCCCCCGTAGCTACGTAGACGGTCAGCATTACCAGCACTCCTTTGTGCTCCCAGTGGGCCACCTATTTCTGGAGAACTACTCTGGCATGACTTACTTCAGCACTTCCTTAATGAACTCCCCTTTGGCGTTGGCGAAGTCGACCGAATCGGTCACGCCGGCGGCGATCAGTTCGCGCTTGCGGGCGACGTACGCCGCGAGCAACTCGGGATCGGACTGTAGGCAGACACGGAAGAACCGCATCTCCTCGATCTCGGGCGAATCCGTGGGGATTGCGTGGAGGTGGAGCAAGAACGGCTCGCCGTCGCCCTGAAACGTGCCCACCCGCATCGGCCGGCTCTCGGGAAACGGATCGCGGTTGGTCTGTGGCTGGAACCCCAATCGCTCCAGCAAGAGCTTCACCCGCTCCATCTCCCCCTCCGGCACGGGAATCATCAGGTCGACGATGCCTTTTCCCGGACAACCCGGCACGGCCGTACTCCCCACGTGCTCGACCTCCAGCCGCGGCAGGTGCGCTCGAACCAGGGCGGCCACCTGTCGGGCGACGTCGGCGGCCCGGGGGTCGTGTTCCCGACACACCGGCGGGCGGGGCTCGTAGGGGCCGATCACACGCTGGACGTGCTCGAACATGTCGAAAACCTTGCCACTGCCGGATCTTGAGGTGCTTCTCTGACGGGACCCAAGATACCGCCTGCATCGGCGACGGGCAATGGGAGCGGGGCCCACTCGTGCGTTGACTTTCTGCATCGCCGGCGAAGCACAGACGTTGAGTCGACGCAACGCCGCCTGGCCAGCCGCACGTCTTCAGCGAAGCGTCGGTACCTGCCCCACGCGGCGTTTTCCGCCTGAAATGCGGCCGACCGTGCCGGCGGGGCGTCGTGGTACGCAGTTTGCTTCCTAGCCGACTGCCGAATTCTCACGGCGACACGCAGCCACGCTTCTCGAACCCGAACAGGTCTTCAGTGTCTGAACTCTGCAGTCCTCCCGCTGTGACCGACGGTAACGCCATGCCACGGCCGAAACCTCGTGCGGCCCACCCGGCAAACCATCCAGCGTCGAACGGTTCCTCGGCAAACGCCATTGACGGACGGTTTCTGCTGAACGTCGTTCGGCGTCACTGGAAGTGGATCGTTCCGGTTGGGCTGGTCCTGGCGATTTTGGCGGCCGGGGCCGTCTATACCGTGGTCGATCCGGTCTTCGAGGCGGCCGCCTGGCTCCGCGTCGACGAAACGGCTCCCTTCCTGGCATTCGAGTCGCAGGAACGTCCGGAGGGATATATCAAGACGCAGGTCGAATTACTTCGCAGCCCGGTGGTGCTGGGGCCGGCCGTGGTGGGTGCGGGCCTGGTAGAGACGGCGGGGCCGGAAAAGAACAGGCATTGATCCGCAGCATCGCCAAACGGCTCGGCGTCAGCGCACTGGGCGATTCGGAGCTGGTCAAGATTTCCTACCAGAGCACCGAGCCGCAGACGTGTGCCGGGATCGTCAACGCCGTGGTCGAATCGTACTTCGCCGTGCGAGGGCAAGACGTCGCCGAAAGCAGCGCCGAGGTGATCGCCCTGCTCGAACAAGAGCAGCAGAAGCACGCTGCGGAAGTGGCCCGCTTGCAGGAGCAGGTTCGCCGTGCAGCGGAGAAAGTTCCCGGCGGCACGGCGGCCGGTACGGCGCAAGCGAGTGCCGATCAGCCGTCGGTCGAGCTGCAAACCCGATTGACCGCGCTAAAGGTCGAGCAGGAGACGCTCAAGGCCCAGATCGCAGCGCTCGAAGCGGTTGCCACGGCCGGCGTCGACGTTCCGCAGGCCACGATCGCCGCGGCCGTCGAAACCCATCCGGAGGTGATCCGCCAGAACGGGTTGGTGTTGGCCAGGCATAAGAAGCTGGCCGAGATCGCCAACAAGTCGGTCTTGGGAACGTCGGACCCGCTCTACCGCCAGGAGTTGGTCGGATACTACCAGGAGCAGCAGGCCGTCACTCAACTCAAGGCCCGGCTGTGGCAGCGCGTCAAGGCGACCGAAGAGACCACCCTGCGGAAGAAGCAGGCCGACGATCTCGTGCTGAAGCGGACCAAGCTCCAAGAGAACCTGTTGCTGGTACGGATGCTCGACGAGGCGCATCAGCAGCGCGTGGCCGAGATCAAACAGTCGCGGGCCGAAGTCGTCGACTTCAAACGCAAGCAGACGGAATTGGCTCAGGCCGAGCAAGTGCTGGATCGAATCACCGACCGCATCGTCACGGTCCGCACCGAGCGGCGGGCCCCGGCAAGGGTTTCGTTGGTGCGTCCGGCCGAGGTTCCCGCCGAGCCGACGAAGTTGGTGCCGCTGGAGAAGATGTCGGCCGCGGCCCTATTGGCCTTTTGCCTGCCGTTGGGCGTGGCCGTCTGCCGCGAGCATCGCAACCGGCGGGTGAGCGATTCCCGGCAGTTGCTCACTGCGGCCAACCTCAACGTGATCGCCGAGTTGCCGTGCCTGCCGGCCGCACAAAACGGCGGCGACGCACCCTCGCCGAAACTGGCCGAGCGCGAGTTGGGGATCTTCGAGGAGAGCGTCGACGGACTGCGGACTTACCTGATGCTCTCCGAGCCGTCGCGAAACATGAAAGTGCTGGCGGTGACCAGTTCCGTATCGAACGAAGGCAAGACGAGCCTGGCCACGCAGCTTGCGTTGAGCATTGCCCATGCCTCGGGCGAGCCGACGCTGTTGATCGACGGCGACATGCGTTGCCCGGATATTCACGAGATCTTCGACGTCCCGCAGACGTCGGGCCTGGCCGAAGTGTTGGGATATGAATGCGGCCTGGAAGACGCCCTGGTGACGAGCTGGGACAAGCGATTGCACCTGCTTTCGGCCGGCCAGTTGAAGGTCAGCCCCCACAAACTGCTGGGCAACAACGAGTTCGAGGCCCTGTTGCGGGAGCTTCGTTCGTCGTACGGCCACATCATCATCGACACGCCGCCCGTGCTGGCGGCCAGCGAGACGTTGGTGATGGCCAAGGCGGCCGATGCGTTTCTGATGTGCGTGATGCACGACAAGAGCCGGGTCGATCAGGTTACCGCCACCCACCGGCGCCTTCAGACCGCCGGTGCCTATTCGGCCGGCGTGGTGCTCAACGCCGTGCCGTCGAAGCGTTACTCGCAACGATACGGCAACTACGCCTACGGCTACGGCGCCAAACAGGCGTAGCGTCCGGCCGCGCCTCCCTCCTCCCCGTTTTCACGTCTCGATCACTCCGTCTCGAATACTCCTACCCGGAGCCCCTATATGTCTCTCGTCGAGCCCCTTCGAGGTTGCCCGCATGCGATCGCCGGCTATCGATCGTCTGCGGACAGACCGGCATCGTCGTCGGCCCCGCTACGAGCGCCGTATTTCCAATGGAAGGGCGCCGTCGACCGTGTGTTGGCGGTCGCCTTGCTGGTGCCGGGGCTGCCGCTGATCGGCCTGCTGATGCTGCTGGTGCGGCTGACTTCCCGCGGCGCGGCGATCTACCGCCAGGCCCGTGTGGGCGAAGGCGGCCAGGTCTTCACCATGTACAAAATCCGGGCTCTTCCGTTTCTAGGTGCAAACTCCTGGAAACCTGCGAGCCAGCGTGACC
>CAYYNP010000424.1:0-6815 GCA_964472545.1 uncultured Planctomycetaceae bacterium | reverse complement strand
GGAGTGTGATGGCTACCATGAAGCGGACGAAGTTGTTTCCGGACAAGCCCTTAGTTCGCGGCCCGGTTCTTAGTCGAGCGGTTCGCCAAATGGTGGCGTTGTCGCCCGGAGGGTGCGGCACCAGTCCCGGGAGCCGCTTTGCCCCACACATGGCAGATCGAGGCCAGGCGTTGGGGCCGTTTTCGTCGCGCCGACCGCTTGATACCATGCGTTGGGTGACCGTCTATTTCCACTGTTTTCACGTTCCCCGCGGTCCGATTCTCGTCCGCAAGGGTTCAATCATAGAGCGGCCAACAGGCCGAAAGGCCAATCTCGGTCCACAAATCGCACTTTCGTTGAAACCCGCTGAAGGAGCCACGATGAAAACTGCCATTCGATCGGTCGTGCTATGGGTGATTTGTCTGCTGTGTGCGTCCGGGGCCTGGGCACAGGATTGGCCGCAGTGGCGCGGGCCCAACCGAGACGGGGTCGCCGGGGGATTCAAAGCGCCGGCCTCGTGGCCTGAAGAAATGGCCAAGCGGTGGTCGGCGACCGTTGGGAACGGCGTGGCCACGCCCGCACTGGCCGACGGCAAGCTCTTCGTGTTTGCCCGCCAGGACGGAAACGAGGTGCTGCGATGTTTCGACGCCGCCACCGGCAAGGAGGCGTGGCAGGACAAGTACGCAGCGGCAGGTGTCGGGGGGGCGGCGTCCGGTTTCCCGGGCCCGCGCTGTTCACCCGCCGTGGCCGACGGCAAGGTCGTCACGCTCGGCGTACACGGCATGGTCTCCTGCGTGGAAGCGGCGACCGGAAAGGTGTTGTGGCGGAAGAACGACTTTGCAGGCTCGGAGCCGATGTTTGCCACCTCGAGTTCGCCGATGATCCTCGACGGCGCGTGTATCGTTCAAACGGGCGGGGATCGCGGCGGAGCGATTGTGGCCTACGACCTGACGACGGGAGACGAGAAGTGGAAGTGGGCAGGCGACGGCGCGGCCTATGCCTCGCCGGTGTTGATGACGGTCGACCGGTCGCAAGCGATCGTCACGCCCACGGCGCGAAACCTGGTGATCGTGGGCACGGCGGACGGCAAGCTCCTGTGGCAAGGGGCCTATGCACAAGGACGGTACAATGCGACGACCCCCGTCGTGATCGGCCAGACGGTGATCTATGCCGGAGAGGGGCGCGGGATGACGGCCGAGAAGTTCTTCACCAAGGACGAGAAGATCACATCGGAATACGTCTGGTATAACACCGACAACTCGCTGATGTACAACTCGCCGGTGCTCAAGGATGGCGTGCTTTACGGTCTCTCCAGCGCGAACGACGTGTTTTGCGTCAACGTCGAAAGCGGTAAGACGGCTTGGACCGCTCCGCTGGCATCGGACGCTCAACCGTCGACCGGGGGCGGAAGCCGGCGCGGAGGCCGAGGCGGCTACGGTTCGATCGTCGATGCGGGTTCCGTGCTGTTTGCGTTGTCGCCGGCCGGTGAACTGGTCGTCTTCGAGCCCGACGCCAAGGAGTTCAAAAGGCTGGCCGGTTATCGGGTCACCAAAGGCGGCAGCTACGCCTATCCGGTGATTGCAGGTAACCAAGTGTTCATCAAGGATCGAGACTCGGTGACGCTGTGGGTCATCGAATAGCCGCGCGGAAGCAGGGGGCAGGCACCGAGCGGGCAGCGTCTTCCACTGGTGAGGCGTCTGCGGCGGCTCGGAGCCAGTCCCCTTTTTCCACATCGAATAGCCGAACCGGAGTGTTTGAAAGCCACGAGAAGCCGCACCAAGATGAACTCCGGTCCCAACGAAAAAGCTGATCCACCGCTGCACACTCGGTCGTTGCCGCTGTTGCTGTTGCTGTTTGTCGGCAGCGGCTGCTCCGCCCTGATCTACGAAATCGTCTGGTTCCAACTCTTGCAGTTGGTGATCGGTTCGTCGGCCGTTTCCTTGGGCGTGCTGTTGGGCACGTTCATGGGCGGGATGTGCCTGGGCAGCCTGTTGCTGCCGCGCGTGATTCCCGCGCGCTGGCATCCGCTGAGAGTCTATGCACTTCTGGAACTCGGCATCGGGCTGATCGGAATCGCGTTGCTGTTTGGGATGCCGGCGGCCGGCCGGCTGTACGTCGGCGCCGTCGGCAGCGGCCAGGCGGGCATCGTGTGGCGAGGCGTCGTCTGTGGATGCTGCCTGCTCCCGCCGACCGTGCTGATGGGAGCCACGTTGCCGGCCATCGCCCGCTGGATGGAAACAACGCCCCGGGGCGTCTCGCGGTTGGGGTTCTTCTACGGCGCGAATATCGCCGGCGCCGTCGTGGGCTGCCTGCTGGCCGGGTTCTACCTGCTGCGAGTCTACGATATGGCCACCGCCACCCACGTCGCCGCGGCAATCAACGCGGCCGTGGCAATCATCGGCCTGGTCGTGGCGCGATTCCAGCCGTATCGGGAATCGGCAAGTGACGCCTCCGAACGGGCCGTCGTACGCGCGCCCGGACGCTGGGCGGCGTACGTGACGATCGCCGTATCCGGGATGTGCGCGTTGGGGGCCGAGGTGATCTGGACTCGGCAGCTTTCGCTGATGCTCGGCGCATCGGTCTATACCTTCTCGATCATCCTGGCCGTCTTTCTGGTCGGACTGGGGATCGGCAGCAGCGCGGGGGCGCTGGCGGCTCGCCGCAAGATCGATCCTCGGCTTGCGCTGGGCTGCTGCCAATTGCTGCTGACGGCGGCCGTGGCTTGGACCGCCTACATGCTGGCTCGTTCGCTGCCGTTTTGGCCGATCGATCCGTCGCTGGCGACGAGTCCGTGGCACACGTTCCAACTCGATCTGCTGCGCTGCGCCTGGGCCGTCATGCCGGCAGCCTGTTTGTGGGGGGCCAGTTTTCCGCTGGCGCTTGCCGCTGCGGCCGCCCCCGGGCAGGACCCGGCACGGCTGGTGGGCGAAGTCTACGCCGCCAACACGCTGGGCGCCATCGTCGGGGCGATTGGCTTTTCGATGTTCATGATCGCGTGGATCGGAACACAGGCTGCGCAGAAGGTGCTGATCGTCGAGGCCGCCGGAGCCGCATTGTTGATGTTCAGCATGGCGACCTGGCAAGGCAATTCCCGGAGCGCTGCGTGGCGAGTGGCTCGGTGGGCGCCGCTGACGGTCGTGGTTCTACTCGGAGCCGGGCTGGCGTTCACGGTCCCCGAGGTACCCAGGGGGCTGATCGCTTACGGCCGCTACCTGCCGACTCGCAACAAACTGCCGGAGTTCCTCTACGTAGGCGAAGGGATGAACGCGTCGATCGCCGTTTCCCAGTACCCCGGCGGCGTGCGGAGTTTTCACGTCAGCGGCAAGGTGGTCGCCTCCAGCAAGTCGGAAGACATGCGGCTGCAGAAGATGCTGGGCCATTTGCCTGCGCTGATCCACGAAGAACCGCGATCCGTGTTGGTCGTGGGCTGTGGAGCCGGCGTTACGGCCGGGTCGTTTGTCTGGCATCCCAGCATCGAACGGATCGTGATCTGCGAGATCGAGCCGCTGATCCCCTCGGCGGCGGGCGAGTATTTCGGCTACGAGAACAACTTCGTGATCGACGACCCGCGCGTCGAGGTCATCATCGACGACGCCCGGCATTTTCTCGTCACCACGAACGAGAAGTTCGATATCATCACTTCCGATCCGATCCACCCCTGGGTCAAGGGTGCGGCGGCGCTCTACTCGCGAGAGTATTTCGAGCTGTGCCGCGAGCACCTCAACCCCGGCGGCGTGGTCACGCAGTGGGTGCCCTTGTACGAGACCAGCCTGGCGGCCGTGAAGAGCGAGACCGCCACGTTCTTCGAGGTGTTCTCCGGCGGCACGATCTGGGGCAACGACGTGGGCGGCGAAGGATATGACATCGTCCTGCTCGGGCAAGCCGGCCCGACGCGGATCGACGTCGACCAACTGCAAGCACGGCTGGATCGCGAGGATCACGAACTGGTCCGGCAATCGCTGGACGACGTCTCTCTGGGTTCGGCGCTCAGTCTGCTGGCAACCTACGCCGGCTGCAAGGCCGACCTGCAGCCGTGGCTGTCCGACGCCGAAATCAACCTCGACGGAAACCTCCGCCTGCAATATCTGGCCGGGATGGAACTGAACTGCTATGACGAGAAGCTGATCTATGACGAGATGCTCCTCTATCGCCGCTATCCCCCGGATCTGTTCCTATCCGACGGCATGCGCGGGGAGACGTTGTGGCTGCTGATCGAGAGCCCGCCGTCGAGCATGGCACCGCTGCTGGGCCTTTGATCGGACGTCGCCGCCCGTCGTCCCGGGATCGGCACCTACATTGAGGCGAAGGCTTCGGCAATGGCCTGCTCGCCGGAGGTCAGGTCGAACTGACGGCCGATCGTCGCCGGAGCTTCCAGCACCCGGGCCAGCACGGCCGCCACGTCGGCGCGGGGAATCTGGCCGCGGGGCAAGCGGGCGGCCAGGCTGACCCGTCCCGTGCCCGGATCGTTGGTCAGACGCCCGGGCCGGACGATCGTGTAGTCCAGCCCGCTGCCGCGCAACGCCTCGTCGGCCTCGGACTTGGCACGCAGGTAGGTCTGAAAGACCTCGTCGCCGCGGGGCTCTTCGGCGTGCATGGCACTGACCATCACGTACCGCTCGATGCCGTTGCGCTTGGCGGCGTCGATCAGCTTGATCGCCCCGTCGCGGTCCATGGTCAGCTTTCGCGCGGCCCCGCTGCCCGGCCCGGCCCCGGCGGCAAAGACCACCGCATCGGCCGTCCCGACCGCTTCGGCCGCGTCGCCCTCCGCCTCCAGATCAAAGACCACCGGCTCGGCCCCGGCCTGCCGCACCTCGTCGGTATGCTCCGGATTGCGGATCAGCGCCCGCACCTGGTGCCCCCGGGCGATCAGCAGCGGATGCAGCAGCATCGCGATTTGTCCGTGACCACCTGCGATGACGATTTGCATGAGATTTCTCTTTTCAGCTTGACAAGCCTCTTCTTGACAATGCAATTCCTGCGCATCGGCTTGTTACGCAGCGTTTCAATTGGCGTTCAATCCAGTTGCACGACTGCCGAGCTTATTCTTGTATTGAGTTTCCCAACGGATCACCTCGGAGTCACTTGTGGTTTTCGGCAAGACCTGCAGTAGAGAATACCGGAAGGCCCCGGGATAGGCGGCATCATCACGAATGATCTCGCGGAGCAACTTGTTGTTACCGTGACCGTTTGCCGCATATTGCTGCCAGCGCCCCCATATTCCGTCAAGACCGTATGCCGAGCCTACATACTGATCACCGGTTGTTTCGGCAAGAATAAGATAGATGCCAGCGACTGCAGAAAGGCTGGAATACCAATCCCGATGCGCAGCGGGGTTAGAGGCCAGATCCCTGAGTTGAGCGTAGGTAAGGCTGAAGTCCAGGTAATCTGAGAATGGCTGTAGCGCGCGACCGGTCGGGAAGATCTCGATGACCGGTTTGTTTCGCATGTGTTGGTGCCACGCCAATGCGCCCGCGCCCCATTCAATAACAACACGTCCTTCAAGATCAGCGTATTGCTCTTGATGTTCCAACTCGTAGAAATACGCGGAATCGAAATGCAAATCGGCAAACGGTGCATCTTGCGGGATGTCATCCGGAGTGCTGGCTCTTGATGCGAGAACACGGTAGACGCCCAGTAGTTTTGCGCGAGTACCGCCGTCACCGATGAAGGTGACGATATAGTCGCAATCGCCGAAGACGTTGCGGGATTGAACGGCTTGGTAGAGGTCCATCCAACCGTCGCGGATTAGCGTCGCGATGTGGTATCGTTTGTCTTGGTGTCGAACAAGCTTCGATCTACATTTCGGGTCGAACCCACGAGCAACGAGCAGGTCGAGAATTCCGAGTTCGTCTGCCATGGGTTCGCTGCATTACGGTTGAGGTAGCCGGCTTATCTGTTCTGCATGAGACGCCGTTGAGGACCATCGGCCGGGTGTCGCTACTGGCTGTCGGGCAAGAGAGCGCGGGACCGCAGGATGTCCTCCTTTCGATGGCCCATTTCGGCTGATTCTCCCGCTCCGCAAGGCCGTCGTCAAGCCCCATTGGCCGATTGTCTGCCGGTCGACATCTGACCGGCTACTCGCGCGACAACCCATGCCGCCCGAGTCGCTCTCCACACGACCAATACTCCGAGTGCTGATAGCACAGCGGGTCCAGCTTGTCGACCAACACTTGCCCGTCTTCGTCGAGGGCCTCTTCGGCCACGTGCTCGGCCAGCACTTCGCCGAGGAGGAGGTCGTGGTCGCCGATCTCTTGAATCTCCAGCACGCGGCACTCGATGCTCACCGGGCATTCGGCGATCAGCGGCGGGGCGACTTTGGTGGCCGGGACGGCGGTGAGCCCGAACTCGGCGAACTTGTCGACGTCGCGGCCGGAAACGCTGCCGCAGCGGTCGACGGTCAGGACCATGGCGGCGGTCGGCAGGTTGACCACGTACTCGCGCGTGGCGGTGATCAGCTTGTGGGAATAGCGAGGTTTGGCGATGGCGATGCCCAGAATCACCGGCTTGGCGATGCTGACGTTGAAGACCTCGCCCAGGGTGAGGACGTTCGCCCGGCCGTCTTCGTCGATCGACGTGATCAGCCCCGCCGGCGACGGATAGACGGGCCGAAAGGGTTTGACGATTCGTTTCTTCACGGTGGGCTCCTCGGCTGGTTCTTCGGCGGCGTCGCATCGGCGGGAGACCGTCCCCGACCAGAGACGCCAGCATACCACTGCCGCGCCGCGTTGCAAGGCGAATGGCGACACGCGGGCCGTCGCGTGGGCATCGGGCCGCGGGGCTTGAACAGGAGAACTGCAAAGTGTGCGGGAGCCCGAAAAAGGGGACTGGCTCCGTCG
>CAYYNP010000423.1:0-6831 GCA_964472545.1 uncultured Planctomycetaceae bacterium | reverse complement strand
CATCGGTGGTGGTGGCATCGGCGGTGGCGGCATCGTTCCGCCCGGCGGCGGCATCGGCGGCGGTGGCTTCCCCGGTGGCGGCATCGGTGGTGGCGGCATCGGCGGTGGTGTTGGCGGTGGCGGCGGCGGTGGCAACATTCCGCCGGGAATGACCCCGGACCTGATGTAGGCGACCAGCGCGGCCCCTTAGCGGCGGCTGCGGTTCACCAGACAACGCGAATTCAGACGGGCTGAACTCTCCAAGTGGCGGGAGTTCAGCCCGTTTTGCGTATCACGCCCGGGTAGACGTCCAGATCGAGATCTTCGAACAAGCCCGCCCGCAGCCGCTCGACGGCGATGGCCCCCATCACGGCGTTGTCGGTACACAGTGGCAGTGGTGCGACGTGGAGTTCGACTCCCCTGCGCTTTGCCTCTTCGCCCAGGCGTGTGCGCAGCCGCGCGTTGGCCGCCACGCCCCCGCCCACGCAGAGCACCCGCAAGCCGGTATGTTGCAGCGCGGCAAACGCCTTGCCCACCAGACAATCGACCACGGCTTCCTGGAAGCTGGCGGCCAGGTCGGCGACTTCGCGATCGGTTAGCACGATCTGGGAGAAGTCGTGTCGTCCCGGTCCGGCGATCTTGTAGCGGACGGCCGTCTTCAGGCCGCTGAAGCTGAAGTCCAACCGCCGTTGGTCGGTGAGTAGCGCGCGGGGAAAGCGATGAGCAGTCGGATCGCCGCCTTCGGCCGCCCGCTGAATCGACGGCCCGCCGGGATAGGGCAACGAGAGCATGGCGGCCACCTTGTCGAAGGCCTCGCCGGCAGCGTCGTCGATGGTGGCGCCCAGCATCTCGAAGTTCAACGCATCTTCGCAACGATAGAGGCTCGAGTGGCCGCCGCTGACGATCAGCCCCACGCACGGAAAGACCTCGCGCCCGGCGGCCATCCGGCAGGCGTAGACGTGTGCTTGGAGGTGATTCACGGCGATCAGCGGCAGGTCCAACGCAACACAGAGCGCCTTGGCGGCCACCAGCCCGACCAACAGCGACCCGGCCAGCCCGGGCGTGTTGGCCACGGCCACGGCGTCCAACTCGGCCAACGAAATGCCCGCCTTCTGAAGCGTCTCGTCGACGACCGGCAACAGCCGCTCCAAGTGCGCCCGCGAGGCGATCTCCGGCACCACTCCGCCAAACCGCTCGTGCAATCGCTCCTGCGACGCCACCACGCCGCCGAGCACCTCGAGCCGGTCGTTGACGACCGCCGCGGCCGTTTCGTCGCAGGTGGTTTCCAGCGTGAGAACGTTCATGTTGTCATTAGACCGTAGACGGTCGCTGCGGTAAAGGATAGGGGCTTGGGCATCGTGGTCTCGACGGGCAGCGGCCATGGCGATAGTCTGTATCAGAGTACTCTCGTGCCTCGTGGCAGCTTTGCATTCACGATCATGACAGATTCGCCTCCGTCACCCGCCGGGCCGACCGAACCACCGTTGCAGTTCTCCGTCGGCGCCGTGCTGATTGCCCAGGCGGTCTGTGCACTGTTCCTGGGGCTGTTGATGGTCCTGGGCGCGTTTGCCGTGCTGGCGGCGTTCGTGGTTACGGTGATCTACGCCCGCAAGCGGGTTGCCGAAAAACACCTGGCCTTGAAGCGGGCGATCTACGACGTGCTTTGGGGAATCGTCTTTCCCGTCGCTTGCCTGGCTTACGATCCGCTCGTGTTCGCGCCGAACGGGCAGTTCTTCGATCGTGACGAGACGGTGCTGATCTATTGCCACCTCCTTTGGCAGATGGCCGTGTTGCTCGTCTGGCTGCTGGCCGGGCGACGGCTGCCGACTCTGGACCGTTGGTTTGCCGGCAATATGCTGTTCGGGGCGTTCACGGCCTTCCTGCTGGGGGTCTGTCTGTTGCCTTGGGCCTTGATCGGGCTTCTCGTCGTCGGCATTGGGGTGTTGGGATTGGTGCCGTTTGCGACCGCCTTCGTATTCGTCCGCAGCGCGGGCACGGCAGCGCGGCGCGCGGAGGCGGCCACGGGCATCACGCGGCCAATCTGGCCGATATTCGCTGGTTTCATGTTGGCATCCGTCGTGCCGATCTTGTGGAACGCGGCCTTTGGATCGGCGATTGCGAGACTGATCTCGTTACGCCCCTCGGGGCAGCTTGGCCTACCCTTGTTCTAGTGGCGCAACCATGATCGGCCTGCACCACTCGCTGTTCGATCTCCACGCGGTGCCAGGCCAAGCCGATGGCCTCGCCGCAAGGCACTCCACTTGTTGTCGTCTTGGATGAGCTGCCAGTTCCCTGACGCGCCGCCCTCACCTGCCGAGCCGTCCGAATCACGGTGGCAGTTCTCCCTTCGCGCGGTGCTGATCGTCCAGGCGGTTTGCGCGTTGTTTCTGGGGTTGTTGATGATTTGGGGCGTGTTCGCCGTGCTGGCGGCATTTGTCGCCTCGGGGTTCTTCGCCATGCTGCCGTTTGATGGCCGGCAGTCGGCAATGCAGTGGAGGGTTCTCGACGTGCTCTGGGGCATCGTCTTTCCCGCCGCCTGCCTGATTTACGATCCCGGCTTCCTCCTGGGCGTGGGCCAATCGGCATTTGCGGAGGGAGCGTCGCTGGTGTACCTGGCGTTGCTGTGGCAGATGTTCGTGTTGGCGGTGTGGCTGGCGGCCGGCCGGTGGCTGCACGATTTCTGCGGCTACTTCGCCGGCAGCATGTTCCTGGGGACGCTGGCGGCGTTTGTCCTGGGCATCGTACTGCTGCCGTATTCACTGTTTGGCATGTTTCTCCGCGGTATCGGGATACTCGGCTACGTGCCCTTTGCGGCGGCCTATGCGTACGGCTGCAACGCGGCCCGCGCCCGGCGGGCGGGCGCGGATCCTCGACGTACTGAATTGGCAACGTGGTCGGAACTCGGCGGCGCGGCCCTGGCGATTGCCGTACCGGTGCTGCTGAACTGGGCCGTGGGGCCGGCGATAATCGAGTTGATACGCCTCTGCGAGCCGCTCCGGTATCGGCCGTTCTAGCCGCCGGCGGCGTCTGCCACAGGTGACTTGCCGCGCATTTCGCGGCGTGTTATGCTGAGAGGTTTCGCAGTGTCGCGATCCGGTTGCCAGTGCAGCGCATGAATTCTCAACCTCCCGATAGCCCCGTCCCAGACTCCAGGCCCGATTCCGTCGAGAGCATCCGCGTCCGCGGGGCCCGGGTACACAATCTGCAGAACGTCGACTTGGACCTGCCGCGGAATCGGCTGGTGGTGGTGACCGGCCCCAGCGGGTCGGGGAAGAGTTCGCTGGCCTTCGATACGCTCTACGCCGAAGGGCAGCGGCAGTACATCGAGAGCCTCTCGGTCTACGCCAGGCAATTCCTGCACCAACTCGAACGGCCCGACGTCGACCTGATCGAGGGCCTGCAGCCGACGATCTCGATCGACCAGCGTTCCGGCAGCCACAATCCCCGCAGCACCGTGGCCACGGTGACCGAGATCTACGACTACCTGCGGCTGCTGTTCGCCCGGCTGGGCGAGCCGGCCTGTTACCAATGCGGCGAACCGATCCGCCAGCAGGCGCCCGAGCAGATTCTCGAAGACCTGCTGAGCCTGGCCAGCGGCACGCGGATGATGATCCTGGCCCCGTTGGTTCGTGGACGCCGTGGGCAGCACAAGGACGTGTTGGAATCGATCCGCAAGGCCGGCTTCCTTCGTGCGCGGGTCGACGGTCAGGTGATCGACGCGGAGAGCCCGCCGGAGTTGGTTCGTCAGAGGGCGCATCACATCGAAGCGGTGGTCGATCGCGTGGTGGTGCGCGAGGGCGTTCGTGCTCGGCTGGCCGAGTCGATCAACCTGGCGGTGCGCCACGGCGACGGACTGGTGCTGGCCACGCACGAAGAGAAGTCCGACGACGGGCCGATCTGGCACGACGAACTCTTCAGCACGCGCTACGCGTGTCCCAACTGCAAGATCAGCTACGAGGAACTCGAGCCGCGGACGTTCAGCTTCAACAGCCCGTATGGGGCCTGTCCGGAGTGTGAAGGGCTGGGCGCCCGCGAGGCGTTTGACCCGGAGTTGGTGTTGCCCGACGAGGAGCTTTCGCTGACGGCCGGGGCGATCGTTCCCTGGCGGGGGGCCACGCCGGCGGCGCTGCGGAAGCTCAAGGGCCAGTTGCGAGAGTTCACCTCGAAGATTGGTTTCCGCTGGAACACGCCGCTGGCGAAACTCAAGCCGCAGGCCCGACGCCAGCTTCTCTACGGCGACGGCAAGAAGTTCGACGGCGTGCTGGCGATGCTTCAGCACGAATACACGACCACCACCAGCGATTCGAAGCGCCGGCGGCTGGAGATGTTTCGTGGCGAAGTCGTCTGTCGGGAGTGCGGCGGCGCCCGTCTGCGGCCGGAGGCCCGCAGCGTGCGGATCGGCGAAATGGCGATCAACCAGATCACCGCCATGACGGTTACCGATTGCCGCGAGTTCTTCGATCGGCTGGCCTTCCACGAGGACGATCTGCCCATCGCCGGGCCGATCACCGCCGAAATCGCCTCGCGGTTGGAATTCCTCGACACGGTTGGGCTGGCCTATCTCACGCTCGACCGGCCGGCGGCGACCCTCAGCGGCGGCGAGCTACAGCGCGTGCGGCTGGCGACCGGGCTGGGTTCCGGGCTGGTTGGCGTCTGTTACGTGCTCGACGAGCCGACGGTCGGATTGCACCCACGCGATAACCGACGGTTGATTGGCGCATTGCGCGAGTTGCAGGCGCGCGGCAACACGGTGGTGGTCGTGGAGCACGACGAGGAGATCATGCGCCAGGCCGACTGGCTGGTCGACTTGGGCCCCGGGGCCGGCCGCCACGGCGGACGCGTCGTCGACCAAGGCACGCCGGAGGCCATGGGCCGCGGCGGCGATTCGCTCACCGGGCAGTATCTCCGCGGCGCGGCGAAGATCCCCGTCCCAACCGGCCGACGGCGGACCGCCAAGAGCCGCTCGATCACGATCGAAGGCGTGTCGACCAACAACCTCAAGGACGTCAAGGTCCGCGTGCCGTTGTCGGCCTTGGTCTGCGTCACCGGCGTGAGCGGTTCCGGCAAGAGTTCGCTGTTGAACGAAACGCTGGCTCGGGCGCTGGTGCGGCGGCTGGGCGGCATCGCGGCCAAACCCGGCCCGCACAAGAGCCTGCGGGGGGCCAGCCAGATCGACAAGGTAGTGCAAATCGACCAGTCGCCCATCGGCCGCACACCGCGAAGCAACCCGGCCACCTACACCGGGCTGTTCGACGAAGTCCGCAAGGTCTTCACCAACACCCGCGACGCCCGGCGCCTGGGCTACAAGGCCGGCCGGTTCAGTTTCAACGTCAAGGGCGGCCGTTGCGAGGAATGTCAGGGCCAAGGGCAACAGAAGATCGAGATGAACTTCCTGCCGGACCTCTACGTGACGTGTCCGGTATGTGACGGGAGACGCTTCAACCGCCAAACGCTGCGGATCCGCTATCGCGACCGCTCGATTGCCGACGTGCTCGAGATGCGCGTGGACGACGCGGTCGAGTTCTTCGAGAACTTTCCCGTCATTGCCCGGCTTGCCCGCAGCCTGCAGGAAGTCGGCTTGGGATATCTCACCTTGGGCCAGGCCTCGACGACACTCTCCGGCGGCGAGGCCCAGCGGATCAAACTGGCCGCGGAACTCAGCCGCGTGGAAAGCGGCAAGACGCTCTACATCCTCGACGAGCCAACCACCGGGCTGCACTTCGACGACGTGAAGAAGCTGCTGGTCGTGCTCGGCCGCCTGGTCGACCGCGGCAACACCGTGGTGGTCATCGAACACAACCTCGACGTGATCAAGACGGCCGATTGGATCATCGACATGGGCCCCGAAGGCGGCGAAGCCGGCGGCGAAGTCGTGGCCGAGGGCACGCCGGAGCAAGTGGCCGCGATGGACGGCAACCATACGGGGCGTTTTCTGCGGGCCGTGTTGCAGCGGAACGGCGACTAGCCACCTTCCCAGAGTTCTACGGGGCGCAGAACGATATCGGGGTACGCCAGGGGCCGCAACTCCTCTTGGCCGGCGTACGTCCGTACGTGACGATACGTTCCATCGTCCGGGTCGCGGCGGACTTCGATCGCGCGTTCCGACAGGTCCACGACCCAATAGTCGAGGATACCCGATGCGGCATACAAGTCGGCTTTCTCGCCCTTGTCGTAGTCTAGCGTGCTGTCGGCCACCTCGATCAGCAATCGCACGTCTTCTGCCGTTGCTCGCCGATCGTAGTAGTCGCGTCGGACAACCCACGCCAGGTCCGGCTGGGGAGCGCTCTGAAGGCCGGCCAGCCAGATCGAATTCTGCACCCGTACGACCACTTCCGTCCGGGGCCGATTCTCGATGCTCCACTCGCAAAGCCGATCGACCATCGCTTCATGCTTCGAGCCGATCGGGTTCATTTCGCGGATCTCCCCATGAATGAGTTCAATACGGCTGTCGCGGCCGAACGCGTTTTCTTCGATCAGCCGATCGTACTCGGCCAGAGACATTCGCGCGGGCACAGAGACGCGTGCCGGCGAGTCGTGCGAGACGTTCATGGAGATTGCCCTCCGATCGAGTTTGGGACAGCTCACGTGGCAGATGGATGGAGGCAAGCGCTGTGCCCCTACAGTCCATTCTCACCTTCCGACTCCCATCAGTCAACTTGCATAGAGGGGGCATGCGCCTTGCTGTAGGTGGGGAGGGCGAATGCCCTGGCGCCTGCCGAGAAGTCCAGATCTACTGGAGGTGCCCCGAACCTCGGTGTCCGTGCGGGCATCGTCCAGGTAGACCGACCGTGTGCGACCGCCTTGAACTGACCGCTTCCAAGGCGTATGTTGAAGTGTTTGGGCTTTCCCAGC
>CAYYNP010000422.1:0-6852 GCA_964472545.1 uncultured Planctomycetaceae bacterium | reverse complement strand
CCCAACCCCCAACTCCCAACTCCCAACTCCCAACTCCCAACTCCCAACTCCCAACACCCAACACCCAACACCCAACTCCCAACACCCAACTCTCCGCCTCACTCCCCAATGCAATACAAGAAGCTATCGCTGCGCAACAGTAGTTGCCCGTTGCTGACGACCGGCGTGGCGTTGAAGATGCTCTCGTCGCCGAGGTCGTTGCGGGCGAGTTCCTTGAATTCCTTTCCGGCGGCCAGCACGACCGTGCCGCGGCTGCGGGTGACCGCGTAGAGCTTGCCGTCGGCCAGCACGACCGAGGCGTAGACGGTGCCGGTTTGGGAGATCCGCGCGTGGTAGACCTCCTCGCCGGTGACCGCGTCGATACAGTAGATGGTGCCCATGTGGCCGACCCAGTAGAGCAGCCCGTCGTGTATCAGCGGCGTGGGAACTTTGGGCGTCTTGCGCATGTCCCAGAGCAGGTGCGTGTCGGTGACGTCGCCGCGGCCGCCGGCCCGCACGGCGACGGTCAACGGGCCTCGCCCGCCCGTGATGAAGACGACGCCGTCGGCCGCGATCACCGTGGGGCAGACGTAATCTTCCACGCTGTCACAGGTCCAAAGCTGTTGGCCGGTAGCCGGGTCGTAACCCCGCACTTCGCTGTGCATGCTGACGACCAATTCCTGCTTGCCGCCGGGCACGTCGACCAACGTGGGGGTCGACCAAGACTCCTTGATATCCTTCGCCCGCCAGACCTCTTCGCCGGTCTTCTTGTTCAACGCCACGACCGACTCGCTCTCGATGCTGGCGTTGACGATCACCAGGTTGCCGGCGAGGATCGGCGAATTGGCACTGCCCCAGCCGTCCAGCCCCGTGCCGACCTGGGCCGTCCAGAGCAACTCACCGGTGAGGCTGTAGGCGCGGGCCCCGGAGCGGCCGTAGAAGACGTAAACGGCCTCGCCGTCGGTGGCCGGCGTGCTCGAGGCGTAACCGTGCAACGACATCATCCGCCCGAACTCCTCTTCCGGCAGCAGGGCCTTGGCCGACTTCTGCCAGAGGATTTTGCCGCCGGCGCGATCGATACACAGCAGGTGCCGCTCGAGGTCGGCCGTTTCGCCGGGCTCTTCGATGTCCTGGCCGTAACCGGTGTACGCGGTGAGGAAGATCTTGTCGCCCAGCGTGATCGGGCTGGAGGCACCGCGGCCGGGCAGGGCCGTCTTCCAGACGACGTTCTCGGTCGCGCTCCAGGTCGTCGGCAGCCCCGTGTCTTGGGAAACGCCGGCGGCGCCCGGGCCGCGATACTGCATCCAGTCGGCCCCGGCAAACAACATCACGCACAAAACGGCCACGGCCAACGTGCAACGGGCGGTGTGGTTCTTCACAAGAGCATCCTCACAAGCAACTAGGGGAGAAACGCGGGGGGAAATGGGGCGGGCCCAGACGATCGTACCGTATTATAACGACCCGCGTGCCCGGATGTCTATCTGGTCACGCCAGGAGCGACCCCCCCCCTACTTCAAGGGGGTCGCGGGTGGAGTGCGGCGTTTTGGTGGCCAACGACCTTCAGTGCGTCCTCCTCCATGGTGTGTGGCGTAAGCCTCCGGCCTGCGTTTGGCGCTGAGTTCCAAGCCGCAAGCAAGATGCTCGCCCCACTTTCGAATGTTGACAAAGCACTAGAAGATCTCCAGCAGACCCCACAGACATATCAGCGCCAGCAGCCAGACAAGCATGACCACGCCCGCCAACAGCAGGACGCCCAACACACCGCCGATCCACACCAACCACTTGCTCGACCGCCCGCGGCGATGTTCCCGGCGGCGAAGGTGGGAATCGTCGAGGTCCATCGGAACTCCACCGCCAACATCAGTTCACCGCATAAACCACCACAGAATCAACATCAACGCCGCCACCGTCACCGGCACCAGGATCAGGATCGTCAGTTGGCCGGCCGACGGTAAAGAGACGCGGGTGGGTAGGATCAGGCTGGAACTGTCGTCGTCGTCGGTGCGGGGCATTTCCGGGAAACCGGCTTGGCCGCCCGGGGGCTGCGGCGTGCGGGGAGCAGCCGGCGCGGCAACCGGCGGGGGTGTGGGCAGCGGACGGACGGCCAGCGGCGGCGCGGCCATCGGTGGTGCGCCCGCCGGCGGATTCGCCGCCGGCAAACCGGCCGCCGGGGCCGGCAGACGGGAAGCCCGATCGGTCCACGGTGCCAAACGCTGCATCACCTCGGCCGCCGAGGCCACGCGTTCCGACGGGTTCTTCGCCATCATGTCGGCCAGCATGTCGACGTATGCGTCGGAAAGGTCCCTGTTCAGCCGCCGAGGATCCAACGGGCGGAGTTCCTGATGGGCGGTGGTCTTCTCGGCCGTGGTGCCGCCGGGGAACGGGACCTTGCCGGTCACCGCGTAGTAGAGCGTGCAGCCGAGCGAGTAGATGTCCCAGGCCGGCGTGGGGTCCCACGGCGACTTGACGTGGTCGGGCGCAAGGTAATCGGCCGTGCCCACGATCTTCCCGTAGCGCGGGTCGTTTTCCGCATTGCCCTCCACCGGGCCGGCCAGGCCAAGATCGGAGAGCTTCGCCTCACCCTCGGGTGTGACCAGCACGTTGCCGGGCTTCACGTCGCGATGGATCAGCCCTTGGGCATGAGCGTATTCGAGCCCCTCGGCCACTTGAAAGATCACGTCGGCCGCCGCCCGCATGGTCATTGGGCCGTCGCGGCGGACCAGCTTCCGCAAGTCGAGCCCGGGCACGTATTCGGTGACCAGGTAGTAGACGTTGCCGTCCTGGCCGGCGTCGAGCGCGCGGACCAGCCGGTTATGGTCGAGACTGGCCAGGGCCCGCATTTCGCGGGTGAAGTTGAGCACGGCGTCGGGGGTCGACTTGCTCAGCGGGAGCACTTTGATCGCCACCACGCGTCCCATCACGTTGTGCTCGGCCTTGAAGACCTGCCCCATGCCGCCTTGCCCGATCGAATCGATGATCTGATATTGGCCCAAGTTGAACTTGGTGCGGCCTTCGATCAACTGCTTGGCCTGCCAGACGTTCAAGTAGCCCATCTCGACCAGCCGATCCGCCAGTTGCTGCTCGGTGGGCGGGGCGTCGGTGTCGGGCTCGTCGCCGTTGGACCATCCCACGGCGGTGCGGGCTTCCTCGATCTGCTCCTCGGTGAGCAGACCGCTAGCCAGGGCACATTGTTCAAACGTCGTTCGGCCGGGCGCGTTCACCGGGTACACACTGTCGCAGGTCGATCCCCGGATGACGATCGGGGACGGCATCGATCAAATGACCCCCTTGTACTACGTTAACCTGGGCCCTGCAAAGCCGCAAGCGGGGATCGCCATGGTAGTCGTCTCGCTCCGCGAGACGTCAGCCACGTGTCGCCGTGCCGGACGCGATCACATCTCGCGAAGCAAGAGACGCAGGGACATCTCGCAAAGGCTCATCTTGCGGAGCAAGACGGCTACGATGGCCTCACGCCACGCCACCCGGCCGGCGGCGGGGCCTCCAGAACCAGCGGCTGGTGACGGATCGGATGGTCGACGACCAGCCGTCGGGCGTGCAACGCGATGCCCGACGGCCAGGGGCGCCGGCTGCCGTACTTGCGGTCGCCGAGGATTGGGTGGCCGCGATGGGCGAGTTGCAGCCGGATCTGGTGCTTCCGGCCTGTATCCAGTCGCACCTCCAACAGCGAGTCGCCCGACTTGGAAGACAGCCGCCCGTACGACAAGCGGGCCTCTTTCGCCTCGGGCAGGTCCTTGCCCACGATACGCATCTTCCGATGCCGCGGGTCCGGGCCGACCCAATCGATACAATCGCCAGAAGTTGGCCGGATTGCCCCTTCGACCAGCGCCCAATAGACCTTCTCGACGGTGTGCTCGCGGAACTGCTCGGTCAGACGCCGGGCGGCCTTCGAGGTGCGTGCCAAGAGGATCACGCCGGTCACCGGGGCGTCGAGCCGGCTCATCACCCCGAGGTAGACGTTGCCCGGCTTGGCGTAGCGGCGTTTGACGTACTCCTTGGCCAACGTCAGCAGCGTCGGGCGTCCGGCGGGCGTGCCCATGGTCGGCAGTCCGGCTGGCTTGGCAACCGCCAACAGGTGGTTGTCTTCGAAGAGGACGTCAAGGCTCTTAGGTAGATCGAAACGCATCGCGGCTCGGGGCTGGGCGGTCGGGTTGCCTTGACGTATATTCGCTGGTGCCACGCGGACCATCTTACTACACCGCCATGCCCCAACAACCACCCAAGTTGATTCTTGCCAGCCGTTCGCCGCGCCGGCGGGAGCTGCTCACCGCGGCGGGCTACCGCTTTGCCGTCCGTCCGCCGTCCGACGCGGCCGAGCCGCCGCGCCGTCCGACGGAGAGCCCCGCCGAGTTTGTCGCCCGATTGGCCGAACTGAAAGCCCGCAACGTGGCCGAGATGATCGATGTGGGCGTGGTGATCGGCTGCGATACGGTGGCCGAGTGCGACGGAGAGATCCTCGGCCAGCCGGCGGACATCGACGAGGCGCGGGCAATGCTCGAAAAACTCAGTGGCCGCCGCCATCGGGTCTTCAGCGGGCTCTGCGTGTGGGAAGTGCCAGGCGGCGAAGCGAACACCCAAGTCGCGACGACCACGCTCGAGATGGACCGACTCGGCCGGCAACAACTCGACGAGTATCTGGCCGGCGGACAATGGCGCGGCAAGGCGGGCGCGTTCGGCTATCAGGACCGTTTGGGATGGGTCCACGTACTCGAGGGCAGCGAGTCGAACGTCGTCGGCTTGCCGATGGAACTGCTGGCGGAGATGCTCGGCTGAGTGGAGAACGGGCGGTGCGAACCACCGCCGCCACTGCGCATGGGAAAACCGCTCGTCGACACCCTCCCCGTCAACGCGTCCACGTCGTCGGGGCTGGGGGACCGATGAGCGGCTTCCATCCGGCCGCGTGCAAGCCACGCGGCGATTCGGCCTAGACCATGTCCTTGAGGTTCTTCAGCGGACGAACCTTGACGGTCGTGGAGGCCGGCTTGGCGGGCCGATCTTGGAGTTCGCCGGTGAACGGGTTTTTCCAGTTCTTTTCGGCCGGCCGCGCGGGGATCTTCTTCTTGACGACTTTGACCAATCCGGGGATGGTGAAGGCACCGGGGCCGCGTGCGCCCATGCTCTTCTTGATCTCGCCGGACAACGCGTCGAACACTGCTGCCACCTGTTTCCTGGATAGATCGGTCGCAGCGGCGATGTTCGCGAGGATCTCGGTCTTGGTTGGTGGTTTCTTCGGCTTGGCTGCTTTCGCCATGAGAGTTACCCTCCGTGTGAGGTATCAAAGGGACAAGTCGTCGGTCCGAGTGCAAGGCCACACGATCCTAGGCCGCTACAATGCGGGCCAAAGAGCACCGAGCCGCCCAGCAGATGGCCACCCAGCACAAGGACGCCGAGCAAAGGGCTGCTAAGCACAAGGACGCGCTGATTAGACTGATTTCGACGAGAAATGCAACCCAGATTAGCCCGGAAACCCCGGAAAAACCGGGAAAAACGCCCCAGAGCCCCGTTTTTCTCGCCATTTTCGCCCGTTTGAGCCGATCTGAGGCACACCGGGGACGTTTTTCGCGTGTTTTGCGGTGTTCGAGGCAGACAGCCCAACCGGCCGTTGGCGACGGGCCGGCGGGCCGCCGGGCGGTGTGGGTTAGGGCGTTTTCCCCATCGCCGCCGGGTGTGTGCTGCGGAACTTGACCCGATTGCATAACCCCCATTAGCGGCATGCTTGCCAAGGAGTGCACGATTGACAAGCGACCCAAAGCAAGAGATAGTGAAGGGTTCGCGGTGTGACAGCCCTGCGCCAGTTTACTTCAAGGAGTTTCTCGTGACTGCCCCATGGATCACTTATCGGCCCGAGTTGAAAGTCCTCGATTGTACCATCCGCGACGGTGGGCTGGTCAACGATCACAACCTCAGCGACGACTTTGTCAGGGCCGTCTACCAGGCCAACGTCGACGCCGGCTTGGACCACATGGAAATCGGCTACAAGAACTCCAAGAAGCTCTTCCCCCGCGATAAGTTCGGCCCTTGGAAGCACTGCGACGAGGAAGACGTCCGGCGGATCGTGGGCGACAACGACACGCCGCTGAAGCTCTCGGTGATGTGTGACGCAGGCAAGTCCGACTGGAAGACGGAGGTACTGCCGAAGGAAGACAGCGTGTTGGACATGATTCGGGTGGCGTTCTACGTCCACCAGGTGTCCGAGGCGTCCGACATGATCCACGACGCGGCTGAAAAGGGCTACGACGTCTGCGCCAATCTGATGGCCGTCTCCACGGCCCAGGAGACTGAAGTCGACCAGGTGCTCGAGGAAATCGCCCAGACGCCGGCCAGCGTGATCGTGGTGGTCGACAGCTTCGGGGCGATGTACGCCGAGCAGATCGAGATCCTGGTGAAGAAGTACCTCGAGGCTGGCAAGGCCGCGGGAAAAGAGGTCGGGATGCACGCCCACAACAACCAGCAACTCGCCTTCGCCAATACGATCGAGGCGATCATCCACGGAGCCAACCGGGTCGACGCCTCAATGATGGGCATCGGCCGCGGGGCGGGCAATTGCCCGATGGAATTGATGCTCGGCTTCCTCCGCAACCCGAAGTTCAAGCTGCGTCCGATCTACCAGGTTCTGCAGGACCAATTGCTGCCGCTGAGCCGTGAGATCGATTGGGGCCCACACGCGCAGTACAACATCACCGGCCAATACAATCAGCACCCCCGTACGGCGATCGCCGCCCGCGACGGCGAAGACCGCGACAAGTACGTGGAGTTCTACGACCAGATCATCAGCGACGTTTGACCGGCGCCGCGTTTCTTAGAGTAGTCATCTCGCTCCGCGAGATGTCGGTGCGTCTCGCGGAGCGAGACGCC
>CAYYNP010000421.1:0-6882 GCA_964472545.1 uncultured Planctomycetaceae bacterium | reverse complement strand
TGGCGACAGCCTGGTGGATCTTGTTGTGATGCGGGATTCGGGACTGGGGATTCGGGGCTGGGGACTCGGGACTCGGGACTCGGGACTGGGGACTCGGGCCAGGTCGGCGGCTCGAGTCCCCAAAGCGCCGTGGCCGTCTCGCGTCGCCAAGAACGGCCTTGTCGCATAGAGAGACACCCAATGGCCCGTTGACGGCCGGCAAGCTCCGGTGTGCGTGGGTGTCTCCCTCAGCAGCCGTTTCTTCTGAAGCCACAAACGGCACTGCTTCTGTGAAGAGGTGGCACACTCAACTCGACGAGTTGCCATGCTGCCGAATCCCCAACCCCCAACCCCGAACTTCCAGCCCAGTTTCCCCCATGGGGTTCATCTAATCTCCGCATGGCGTTATACTTGCCGGGTTCCCCGGCAGCCCTTCCCTACGGTTTCGTCGTGCGTCTACTGAGTCGATTGATCGAATCGCTGCGTGGGTATCTGCCGCGGCGGAGGATCCCACCCGGGCCGGTTGTGATTGCGTTGGCCTGCGCCATCGGGGTCCTCGGCGGCTATGGGGCCGTGCTGTTCACGCTGCTGATCGATTTTGTTACCCGATATACGGTCGAGCCGATTCTGCGGCTGGGCTCGCAGCCTGGCGGGGGAAGTTGGCTGCTGACGCTCTGGATCGTGCCCGCCTTGGGGTTATTCGCCGTCTCTTGGTTCACGCGCCGTTTCGCTCCGGAGGCCCAAGGCCACGGCGTGCCGGAAGTGATCACCGCGGTCGCCCGGCACGACGGTGTGATCCGTCCGCGGGTTTCCGTGGTCAAGATCCTCGCCAGCGGCGTCTGTATCGGCACGGGCGGCTCGATCGGCCGCGAAGGCCCCATCGTGCAGATCGGCTCATCGCTGGGAAGCGTGGCCGGGCAGTGGTTCGGGCTCTCGCCACGGCACATCAAGGTGCTGGTGGCGGCCGGGGCGGCGGCCGGCATCAGCGCCACGTTCAACGCCCCGCTGGCGGGCGTGATGTTTGCCAGCGAGATCATCCTCGGCAGCTTCGCCGTGGAGAGCCTTACGCCGATCGTGATCTCCAGCGTGCTGGCCAACGTCGTGCAACAACACAGCGGCGAACACGGCGTCAATCCGGCCTTTCCCGAGGTATTCCATTCCTTCCACGGGGTATGGGCCCAGTTGCCGTCATATTTCCTGCTGGGGTTGTTGTGTGGGCTGGCGGCGGTGATGTTCACGAAGATGCTCTATTATATCGAGGACGTCACCGGGCGCCGGCTCTCGCGATGGTGGCTGCGGGCGTTGGTCCTCGGGGCGTTGGTGGGCGTGGTCGGGGTGCTGTATCGCCCCATGGCCCCGCCCGACCCTTCCCCCGCCGCGGCCCGGTGCAACGAAGACCCCGGCCGTCCGCTGCCGCCGCTGTTCGGCGTGGGGTACGACGCCGTAGCACATGCCTTGCACCTGGAGAACGCCGAGAAGCCGAGCCGATTCGACGTGCAGGAGTTGGTCGCGCAGCATCACGTCACGGTGGAGGAACTGGCCACGCGGCTCGACGTGCCGGTCGAGAACCTGACCCGAATGCACAACGTCACGATGCGGGAGCTCGCCACCGCGAATGGCCTCACGATCGACGAACTGGCCAAGATTCTCGAAGTGTCGCCGGAGCAACTCGCCGCGTTTCAGAACCTGGCCCAGCGCGACCACACGGTCCGGCTCGACGCCAACCGCATGCTGGCCCAACTCTGGTGGCTTCTGCCGTTGGTGTTTCTCAAGCCGGTGATGACCAGTCTCACACTCGCCGGCGGCGGCTCGGGCGGGATCTTCGCGCCGTCGCTGTTCCTGGGCGCCATGCTGGGAGCTTCGTTCGGGCTGATCATCAACCTGCTGTTTCCCGAATTAAGTGCCCATCCCGGCGTCTACGCCATCGTGGGCATGGGGGCCGTGGTGGCCGGCACGACGCACGGCACGCTCAGCGCGATCCTGATCGTCTACGAGATGACCGGCGATTACTGGATCATCTTGCCGATCATGATCGCGGCCGGGATGGCCGGCGTGGTGGCCCGGTTTATCGACCACGAGAGCATCTACATGAAGAAGCTCAGCCGCCGCGAGGAGTCGATCGCCCGGGGCCACGACGTACACGGCCTGGAACACATCATGGTCCGCGACGTGATGATCCGCCATTTCCCCACGCTGCACCATACCGACGGGCTGACCGAGATCGTCCGCGTGGCTCGCGAAAACCTCCACATCGAAAGCCTGCCGGTGATGAACGACGAGGGCCAACTGATCGGCATCATCCGCCCCGGCGACCTCGAGCGAGTGCTCGACAGCGAACTACCGCCGCATCTGATCAACGCCGGCGACGTGGCCATGATGGCCCCGATCGCCCTGCGCACCAACGACAACCTGCTGGCGGCGTTGCGCGACTTCGGCGCCTGCGACGTCGAGACCTTGCCCGTAGAAACCGGCGAAGGCGACTCCCGCCGCGTCGTCGGGCTGCTACTGCGCAACGACGTGATGGGGCGCTATCGCAAAGAGATGTTGCGGAAGCGGTAGGTAGTGACAGGGTTCATCCCGGCTCACCCTACGGAGGCTATCAGAAGTTGCCACGGTTTCGTATCGCGGCAGCTTTCGTCCGTCCGATCGTGCGGTCTCTAAGTTGTTGTGCTTCAAGCCGTTACGTTAATTCTCGTGGCCTTCACGCAGCATTTGCGCGCTGGGGCGATGCAAGAGAACGGCGCAGCGATTGATATAACCCGCTTACTGAAGACAGGTTGCGTCGACTCGCTCACTTTGCTTGCCGATCAACAATTCGGCCGCAAACTTACGTCGATCCGCCCGCCGGCCATGTGCGATCGAACTGCCTTTGCGGCAACGAGTTACGACGTTACGCCCCGGCTTGCCGATCGTCGCAAGTCGCGACGGCATGGGGTTGACGCACGCGCACGATGTAGGTAATTGCGCTCCGGGCAGCGTGTCGGGAAACAACTCACGGCGACGACCTGATCGCCCGTAGGGCCATTCATGGCCCTTTCCGCCGCAGGCGGTATTCGGCCCGGCGTTTACGCCGGGTTCGTCGAGGCGGCAGAACTCTCCTTTGTCATCTTGAAGATGCATCGAGCCTCGTTCACGAGGCTTCTCGCCGCCGTCGGCTTCAGCCGCCATGCGTCTCGCGGGACGGACTTGGGCGGCGGCTGAAGCCCTGCATCGAGAAGACCCGTGAACGGGCCTGGGACTTGCGAGAAGGAGAGGCATTAGGGCATTCGCACCTGCCAACCCGTGCTAAAGCACGGGCCTAATACCGCTTCGCGGGAAAGGGCCATGAATGGCCCTCTTGCCAAGATCGGCTCCAAGCATCACGCCGATCACCCGCCCAAGACGTCGCCGCAAGCACGGTGGTCGAGTTATCGCCGTGTGCCACCGCTGGCTTGCCCAGCAGTGCTGCCTGTGGGCTCAGTTAGTTGTTTCGCCGGGCATCACTGGTGGCCCAGCCGACGGAACTGGCCCATGAAGCCTATCCTGTCGCGATGCAGCACTGCTGGGCAAGCCAGCAGTGGCACCCGATTGCCCTACCGGTCGGCAGTGGCACCAGATTGCCCTGCCGGTCAGCAGTGCCACCCGCCGTGCATCGCCTTGTTATCTGCACATCTGTCTTGTAGATGGTTGATTATTCACGGTTTCGTCGACGGCGTCCACGAGGTTTCTTCTTGGTTCTGGGCTTTATGACTCCTGGTTTACGCAAGCGCGCGTTACGCCACGTTTTCGATTTCCAGTTGGAGCGCGAGAGCTCGGGAAGAACGCGAGCAGCTTCTGATTCGAATGATGCTTGATCGTCGAACAGTTCGAAAGGCACAAATTCAACTGCGGTTATACCGTAGCGATCAGCCTTCACGGTCGCGTGATACTGTTTCGTTTGACCAATCGGATTCTCGTTGATCTGCAGATTGAATTTCTCATCCGGAGTCTGATACCACGGAATGACCCCATGGTCATCCGAGTGATGAAGGAACAACTCAAGTCCATTCCATCCAAGCAGGGCTGCGAATTCACGAAGACGACCCTTAGGCCGCACGAGTTGGTCTTCCATGTGCCAGCAGTCTCCTCGTGCAGATACGTCACAGTCGACGCCGGGTGCCACGGCTGGCTTGCCCAGCGGTGCTGTCCGTGGGCTCAGTTAGTTGTCTCGCCGGGCATCACTGGTTGCCGATCCGATGGAACGGCCTCAAGGAGCCTATCATATCGCCGTCCATCACTGCTGGGCAAGCCAGCAGTGGCACCCGATTGTCGTGCTGGTTAGCAGTGCCACCCACCGTAAGCACTCGTCTGACCCGTTTGTAGTGCCCCGATTCATCGGGGCCGTGCAGCGGATTCCCGCGAAAGACCGCATGAATGCGGTCACTACGAACGGCTCTTGACGGGTTGGGCGATTGCTTACTCTTGTGCGTGCCGCGAGTTCGAGCGCCTTATTGGCCGGTATTCCCTGCCGCCAAGTCTACCCGATATCGACATGTCGGCCCAAACTCGCCTGGCTCCCGTTCGGTTTCGATCGTATCCACAAACTGCGCGCCGATCAACTCACAGGTTCTCTTGGAAGCGATATTGTCGGCGCGGCAAGTGATCAACAACGAGTTCATTCCATGGCGGTGGGCCAACGGAAACAGCAGCCGGCAACTGCGGGCGGCGTATCGGCTGCCTCGGTACGGCTCGTCGACGTCGTAGCTCAGATTGCCTCCGTACTGCTCGAGTCGTTCGGTACACCGAGTTCTAAGGCAGACGGTGCCGACCTTGGTCCCTTTGCCGACGAGTCGCATATCGAACCGGTACATGGGTACGCGTCCCGCGGTAGGATCGGCAGGGCACGTCTCGGTGAGAACGAGCTCGAGGTCTCCGTCGACCAAGGGTCCGGGATCGAAGAACTCGGGATCTGAGCTGTTCGACATGATCCGTTGTCTTCTCCGGCCAACGCTGATTGCCCAGAACGGCCTATCACGGGCACCCGACGTTCGGCATCGGCCAACCGGCATACGCTACCCCGGATACTCCCACGGCCCCTCTTGCGCCGCGTCCCACAGCTCGAGGTATCTCTCGCGGACGAAGCCTTGCAGGTCGTGGCTGAAATCTTCGGGCAACTTCAGCACGCGGATCAGCTCCTGCACGTCGGCCAGATCGCGCAGCCGGGCCGGCACCGCGATACCGGAGGCCAGTTTGATGTTGATCAGACTGGGCAGGTCGAGCCACTGGACGCCGTCGCGCTCGATCCGGGCGTCGGCCGGGTCGGGAAAGGCGACCGGCTTCGGCTTGCCGTCGCCGGGGAAATCGCCGCAGACAAGGAACTGAACCCGCACGCCCGACTCGCGGTCGCGGAGCTTGCGGTTGCTTTCGGTGAGCGGCTCGTAGCCCAGTTCGTCCAGGTGCTTACCCAGCCGCAGGAGTCCCTCGCGGGTTACCAGGATATCGATATCCTCGGCAAAGCGGCGATAGCCGTGATAGAAAACGGCCAGTCCGCCGGCCACCGCGTAGGTCACCTTCAGCGCGGCGAGTTGGCGGGCGAGCTTATCGAGGGTGAGAAAGACGGCACTCTGTCGGTCGGTGTGCATACCTGCCTCCTGCATCGCCCAGGGCAGTTTTCTGGCGAGATGTCGTTCGTATGGTTCGGTCATCGGAGTTGCCCAATCTTCGCCCTATAACAAGCCTAATTCAAAGTCGCCTTTGTGGCGAGTCGCTACGTCGAGGGAGTCTTCAAATGCCAATCGGTTGCTTGTTGGAACATCTGCGCCCCGCGCAACAGGCGCTCCTCTTCAAACGGCGGCGCTTGCAGTTGCAGCCCGATCGGAAGCCCGCCGCTGCTTAGGCCGCAGGGGATCGAGATGCCGCCGATGCCGGCCAGATTCGTGCTGGCGGTGTATAGGTCGCCAAGATACATCGACAACGGGTCGTCGGTCTTCTCGCCGATGGGATAGGCCGGCGTGGGCGTCACCGGACCGGCGATCAGGTCGACCTCGTCGAACGCCCGATCGAGATCCTGCCGGATCAGCCGCCGCACCTGCAGGGCCTTCTTGTAGTAGGCGTCGTAGTAACCGGCGCTTAAGGCATACGTGCCGAGCATGATGCGGCGTTTCACCTCCGGCCCAAAACCTTCGGCCCGGCTGCGGCGATACATCCGCACCAGCGGGTTGTCGAGGTCTTCGAGGCCCTGCCGATCGCCATCGGCCTCGAGCTGCTTCCGCTCGGCGGCCAACTCGGCCGTCATCGCCTTTTCGTCGGTGCGATAACCGTAATGGGCCGCATCGTAACGGGCCAGGTTGCTCGACGCCTCGCAGGGCGCGATGATGTAGTAGGTCGCAACGGCGTACTTGCCGTGCGGCAGGGAGATCTCTTTGACCGTTGCCCCAAGCGACCGGTAGACTTCGATCGCCTCGCGCACGGCCGCCTCGACCTCGCCGTCGAGCCCTTCGCCGAAGTGTTCTGTGACCAGGCCGATCTTCAAGCCCGCCAGCGGCTGACGAAACGTTTCGCTGTATTTCGGCACCGGCAGATCGATCGACGTGGAATCCAGGGGATCGTGGCCGGCGATCACTTCCAAGAGCAGGGCCGTGTCTTCGACCGTGCGGCCCATCGGGCCGATCTGGTCCAGGCTGCTGGCGAACGCCACCAACCCATAGCGGCTCACCCGGCCGTAGGTCGGTTTCATGCCGACGATTCCGCAAAACGATGCCGGCTGGCGGATCGAGCCGCCGGTGTCGCTGCCCAACGCCAACGGCGCCATGCGATCGGCCACACAGGCCGCCGAACCGCCGCTGGAGCCGCCGGGCACCCGGTCGAGGTCCCAAGGGTTGTGTACCGGGCCGAAGGCCGAGTTCTCGTTCGACCCGCCCATGGCGAACTCGTCCATGTTGGTCT
>CAYYNP010000420.1:0-6914 GCA_964472545.1 uncultured Planctomycetaceae bacterium | reverse complement strand
GAGCAGGCCCGCTAGATTCTTCAGCAGGCCGGTCAGGGCCTGCCGACGATGCAGATCGGCAAGGACCTGACCGACGCGGCCCGGAAAATCACGGCGGCCATCGCCGCCTGAGTCGACGTTGCCCCCCTTCGACGCGGGACCGGACTTAGGGCCAACGCCAGACTTGACGCCGGAGGTCACGCCGCCGACTGCTCCGCCGACGCCCGACGCGGCGCTGCCGCTCACCGAAGTGGAACCGAAGTCCTGATTGACCACGCTGCCGGAACGCGTTAGGAGAGGATCTGACCTCGGCGCCGGGCGGTCCTTTCGCATCGGCGCCGGATGCGTTTGTGCGTCTTGTACATGCAACGGATACTCGGTGCGAAAGGAGAGTGCGATGAAGGCCACGTGCTACTTGGCGTGCGGTTTGCTCCTGTGCGTCGTGAGTTGTCTGACCGGTTGCGACCGGTCGGCCGATGATCCCGTTTTGGCGAGCGCGGAGAACGTTGCCCCCCTCGGGACGGAAGAAGGCGACGGCTCGGCCCCAGCTTTGAAGGCCGAGTTGCGGAAGTTGAACCAGCGGCTGCACGATCTGGAGTATCCCGAACTGCGAAAGCGAGATCCGCGAGAAATCACGTTTCTTCAGGCGCGGGTGGCCGCTCAGAAGAACATCTACGAGCAGCTAAGGGCAGAGATGGCGATACACGGTGACAGCATAGATCTGCCTCCCGCTGCCTACTGCTTGGCCGTTGCGCGAGCCGAATTGGCGTGGGCCCAGCAGGACGTACACGAAGCGGTCTCGCAACTGGTAGACGCTGCCGTTCGCGCTGCCGAGATACACGTCATAGCAGAGGCGTACTACAAACAAGGCCTCGCGGAGGGCGCTTTGGATCGGCTGCTGGAAGCGCAGGACCTGCTGGCCCATGCCGAGATTCAAGTAATTCGCGCCGAGAAGGTCGCCGCATTCGCCAAGGTCGACATCAGCGACATCCCAACGGATCCCGCGAAACGCGTAAGAAAGAGCCTCTATCCGCCCTCGGATGAGAGCGACGAACCGATTCCGGCGCGGCAGCCGGCACCGTCGCCACCAGACGAGCCCCCGGATGTCACGCCCCCTGATCTCTCGCCTCCCGATCTCAAGCGCCCCGATATCACACCGGCCGATCTCCAACCCGCCGATCGCATGCCTTCCGATCTGAAGGCACCCGATCTCGAGTTTCCCGGTTTCTTTCCCGGCGATCTCACGCCCGCCGAACTCAAGCCTCCCGATCTCATGCCCCCCGATTCCGCGCCACCGATTCCCGACGGCCGGCCGGACACTACTCCCCCGCCCTCGCCGCCAAAGGCGTCAACACGAATCACTCCTTCGCCGGCGCGCAATACACCTCCAGCGTCGACAAGACGGGGCACGCCCGACTCGCCGTGATCCGCAGCCGCAGGGCGTCGGCAGTGACGGTTTCCGTTCGCATGATCCGCCGTGGGCCAATCGTGGTTCCTTTGGCGATCTCCTGCCAGCGGCCATCGACGCGGGCGTCGACGACAAAACTCTCGATCCGTTGGCCGAGTTGGATGTACTCCTGCATCCGCACGCGGTTCAGCGGCGTCGGACGGCCGAGTTCTACAGTCAACTCGGCCGTGCGGACATCGTCGTCGGCTGCCCAATACGTAGTGCGGTCGCCGTCGGTGAGTTTTGCGGCGGCGAACTGCTTGTCGTCGCCGCGGACATTCGTGGCGGTAGCCGGCTTGCCTTGAGCCAGATCGTCTTTGAACGTGGCGTCGAGCACCTTCCGCAGCTCGATCAGCCGTTCACAGTCGACCTCATGGAAGCGCCCGCGGCGGTCGGGCGGGATGTTCAGCAGCAGGTTGCAGCCGTTGCCGATGCTGCTGTAGTAGATGTTCACCAGATGCTCGACCGACTTGACTCGGGAATCTTGGTTGGCGTGGTAGAACCAGCCCGGGCGGATCGAGACGTCGACTTCCGCCGGAACCCAATGCGTGCCGTCGGCCTGGCCGTTGGCCAACGCACGGCGGTCGGCGATGCCCGGGGCAAACTCGGCCCGGCGGATCGCGGCCCAGTTGGTCTCGCTGCCGACGCCGCTCTCGTTGCCCACCCAGCGGATGTCCGGGCCGCCGTCGCTGAACATCACGGCCATCGGCTGCAACTCGCGGACGATCTTCCAGGTATTCGGCCAGTCGTAGTAGGTGCGGTTGTCGATCCGCCGGGTTTCCCGCGCGCCGCCGTAGTAGCCGTCGCCGCCGTTGGCCCCGTCGAACCAGACTTCGCAGACGTCGCCGTAGTTGGAGAGCAACTCGCGCATCTGGTTGCGATAGTAGTCGATATACGCCGGCGTGCCGTAGTCCTTGTGGTTGCGGTCCCAGGGCGAGAGATAGACGCCCATCCGCAGCCCGTTGTCCTTGCAGGCGGCTGCCAACTCGGCCAGCACGTCGCCCTTGCCGCCTTTCCACGGCGAGTTCTTCACGGAGTGTTCGGTGTACTTGCTCGGCCAAAGGCAGAAGCCGTCGTGGTGTTTGGCCGTAATGATCAGGGCCTTCATGCCAGCCTTGCGGGCAACCTCGGCCCATTGACGTGGGTCGAGGTCCGTGGGGTTGAAGATCGCCGGGTCCTCGTCGCCGTAGCCCCATTCCTTGTCGGTAAACGTGTTCACCGTGAAGTGGATGAAGCCGTAGTACTCCATCTCGTGCCAGCGAAGATGTCGCTTCGTCGGCAGCGGCCCGCTGGGGGCGGGCGGTTCGGCGGCACGGGCCGAGGCCGTGGCTGCGACGAAGATAGCGAATCCCAACAACGCGGTCTTCTTCATAGCGAAGTCCTCCTTCATCGGGCCGGCGCGGGGCCGCCGACGGGCAGTTTAGCGTACGGTTCCAGCCGCCTCATTATAGCGGTCCGTTACGGCGTTGTCATGGAAGACGTGCGGCCTACTTGCAGAGCGGAATCCGCCGGGGCTATACTCGGATGCGTTGCGGATGAGCATAGTAGTCATCTCGCTCCGCGAGATGTCCCTTCCTCTCGCGGAGCGAGATGTGGTTCGTTTTGCAGAGCGGAACGTGGTTCGTCTCGCGGAGCGAGACGACTACTATACGAGGGCAATCGGCCCGAAACCGTCGCACCACGCTATAAGGAGCCCTCGACCATGACCACCTCTCGCCGCGATTTCCTCAAACGGTCGTCCGCCGCCGTCGGCGTGTCGCTTGCCGGCCTGCCGTCGCTGGCTCGTACGGCCCACGCCGCCGGAAGCGATCTGATTCGTGTCGGGATGATCGGATGCGGCGCCCGCGGGTCCGGGGCGGTGTTGCAGGCGATGGCCGCCGACGAGGGCGTGCGGCTGGTAGCGATGGCCGACCTGTTCGAGAGTCAGATCGAACGATCGCACGCCTCGATCGCCGAGCAGAATCCCCGACAGACAGCCGTTGACGCCGACCACCGATTCGTCGGCTTCGACGCCTACCGCCGGCTGATCGACAGCGACGTCGACGTGGCCCTGGTCACCAACGCCTCGCGGTTTCACGCCACGCACTTCGAGGCCTGCGTCGAGGCCGGGCTGCACACGTTTGTGGAAAAGCCGGCCGCCATCGACCCGCCAGACGTGAAGCGCATTCTGGCCGCGGCGGAAATCGCCGAACAAAAGGGCCTCAGCGTCGTTTCCGGGCAGATGTGGCGCTACGACCCGGGCGTCCGCGACGCCGTACGGCGGATCCACGACGGCGAGATCGGTGATATTGTCGCTATTCAAATCACCACGCATCGCAACAACTTCCGGCTACGCAACCGCAAGCCGGGCATGAGCGAAATCGAATTCCAATTGTACAACTGGACGCACTTCAGTTGGCTTTCCGGCGATTTCTGCACGGCGTCGCTAGTCCACCACACCGACCTGGCTGCCTGGGCGATGAAGGAAGAGCAGCCCATCACCGCGTTCGGCATGGGCGGACGCGCGGCGCCGTTCGATGCGTCGCACGGCGATTGCTTCGACCACGACGCGCTCGTTTACGAGTACGCCGACGGCCGGCGGCTTTTCGCCTTCCTGATCGTGCAGCCGAACTGCTACGTCGAGGTGTCCGACGTGGTGATGGGAACCCGGGGCACGGTCGACCTGCAACGCGAATCGCGCGAGAACCAGAAACGGCTGCATCGGGAAGGAAAGCAGACGAACCCGTATCAGGTCGAACACGACGAGCTGTTTGCCTCGATACGCAGCGGCAAGCCGATCAACAACGGGCGTTACATGGCCGAGAGTGCGATGACGGGCATCATGGGTCAGATGGCCACTTACACGGGCAAGAAGATCGGCCGCAAGGAGGCCCTGGCCGCGGGGCACATCTTCGGACCGGCCACTTGCGACTTCACCACCGTTCCGCCGGTGGCCCCGGGACCCGACGGGGCGTATTCCGTACGCGTTCCCGGATTCACCGAACTCGGATAGCGGCCGGCCGTTTTGTAATCCCCTTACGACGCCGCAAGCGAACGCCCGCCCGCGCCGATCCGACCGCCGCGATGCTCAATCCACCATCCGGCGAGACTCAACAGACCGGGCACCATCCAGAGCGAAAACCAGAGATTGGGGATCGTAGCCGTCACCAACAGAAAGGCCGCCATCCCCACGACGACCGAAAGGCCGCCGAGCAGCCGCCACGGCCAGATTGCCAACAAGCCGAACCAGGCGACGAAGAACGGGGCCGATTCAACGTTCAGCGGTGGCAGCCCTTCGCCGACGGCAAAGGCCCCTACGAACAGGAACATCGCCAAACCGAGCAGCCTGGCGGACCAACAAGCGACGGGAGCAACGCTTTTCATGTGTCTTTCCTCCTCTTGGAGTGTGGTGTTCTTTCCATAAGTGTCCAGGCGTGGAGGAAGGCCGGATGTATCGCCGGGCAATCCGAAAAGCGATCGCTCGATCCGCAGGCTTGACTACCCGCCCCAAGATGGCATACTGAAAGGACTTACGGCGGCTCATGGACGGTGGGAGTCGTGGCGACCGCGGACGACGAATCTCAGGTGAAGGGAAAAGAAGATGACGAAGGTCGATCGACTGTTGTTTCTGTTGCTTGCGGCGTTTGGCTCCATTGCGGTGCTCGTCCGGCCGGTCATCGCCGCAACGCCCGACGAGCGGCCCAACATCCTCTGGATTACCAGCGAAGACAACAGCCCATTCCTCGGCTGCTACGGCGATCCGCTGGCCGTGACGCCGAATCTCGACAAGTTCGCCTCCGAAGGCTTCCTCTACACGCACGCCTACGCCAACGCCCCGGTTTGTGCGCCGGCGAGAAACACGATCATCACCGGCGTGTATGCCTGTTCCAACGGCCACCAACACATGCGCAGCGGCTACGCCTGCTCCGACGTGGTACAGCTCTTTCCGGCCTATCTGCGCCAGCGCGGCTACTATTGCACCAACTGCTCGAAGACCGACTACAACCTCAAGAAGTCAACGCAGGGGGCGGAGGCACCGTGGGACGAGTCGAACTCCAAGGCCCATTACCGCAATCGCAAGCCGGGACAGCCGTTCTTTCACGTCAAGAACATCGGCATCAGCCACGAGAGTTCGCTCCACTCGCGCGTGCCGGCCGAACGGCTCAGCCACGACCCGGCCGAGATGAAACTGCCGCCGTATCATCCCGACACCCCAGACATCCGCCACGACTGGGCACAGTATTACGACAAGGTGACCGCGATGGATGCGGCCGTGGGCAACGAACTGGCCCAATTGGAGCGGGACGGCCTGGCCGACGACACGATCGTTTTCTATTACGGCGACCACGGCGGCGTGTTGGCCCGCAGCAAGCGTTACGTCTACGAGTCGGGCACGCACGTGCCGATGATCGTGCGGATCCCCGAGAAATACAAGCACCTCTATCCGGCCGATGCGCCCGGCAGCCGCGTGGGCCGGCTGGTTAGCTTCGTCGACCTGGCCCCCACGATGCTCAGCATTCTGGAAATCCCGATCCCCGACTACATGCAGGGCAGTGCGTTTCTGGGCAAACGGAAGACGGCCGACCCGCAATATGCCTACATGTTTCGCGGCCGTATGGACGAACGTTACGACATGTGCCGGGCGGTCCGCGATCGGCGCTATCGCTACATCCGCAACTACATGCCGTTTCGCGTCTACGGCCAGCCGCTGGAGTATCTCTGGCGGGCGCCGGCCACGCGATCTTGGGAGCGGGCCTACAAGCAAGGCAAGTGCAACGACATTCAAAGCATCTTCTGGAACACCAAACCGGTCGAGGAGCTTTACGATACCCAGAACGATCCCTGGGAAGTCAACAACCTGGCCGACGATCCCGATTATCAGGATGTCCTGCAGCGCATGCGGGCGGCCAATCGCGAGTGGATCACGCGGATCTACGATGCCGGCTTCATCCCGGAAGCCGATCGCTCGATTCGCGTGGGTGAGACGCCGATTTACGACTACATGCGTTCGGAGCACGTTGATCTCGAAGCGCTAATCGATGCGGCCGAGACCGCCTCGTTGGGGCAGCCGGAGAATCTCAATACGCTGGCAGCCTATCTTGCGGACGACGACGGGGCGATTCGCTACTGGGGCGCCACCGGTCTGTTGATTCTCGGCGACGAGGCCAAGAGCGCCGCGCGTGAACTGGTCGCCGTGCTCGACGACGAATACCCCAACGCGGTCGTTGTCGCCGCGGAGGCCCTGTATCAACTCGGCGAGAAAGAGCGAGCCGTCAAGGCCCTGCTGAAGATCATCGAGCACCCCGAGGAAATGGCCCGCTGCCATGCGCTGAACGCCGTGCAGGCGATCGGCGAGAAGGGACCCGAAATACGGCAGGCCGCGATCGATCTGGTACTCAAGGGCAAGCAAGGCTCGCGGCGATACGACGAACGGGCCGCTAACTACTTGCTGGGGCTGTGGGGCGTCGACATGGACCGGCTGTGGAAAGAGAAGACTCCGTAATCACAC
>CAYYNP010000419.1:0-6937 GCA_964472545.1 uncultured Planctomycetaceae bacterium | reverse complement strand
CCGCCCATGGCGAACTCGTCCATGTTGGTCTTGCCGATCAACACGGCGTCGGCGGCCAGCAGCTTTTCGATGACCGTGGCGTTGTACGGCGGGCGGCAGGCCTCGAGCATCCGCGATGCGCAGGTCGTCGTTTCCCCGCGTGTACACAACAAGTCTTTCACGGCCACCGGCAATCCGGCCAGCGGGCCCAGCGGCTCGCCGCTTCTGCGCCGCTGGTCGATCTGCTCTGCCCGGGCAAGTGCGGCTTGAGAATCGACCCGCACAAACGCCCGCACGTGCGGATCGCGAGCTTCGATGCGCTGGAGGAACTGCCCGGTAAGCTCGGCCGACGTGAGATCGCCGGCGGCAAGTTGGCTCAGAAGCTGTGTGGCGGTCTGGTCGATGGGAGACATCGCTTAGGCCTGTTCGCCCAACACGGCGGGAACCAGATAACACTGGTCGTCACGGTTCGGGGCGTTGGCCAGGGCCGCTTCGTGAGCCAACCCCGGCCGCACCCGATCTTCGCGAAAGACGCTGGAGACGTCCAACGCGTGGGCCATCGGCTCGACGCCCTCGGTGTCCACCTCGGAGAGCAACTCCATGTACTCGAGGATCTGGACCATCTGCGTGGTCATCCGATCCAACTCGTCGTCCGAGAGGCGCAGCCGGCCCAGCAGGGAGACCTTCTCGACGTCGTCGCGCGAGATCGCCATGGTTGCTCGCCTTGGTTGCACGCCTGGGCCGCGGTGCTATTTCTTCTCGGCCGATTTCGGCAGACGAAACGGCGAGGCGTGGACGCGTTTGGTGACGGCGCCGCTGCGAATACACTGGACACAGACCCGCATGGTCTTGTGGGCCCCGTTCTCGGCGGTGACCTTCACCTTCTGTAGATTGGGTTTGAACTGCCGGCGCGTGATCCCGGTGATCTTAGTGCCCACTCCGCCGAGGTATTTAGCCTTACCTCGATGGGACACCGAGTTGCCCACCGCCGACTTCTTTCCACAGACTTCACAGACTCGAGCCATCCGAATCTTCCCTTCACCCGACGGTTTCCAGCAAGTGACAAACACCTTAGTATACTCGACCCGGTTGCCAACGCAAGGGGGGAAGCGTCGGCCGGCACGGGCGAAACGACGTCGCGGCGGATATGCTGGGGGGGGTATTTAAAGCCCACAAGAGCTAATTCGGGGACTAAGGCAACGAAAAGGGGACAGGTCCAATTTGTGCGAAGCACCCTTCGGGCCGTGCCGGCAAATTGGACCTGTCCCCTTTTCGTTGCATTCTCCGGCCGATTGATGTGAACCGGCCGCCGGCGACATACAATAGATTATCGCCAACTGGCCACTTTGGCGCCAACGATACTGCCGGCCAGACGACCGCCCGAGAAAGGAACCAGAGAATGCACCTTCGCGCTTTGCTGCCGTTTACGCTGATCGGATGGCTGGGCCTCGAAGCCACCCTCGCCGTGGCGGCCGATTCGCCGTCGATCGCCAGGGTGTCGATCGTCAAGCATCGTACCACCCAGCCGCTGCTGAAGATCGACTATCCGTGGACGAAGCACGAGAATGCGTCGGTCGAGATCCGCCTGGCCACCGGGGAAACGGTGAACGAGGCGGGCATCTTGCCGATCTTCTTCGCCACCAAATACCTCGAAGGCGACGTGCGCGTGACGGTCTATCAGGCCCAGGACGCCGCCGCCGGCACGGGCACGGTTACTCCCATCACCAAGGACGGCCTCGATTACGATATCGTCGGCCAGCGCAATTCGTTGGGCAAACAGGCCGTGTCGATCGGCTGCGAGTTTCCCAGCGGCGACCCGGCCCCGGGTACGGCGGTCAGCTTCTGCCGGTTGCCCTCGTGGGCCTTGTCGAAACGGACGCTGCTGATCGACTTGCCGGCGAGTTATCTGGCCAAGCCGGGCCCATTGACCGTCTGGTTCCTCCGCGGCGATACGGTCGTCTGGACGCAGAAGCTCGATTGGCCCGGCTACGCCGCGGCGGCGCGTGAGAAGTAGCCGTTTCTCGCCAATCGTTGTTGGGTGCCATGCCCACGCTCGCGTGGGCATGCCGAGATGACGACCAACATGCCCACGCGAGCGTGGGCATGGCACCCAAAGATCTAAGATTGACAGAGCACGAGCCTGCCCTCAGCAGGCACTCTCAGCCGCGCACGATCTGAAGCACTTCTTCCAGCACGCGACTGTTGGTGGCGATGGCCTGACCGGAGCGGAACGACGGGCGGCCTTGGCAGTCGGTGAAGGTGCCGCCGGCCTCCTCGACCACCGGCTGCACGGCGGCCAGATCCCACACGGCCACCACCGGATCGACCATCACCTCGGCCCGGCCGACCGCCAGCATCAGGTAGCCGTAGCAATCGCCCCAGGTTCGGCTCAGCCGAGAGGCCGACTGGAGATTATCGTAGACGTCGCGGCGATCGATCTCGTCGAACGTGGCCACCTCGCTGGTCACGAAGAGCCCTTCGCTTAAGGTCGGGCAATCGGAGACGTTCGCCCGACGCGGCGGCTGTTCGTCGACCACGTACCAGGCGCCCCGCCCCTTCGCCGCGTAGATACACTCGTCGCTGGCAGGGATCAGGATCACGCCGACGATGCTCTGTTCTTCATACTCTACGGCAACCAGTGTTCCGTAGAGCGCCACCCCGTGGATGAACGACTTGGTGCCGTCGATCGGGTCGAGGATCCAGCGGTATCCGCTGGCGCCCTGTTGGTCGGGGAACTCCTCTCCGAGGATCGCGTCTTCCGGAAAAGCGGCCGCGATCCGCCGCCGCAGATGCTCTTCCGCGTGGCGATCGGCTACGGTTACCGGCGAGTCGTCGCCCTTGCGGTCGACCTGCAAGTCTTCACGGCGGAAGTACTCCAGCGTGATGTTGCCCGCCTCGCGGGCGATTTCGACGGCAAAGTCCAGCCGACCGGCAGCGTCGGGTGCGTCGTCCGTTGCGTGCGTGTTCATACACACAGCCTAACGCAGAACGGCCGCCTTGGGAAGACGTAGCTGGATTTGCCGGCATTCAGCAGAATCGTGGGTGGCCCGGCCACTCTTGCGCAGAACGTCTTGCCATCCCGGGGGCTCGATTCGCAAGAGTGTCCGGGTGGCGCAGCCACAAGAGGAGACTCAGTAGGGAACGCAACCTCGCGTTGCTGCGCAACCCCGACGCCTTTTCCGGCCGTGCGGGAGAAGTGGCAACACGCATTGCGGAAAAGCGTCGGGGCCACCCAAACGAGAGAAGTGGGGGGACTCACTCGCCAAGCCCGAACACGTAATGCTCGTAGATCTCGGTAGCCGAAAGGGCCCGGGTATAGACGGCCGCTTCGTCGATTTCGCCGGCGAAGAACTCGCCGCTGCCGGAGTTGCAGCCGAGGAAGACGCCCTGCTCGTTGGAACTGAGCGAGGCGGCGCCGACTTTGCGGGCGCTCTCCTCAATGCCGTCGACGTAGATCCGCACAAACTGGCCGTCGTACACACCGGCCACGTGGTGCCAGCGGCCGTCGTCGACGTCGGTGGTGCCGTTGTCGGAGTTCAGCCAGCCGAGCTTCTCGTCGTGGATCCAGAAGCGGGCCTTGTGATTGGTGGCTGCGCCGCGGTTGGCGTACCAGCCGCCGCCAAAGGCGAACACGCCCTCCTTGCGGATGAAATCGGCCGCCTCGGTCAGCCCGTTCGGCGGACCGGTCCAGCGGACCCAGGCCTCGATCGTGATCGTGTTGAGGCCGTCGAGTTGGTCGAGATCGCCAAAGTCGACGCAGGCGTCAAGGCCGTTGAGCCCGGCGGCGCGGTTGTTGCTGCACGCGGGTATTCCCGGTTGCCCAAGTCGCACGTCGCCGCGGAACGTGCCGGTATGTGCCTTGTCGGTAAGGTCGGCGACCGTCGTGCCGTCGGCTTCATCCAACGTCCAGTAGGCCTCCGGACCGTCGTTCAGTACGACCTCGCGGAACGTGCGGCGGAGGAGGTCGAAACGTTGCTGAGGGTGTTCGTAGTGCAACTTGATTTGGGCGTTGCTTAGGGCCACGTTCCAAACGGCCAACTCGTCGATGGCGCCGGAGTACCTCGCGATCTCGCCCGGCCCACCGGCCGAATCACCCACCCCGAGTCCCTCACGGGTCGTCTGATGGATCGTACCGTCGTACGGCACGTCGGCCACGGCCTCTCCGTCGAGAAAGACGGTCAGCCGTTTGGCCTTTGCATCGGCCACGGCGGCCACGTGCTGCCACTTGCCCACGACGACCTGGCCGCCTTCGGCCCGGGGCTCTTCGCCGTCGGTCTGCTTGTGGTAGAGGCTGACCTGGCCGTGGTGGATCGCGAAGTGGTATCCCTTTTCGGTACCCCAATGCAACACGAATCGTTGCCACTCGCCGTCGAGCTTCTCCGGATAGATCCAGGCCTCGATCGTGTAGCTGGGCGACAGTTTCACGTCGGGGGAGAATCTCGCAGCCAAATGCGTTCCGCGCAGCGCAATCGCCCGGCCGACCTTGCCCGGCACGTAACGCGGCGGACCTCCGACGAGCTTCAAGTTGTCTTCGGCCGTGCCCGAGTTGGCCGAGTAGAGCCAGGCGGCGTCGGCCGTGTGGTCGTCGAAGCTCCAATAAGAGACCAGGCCGGCGGAGGGCGATTCGACCTGCGCGGCGGCGGGATCGGCGGAGAGGGCAGCAGCAACAGACAAGAACGCCAGGAGGAAGCGATACATAGCAGGTGTTCCCGGGGGTCGTATCTTGATGTCAGGGCGTCGGGTGGCCGTGTCAACATTGGGGTGGCTGGGGTCGAGCGCAGCGAACCCCCAGTGCGTGGCGTTCTGGGGGCTCGCTGCGCTCGACCCCAGCCACCCGTCAATCTCGCGGCTACTGGGTACCAGGCCAACCGTCGCCCACCCCTCAATGCTAGCCCATCATCGGTCCCATCTCAACACGGCACCCGTATCTGCGCTGGTCGCCATGGCCGCGTATTTGGACAGATAGCCGCTCTTGTAGCGGGGCTCGCGGGGCTTCCACTGCTGCTTTCGCTGGGCCAGCTCGTCGTTGCTCAGCCGAACGTTCAACGTACTGGCCGGGATGTCGACCTCCACGATATCGCCCGGCTCGAGCAGGCCGATCGGGCCGCCGACGGCCGCCTCGGGGCTGATGTGGCCGATGCAGGCCCCGGCCGTGCCGCCGGAAAACCGGCCGTCGGTGATCAAGGCCACCTTGTCGTCGAGTCCCATGCCCTTGATGGCCGTCGTAGGGGCCAGCATCTCTTGCATGCCCGGTCCGCCGCGGGGGCCTTCGTAGCGGATCACCACCACGTCGCCCGGCTTCACCTTGCCGCCCACGATGCCGTCGTAGGCCGCCGTTTCGTCCTCGAAGATCACCGCCGGACCGGTGTGCTGCATCATCTGCGGCAACACGCCGGCCGCCTTCACCACGGCGCCCTTGGGGGCCAGGTTGCCGTAGAGGATTACCAGCCCGCCCTCGGCGCTGTAGGCGTTGTCGACCTCGCGGATGCAATCGGTCGGCTCGAAGCCCAACTGCTCGGCCGAGAGGTCGGCGATCGAGTCGACGGTCCGCTCGACGCTCATGCCCTCGTTATTCCGCTTGCCCGAGGCGGTCACCGCGGCCAGTTGCAGTGCCTGCCGGCTTACCGTCTCCGACCGCACGTCGAACTCGGCGATGTTCTCGCCGAGCGTCTTGCCGGAGACCGTAGGGCTATCGAGGTTCAACAGCTTCGGCCGGCCACGGCTGACGCTGCCGAGGATCGTGTGGATGCCGCCGGCGTTGTGGACGTTCTCCAGGTGGTAGTGGCTGCTGGGGGCCACCTTGCAGATGTTGGGGGTCTGCTGGCTGAGTTCGTTGATCCGCTGCACGTCGTACTCGACGCCGGCCTCTCGGGCGACGGCCAGCATGTGCAGCACCGTGTTGGTGCTTCCGCCCATCGCCATGTCGAGCACCAGCGAGTTGTCGACCGAGGCGCTGGTGACGATCTCGCGCGGCAACAGCCCGTGGCCTTCGCCCACGCGGTCGAACTCCTCGACCATTTCGACGATCCGCTGTGAAGCACGGCGAAAGAGCCGCTTGCGTTCGGCGCTGGTGGCCAACAGCGAGCCGTTCATCGGCAGGGCCAGCCCCAGGGCTTCGCAGAGGCAGTTCATGCTGTTGGCCGTAAACATACCGCTGCAACAACCGCACGTAGGACAACCGATCTTCTCGATTTCGAGTAGTTCCTCGGCCGGCAGCTTGCCGTCTTGTTTGGCCGCCGCGGCGACGAAGACGTCGATCAGATCGACCGTCTTGCCGTCGGGCGTACGGCCGGCTTCCATCGGCCCGCCGCTGACGAAGATTGTGGGCACGTTGCAACGCACGGCGGCCATCAACATGCCGGGAATGATCTTGTCGCAATTGGGGATACAGATCATGCCGTCGAAGCAGTGGGCCCCGAGCATCGTCTCGACCGAGTCGGCGATCAGTTCCCGGCTGGGCAGCGAGAACTTCATGCCCGCGTGGCCCATGGCGATCCCGTCGTCGACGCCAATCGTATTGAACACGAACGGCACGGCGCCGGCCTCGCGAACGCACTCTTTGATGTACTGACCAACCTTGTCGAGGTGTACGTGGCCGGGGATGATGTCGGTGTAGCTATTACAGACGGCGATAAACGGCTTGCGGAAGTCGTCTTCCCCCACGCCGGTGGCTCGCAGCAGGCTTCGATGGGGGGCTCGGGCATCGCCGGATTTGATGGTGTCGGATCGCATATTCGGGGTCCTTTCGTGCTGGGCAGCGGGAACCGGTTATTGTAGGTCGCTGCCGGAGCGAGGAACAGGGGATTGGGCGTTCGGGGCGACTGCTCAACGATCGCGAGAGAGGCTCCTGGTTCCCAAACCGGAGTTTGGGAACCAGGGGAACCGGGCAAGAGAACTGCAAAGCGATTCGCGGGAGTGGAAAAGGGGGACTGGCTCCGAGCCGGAATCAACACGGAAC
>CAYYNP010000418.1:0-7054 GCA_964472545.1 uncultured Planctomycetaceae bacterium | reverse complement strand
GACGGGACTGGCCTGGACGACCGAACTGCACTGGAACCGGTCGCTGGAGGGCGCCGACTACGTGGTCTCCGACAATCTGCAAGTGGGCGAGTCGATCGAGACCTTCGAGTTGTTCAACGTAACCGTCGGCGCGCATCTGGAGTTCTGCCGGAACACGACGGTCACCGTCGGTTTCACCACGCCGCTGGGCGGCGGCCGCGATCGGCAGTTCGACGGCGAGTTCCGACTGTTGGTCAATCGCCGCTTCGGCGCGTCGACGCGGGCGGGACGTACGCCGTGGATGAACTAGCGGCCACTGCGACGCGGTCGGCTGGGTCGCCGGGGCGTCCGGACGCGTGAATCACCTTCTCGTCAGATGTCGCCGCGCAATCCACGTCACCGACAGCGCCAGACTCCCCAACAGCACCAACATCACGCTCGACGGTTCCGGCACCACGACGATCGCCCCTGTGCGAACCTCTTCGCCGAAGGCCGAGACGTATCGTAGCGAGAAATGCCCCACGTCGGTGCCGGGCGCGGCGAGTTGGCCGAGATCGACGTCCCGATAGTTAAACGGCGTGGCGCCGGGCAGGCCTTCGCCGATGGTGTTGGCGTTGGCGGAAACCAGATTGGCCGGATCGCCCAACGGCAGCTGATCGACGACGCCGGCCAGGTCGGAGCCGGTGAACTGACCGTCGCTCGTGAGCGTCCAACTCATCACGCCGTCGACGAACACCCGAAAACGTCCGGTGGCCGGGTCGTACGCCGCCGCGGCCGAACCCGGCCCACCGAGCCCGGGTTGCTGCGGGCCGGGGTCGCCATTGGGGAAATGCGTGATCAGGTCGGTGATGTCCTGGCCGTCGACGATGCCGTCGCCGCGGCCTGCCGGACCACCCGCCGTGTCGTTCTCGGTCCAGGTGCGATCGGCCGGGTCGCCGGGCCGGGAGAAGTTGATGATCAGCTTGGTGATGTCCTGGCCGTCGACGTTGCCGTCGCCGTTTCCGTCGCCACCGCCGGCGACGTACAGATCGGCGCTCACGGCCACCACACGGTCGTCGGCCCCGCCGCGAGCGTAGTCCAAGCCGCGATGAAAGACGCCGAAGCCCAGATGTCCTTCCGGGCCCGCTCCGGGGACATGGATCGGCGGCTCTTCGGTGAAGGTATCGGTGATCCCGCCGGTGCCGAACGCGACCAGCAACGTGCGGCGCGTCGTGCCGGGCGCCGTGGGTAACTCACCGCCTTCGGCAAGCTCGAGCGACAGTTTACCGCCCAGCGACACGTTGCCGGTCACCAACACCATGCCGTTGCCCGACGCATCGATCTGGCAGACGTATTGACTGCCGTCGACCATCGTGAAGCGGCGGTTGATCTCCAGCCGGCCGGCCGGTGCAATGTCCAACGTACCGGCGGCCATCCGGCCGATCGACGCCCGGGCGGTGCCGCGCAAGTCGAGCACACCGCCGTCGAGTTCGATCGCGTCGCCGACCTCGAGCAACGTTCCGGGGTTGACCGTCATGCGTCCGCCGCCGTCTTCGATCCCCAGGTTCAACGCCCGGCCGTCGGCGGTGAGCGTGACGGGAAACTCGCTGACCACCACGTCGTCGATGGCGGTCGGCGCGCGGGTGCCGTGGTCCCACGTGCCAGTCGCGTTCCAATTGCCAGCCGCGGTGGAGAACATCCAGGCGGCCTCGGGCGTGGGATCGCGCGGATCGTAGTCGGGGTCGGTGGCCAACGTCAGCCGGGGAGAGTCGATCGCCGCGGCACCCACGGCGTCGCGCCAGGAGACCAATTTGTAATTCTGGCGGCCCACGTCGTCGAGCCCGTCTTGGGCGACGAACACGCCGGCGGGGAACGCGCCGCTGAGGCCCGTGCTCAGGGCCCCGATGCCGTCGGTGTCGCTGGCGCCGTCGATGCCGTTGCCCTCGGCGATGCTGAAGCGGCCGACGTACTCGAACAGATTGCCGTCGGCGTCGTGGTCGTAGCGTTCCAGCACGGCGAAGCTGTTGTTGCTTTGTTCGGAGGCCAGCAGATAGCCCTGCCGGTTGCCCGGATCGACGACCGGGAAGAGCGTCAGGCCTTCGATGTCTCCGGCGATCACCTCTTCGGCGCCGTGTCCGACGGCCACCCGATCTTCCGGTTCGGTGCCGGCGGCCGGGTCGGCGTCGTATCGCCAGATGCCCACGTCTTCCTCGCCGACGAACAGCCCGCCGCGCAGGTCGTCGACGACCAACCCCTCGCTGAGCGAGCCCACGTCCCACGACCGCACCAGCGCGCCGCCCACGGTGCCGTCCTGGTCGGACAACTCGAACTGGCGAATCGCGCCGCGATTATCGGAGGCAAAGGCATAGAAGTTGCCGTTCTGGCGGTCGTTGAACAACGCGATGCCCATCGGCGCAGTCGCCATCTCGCTGGGAATCGACCCGGCAGCCGTCAGCGACCGCGTGAGCGGATCGACGGTGAAGAAGTCGATCGTACGGTCGGTGCGGTTGGTGGCCGCCAACAGGTCGAGCGTCTCGCCGCCGAACTCGAAGCCGTAGCGCAGATCGACGTTGTTGTGCTGTTTGCCGGTGACGGAACTCAGCAGCGTGCCGTCGAGGTCGTAGACGTAGAGCCCTCGCTCCGTTTGGGTGAAGCTCTTGTTGGTGCCGATGATCACGCTTTGGGCCGGATCGGACGGATGAAGCCACACGGTGGCGTCGTCGGCCGACTCGGCGTTGTCGAACGGCGCGGTCTCCCCGCTGGGCGGAACCACAAAGTCGGCGCGGACCTCCCGCGGACCAATGGCCGCCGACAAGAAAACGGCCGCCAGCACGCCGGCCGCCGGGAAAACCCGAAGAGACTTCATCAAGGTGCCGATCGTGTTAGAAAAGCGCTAGACTAGGCTAAGTCCATTGTGATCCAGAGCGACATTGGCGTCAACGGAGATCTAGCACTTTTGAGGGAGGTGCGGCTTGACGACTTCTCGACGGCCATCGAGTATACTCGTGAGCAGGCGGCCGGCGCGGTGTCCGTCCTCGTGGCGTAAGCTCCCAGCTTGCGACGGATGCCGCAGGGGCTTAGACCTTCCAGCCTGAAGTAGATGCGAAGCTCAGCATGGCAAGCAGGCTTGCCCCACCTTGGAAAAGGCGAATGACTATGAACCGGATGATCATCCCAAGGGTGCTATTTCTCGTGGTGATTGTCCCCGGCATCATACTGGGTGGTGGCTTGCGGAAATGCCCAGCCGCCCCCGCTGACGGAGCCGGATTGGTCGGCCGCTGGACCTTCGACGATTCGCTGCAAGACGACGCCGGGGAGGCAGACGACGACCTGACGGCGTTGGACACGGCGGGCGCAGCGATTACGGCACGATTCGAGGCGCCCTCGGACGTGGCCGGGATCTCCGGCAAGGCGGTGGCACTCGGCGTGCAGGGCGGCGATGCGCAGTACCTCGTCGCGACCGCGTCCGACGACGTGATGCTCGGCCCGGACTATACGATCGAGGCCTGGATCCACCCGACACAATTGGGCCAATGGAATCGCCTGGTGCTCGTTTGGGGCCAAGCGCCGAACTACGCGTATCATCTCGCGTTGCATGACGGCCGGGCGAGCCTCTTCCACGGCCAGGCCGACGGCTCCTACGTCTTCGCCGAAGGCGGCCAGGCGGCCGCCGGGCGGTGGTATCATCTGGTCGGCGTGGCCCGGCGCGAAAGCGAGACCTCCGGCACGTTGGAGGTCTATCTCAACGGCCGCCGCGTAGGCACGGCCCCGTTCGACGGCACGATCGCCAAACTGCCGCAAGAGAAGCTCGGCATTGGCGACTCGGCCACCTTTTCCGGCGCCGGCAGCCGCTTCTGCGGGTATCTCGACGAGTTGGCCATTTGGGATCGGGCCCTCTCGGCCGACGAGATTCGCGCCGGCTTCAACCGCCGCGCCGACATGCTGCAGAAGCTGGAACTCGCGGTGCGCGAGAAGGAAGCCGCACGCCGGGCCGAACTGCTCGCGCAGATCGACACGTTGGGCGTCGAAGAAATCGTCTTCGCCGAGCGCGGCGCGGGCCGCGATCCCTCGGGCCATTACTACGCCAACTTCGGCTATTCCTGCATCAATCCCGACTACTGGATCCACGGCGGCGACGGCGGGCGGCTCTGCAAGCTGAACCTCCGCACGGGTGAATTGACCGCACTGGTGGACGATCCCGACGGGGCGGTCCGCGATCCGGACGTCCACTACGACGGCCGGCGGATCCTCTTCTCCTATCGCCCCGGCGGGAGCCACCATTACAATCTCTTCGAGATCGACGCCGACGGCGGCAACCTGCGGCAGATCACCGACGGGGCATGGGACGACGTCGAGCCGGTCTATCTTCCCGACGGCGACGTCGTCTTCTGTTCCACCCGCTGCAATCGCTACATCGGATGCTGGCTGGCCCCGTCGGCCACGCTTTTCCGCTGCACGGCGGCCGGGGAGAACCCGCGGATGATCTCCTCCGGTTCGTTCACCGAAAACACGCCCGCCGTGTTGCCCGACGGCCGCGTGCTCTACACGCGCTGGGAATACGTCAACCGCGATCCGGTCAGCTTTCATCACCTCTGGACGATCAACCCCGACGGCAGCGGGCAGATGGTCTTCTTCGGCAACATGCACCCCGGCGGAGTGTTCATCGACGCGCGGCCGATTCCCGGCACGTCCGACGTGGTGTTGATCAACTCGCCCGGCCACGGCCGCAACGAACACGCCGGCTACGTGGCCACGCTGAGCACCAAAGCCGGCCCCGACCGCCAGGCGTCGATGCGGAACATCTCGGCGTCGGCCGATTTCCGCGACCCGTATGCGATTTCGCCGCAGGCGTTTCTGGCCGCCCGCGGAAACCAGATCTTGTTGCTCAACGACCGCCGCGAGACCGAGGTACTCTACACGGCCGCCGGCTCGCAGGTCCACGAGCCGCGGGCGTTGCGGAGCCGGCCGCGCGAGAGGGCGTTGCCGCGGCGGTCGGACCTAACCGAGCAAACGGCCACCGTGGTGCTCTCGAACGTCTACTCCGGACGCAGCATGCAGCAGGTGCCGCATGGGGCGATCAAGCGGCTGCTGGTGATGGAAGACCTGCCCAAGCCGGCCAACTACCACGGCGGCGGCTCGCAGCCGATCGGACACGGCGTGACCTCGACGCTCAAGCGTGTGCTGGGCACGGTGCCGGTGGAACCCGACGGCTCGGCCCATTTCGAGGTCCCGGCCATGCGGAGCGTCTACTTCGCGGCGTTGGACGAAAACGACGTGTCGCTGAAACAGATGCGGAGCTTCGTCACGTTGCAGCCGGGTGAGACGCTGAGCTGCGTCGGCTGTCACGAACCGCGCACTCAGACGCCCGCCAATCCCGGCCGGCCGGCGCTGGAGGCCCTTTCGCGCGATCCCAGCCCGATCGAGCCGATCGCCGACGTGCCGTCGGTGATGGACTTTCCCCGCGACGTGCAGCCGGTTCTCGATCGGCATTGCGTCGAGTGTCACAACCACCAGCGCCGCGACGGCGGCATCGTGCTCACCGGCGATCGCGGGCCGGTCTTCTCGCTGAGCTACTACGGGCTGCTGCTGCACTGGCAGATCAAAGACACCCACGGCGACCCGAAACACGGCAGCGGCCGCCAGCCGGGCAACGATCGCCCGTACACCACGTACAGTTCCGCCTCGGCGTTGATGGAGAAGATCGACGGCAGCCATTACGACGTAGAACTGACGCCGGCCGAACACAAGACCGTGCGGCTGTGGATCGACAGCGGGGCCCAATTCCCCGGCACGTACGCCGCCTACGGTACGGGCCAAGTCGGTGGTTGCTGGGGCAACAACGAGCCGATCCGCGAGATGGCCGACCAATGGCCGTCGACGCCCGCCGCCCGCGACGCGGTCGCCCGCCGCTGCGGTTCGTGCCACGCCGCCGGCCAGTTGCCCGACCACGTCACCGCCCGGCTGCCGCTCGACCCCTGGGGCGACATGCTCTCCTGGCAGCGCCCGCTGAGCCGTTATTCACGGCATCGGCTGTTCAATCTCACGCATCCCGAGCGATCGCTGGTACTGCTGGCCGCGTTGTCGAAAGAGGCTGGCGGCTACGCCACGGCGAAGCCACCTGCCGATAACACTCCGCAACAACTGCCCGAAGACCGCTCCCGGCCGCCGCAGCCGATCGAACATCCGATCGTCTTCACCGACACGGATGACCCGGGCTTCCAGGCGATCCTCACCCACATCGAGGCTGCCGGTGCGAAGCTCGACCAGATCAAACGTTTCGACATGCCCGGCTTCCGCCCCAGCGAGCACTACGTCCGCGAGATGCAGCGTTTCGAGGTCCTCCCGCCCGAATTGCCCGCTGATACGCCGATCGACGTCTATGCCACCGACGCGGCCTATTGGCGCTCGTTTTGGCATCGGCCGCGGCCAGTCCCAATAGCCCCGAAGGGGCGGTAGCAGATAGCCCGGGACCGCAGCCTTTGCGAGGTGTGAAATGTCTGGGCAAGTGTCACGTTCAATGAGCTGGCTGGGGGCGAGGCACGAACACCGAGCCCCCAGAGCTCAGCGAACTGGGGGCTCGCTACGCTCGACCCCAGCCACCCCCCCAGTCAGTTGGCCTATTACGAAATGCTAAGGAACCATGCATCAGCCAAAGCGCCGCCGTTGGGGCGAGAAGTTCCGCGACGCCTTTCGCGGACTGCGGCAGGGTGTACATGGCCAGAGTAGCTTCACCATGCACTTCGTCGCCGCTGCCGCGGTGATCGTGGCGGCCATCGCACTGGGGATCGACGATCGCCTCTCGTGGTGTCTATTGCTGCTGTGCATCGCCGTGGTGTTGGCGGCCGAGATGTTCAACAGCGCGCTGGAATCGTTGGCCCGGGCGATTACCGACGACATCGACCCACACATCGGCCGCGCGCTGAACATCGGCAGCGCCGCCGTGCTGATTGCTGCTGCGGGGGCGGCCATCGTGGGGACCATCGTGTTCGTCGGGCGGCTGGGAACGCGGTTGGCGTGGTGGTAGGCCACGTCGTCGCGGCACGGACCCAGGTACGCCGATATGGTTGGCTTTATGGGTGGCTGGGGCAAAGCGCAG
>CAYYNP010000417.1:0-7080 GCA_964472545.1 uncultured Planctomycetaceae bacterium | reverse complement strand
CGGCCACGATCGCGCAATACCACTTATGGGGTAGGTGGTGTCTGTGAACGCTTACCGCATTCGACAGGGGAATCGGTTGCTTGAGGTCAATGCACCACTGAGCCATGCAGTCAACGTTGCTGCAATCTGCAACGTTCCCATATTCGTCTCAGTGGAGGCTTGGCTCACGTACGTGAATACTGAAACGCAGCACGACGAATAAGGGTGTGAGCCAAGCAGGATTGGGGCTGCATGCAAGATGCCCAGAGGACAATCGGGGGCAACGCCTGAAAGTTGACGGTCAAATGCGGATCTGGTGGGGACGCACTGGCGAAACGTCGCGAAGCCGGATCGAGACAGGACAGCCAGAACCTGCGCGTTTCGAGTGAGATCGTCAACCGTCACAAGTCCCCCGTGTTTCCCAAGCTTCGCACAACCAATGGGCCTGGACAAATGCCACTAGAGACACCTGGTAAGACTTGTGAAGTCTGTGGCAATTCGGCCGTGGCTCACGTTCACGTGGCTGGCCGCCGGAAATGGGCTAGGACGCGTCATGTCTGCATGCAGCATATTAACAGCGTGCTGACTGGCCATTTCTCGCGCGATTGGGCGCCCGCCGATCTTCAACGACCGTTGCACAATGCAACTGCCTTCGACTTGGAATTGCTCGTAGCCAGGAGTGATGGACCTCTCTGGGCAACCTACTATCTGCGAGAACACGGCGGTAACCGCCGGTTCGTTTCTACGATGGGCTACTGTGAAGCGGCCTCGCTATACTTGAACGTGCAGCGGTCAACTGATACCGAACCTGGGGCGCCCGTGATCTTCGCAGACGCCATTGCAGTACTGGGAGGCTCCGTGCAAGACGTGCTCATCCACGGGTTTTCGGATATCGAGAACTGCTTCCTTGCTTCTCTCCGCATCCGTCAAGGGGATCAGTTGATTGAAGTCGACGCACGGCCGAGCGATGCGATCAGCCTCGCCGTGGTTTGTGACGTTCCGATACTCATCTCCCCAATGGCTTGGGATACGTACAGAACCGGTCACACACGAAAGACGTCATCATAACGCGGGTAGCCGAGAATGTCATCTCCCTTTCCGCACAACCGGCACTCGATTTCCTGGAATTGCCGGCACGTGAGTCAAGCCGGGGCGTTCGATTGTCGGACGGGGGTGGGCGGAAGCAAGTGTCCATCGCAGAGAGCGCGCTTGCGTGATGGGAACTTAGGGCGAATGCCCTTGACGTAAGTCGTGTGGCGCTCGACTTGCGTCGATGGCTCGCGACGTAAGTCGATCGACGGACGTGTGACTTTCTTGACCATGATTGCTGGCGGACAATTCTTGATTCTGGAGGAACGGTTCGTCACGGCGTGTGGCACCGTGTTCCCGACCGGCAGGAGAATCCAGAGTCAGGAGGACAGCGGCATGGGAAAACGCGGGTGGCACGGACACTTTGCCGCGGGTGGCACCGGTTCTTGAACCGGTGGGACGAAGTCCCGGGAGGTTGTGTTTCGCGCCGAGAATCGCCAGAATGGTTGCATGTCGACGCGCCGGCAGATCATCGACGACCGATTGTACGCCCATTTCCTTACGTTCTCGGTCTATCGTCGACGTCGGTTGCTCGACCACGATCAACCTAAGCGAATTCTACTCGGCGTGTTGAATGAGGAGTTGGCGCAGCGGGAGGCTATGTGTGTCGGCTTTGTCGTCATGCCAGACCACGTCCATGCCATTATCTGGTTTCCGGTAGCCGAGCAGCTCAGCCGGTTCATGCATGGCTGGAAGCGAAAGTCGAGCTTCCACATCCGTTCGTGGTATCGGCGCGGGAAGGCAAGCTACTTCGAGGGCTTCGGTGAGGGTGACCGATTCTGGCAACCGAAATACTACTCGTTCGAAATCTACGGCACGCCGAAGCTAGAGGAGAAACTCCAGTACATGCACGAGAATCCCGTACGGGCTGGACTGGTAGAACGAGCGACCGACTGGAAGTGGAGTTCCGCCCGGTGGTACCTGTGGCGGCGAACCGTGGGAGTGCCAATCCACTGGCCGGGATGACCGTCCACGACCTCCCGTGGCTACGCCACACCGGTTCAAGAACCGGTGGCACCCTACGCTGAGCACAGGGCAATCGGATATCACCGCCAGCTTGCCCAGCGCTGTCCGACGACCGTATGATTGTGATACGCTTCGGGGTAGCACAACATCAAAGTACCCGATGGGGCCGTCGGCTGACCGTAACCGGCAGGAGTTTCGCTGATGGACGAGGGCGCGCTAGCCAAGACCGTGTTTGAACTGGTGACCGTGCTGGGCGTAGGCTTCGTCGCCGGGGCGGTCTGCAAGCGGATCGGGATCTCGATGCTGGCGGGGTATCTGCTCGGCGGAGTGCTGCTGGGGTCGGTTGTGCTGGGGCCGCTGTATGAGAAGTCGCATGAGATGGAACACCTGGCCGAGGCGGGTGTCCTTTTGCTGTTGTTCTCGATCGGGATCGAGTTCTCGCTGGCCGATCTGCTGCGGATGGCCCGGCCGTTGCTGGTTGGCGGCACCACGCAGATGACGCTGGTCGCCGTGGCGACGGCCGGCGTGGCGATGCTGCTGAGGCTGCCTTGGCAGGCGGCGGTGTTGCTCGGCGTGGCGGCCGCGTTCAGCTCCACGGTGCTGGTCTTCAAGGCCTTGGAGGAATGGGGCCAGGCGGCCAGCCCTCACGGACGGCGTGCCGTCGCCATCTTGCTCTATCAGGATGCGGCCGTGGTGCCGCTGGTCCTGCTGGTGCCGTTCTTGGCGGGCGAAGCCCAAGGCAGCGATCTGGCCGCGCTGGGCATACTGGCGGCCAAGAGCCTGGGGTTCCTGGTCGCGGTTCCGCTCGGCCGGTGGTTGATGGTGCATTGGCTGGCGCCCCGGCTTGCCGGGCTGCGGAGTGTCGAACTGCTGGTGCTGCTGACGATCAGCGTGCTGGGCAGCATGTCGTTGGCGGCGTACTCTCTCGGACTGCCGCCGATGATCGGCGCGTTCGCCGCCGGACTGATGCTCAACGGCAACCGGCTCACCGAACAGATCGACTCGGTGATCCTGCCCTTCCGCGAGACGTTCGCCGCGGTGTTCTTCGTCAGCCTGGGCACCTTGATTCGCTTCGACACGCTGGCGGCGATGCCTCTGACGTGCCTCGCCGCGTTGGTGGGCGTGCTGGTTGTGAAGACCTCGGCCGCCACGCTCGCGCTGCGTCTGGCGCGGCTGCCGTGGAAGGCGGCGCTGGGGATGGGGCTCGGGTTGGCCCAGGTCGGCGAGTTCGCGTTCGTTTTGCTGTTGGCCGGGATGTCTCAGCAGATCATCCAGCCGGAAGCGTACGATCTGATGATGTTCATCGCCGTGGTCAGCCTGATCGCGACGCCGCAATTGCTGAAATTCGGGCTGCGGATCGCGGAGAGAAGTTCCCCGGTCGAACGCGAGATCGTCATCCCGCCAGCATCGAGCGACGATCCGTTGCGACGCGCCACGGTCGTCGGCGCGGGGCCGGTCGGATCGCAGGTCGCTTCGCAACTCGAGACGGCCGGCTACGACGTCTGCCTGGTCGACTTGAATCCGCTGAACCTGCATCCTTTCGCGCAACAGGGTTTTCGCACGGTGGCAGGCGACGGTTCCGATGCTTCCGTGCTGATGCGCGCCGACGTTGCCCATTGCAGCTTCGTTGCCGTGACCGTGCCCGACGATCGTTCCGCCATTCAGACGGTTTCCGCCGTTCGCAGTCTGACGCCGAAGGCGACGATCCTCGTCCGCTGCCGATTCCAGGCGAGCGCATCGAAGCTGCGAGCCGCCGGTGCCACCGACGTCTTCAGCGACGAAGCCGAAGTGGCCGGCCGGTTCATGGAGTATTTCGGCCGGTGGCACTGCTAAACGGCAAAGCAATCGGGTGTCACTGCCGGCTTGCCCGGCAGTGTCCGGTGACGTTATGATGTGACGGGATTGGGACGGGAGTCTTCTTCCTTTAGCACAACGCCCCCGTGGCGGGAACGTCGGCGGTCGGAAGCGGTGGCCGGGCGGCTTGTCGATTGGGAAGAAGAGCCCCGTCCCGTTGAGGTTGCCGCGGCGAGAGTCGCGGGACTCTCTGTCCCAATCGATGGCCAGGCTTTGTCGGAGAACCGCGGATAGAAGTCGTCTTGCTCCGCGAGACGTGGTGACATCTCGCGGAGCGAGATGACTACTATGACGTTTTCCGACAATGGCCAGGCGGTGCAGCCGCTCGAACGTGTTGAGGATCTTGTAGCGGGGCCGGCCGGTTGGGTGAAAGGGTGTTCGGTGAAAGAGACTCCCGTCCCACGTGATACGATCGGCGGCCCGACAGATGAAGAACAGTAAGTCCAAGTTTTTGAGCCTCAGATTTCGGCCGGCGGGGCTGCTCACGGCCGCCGGCGTTGTTGCGTGCGCGGCAACTACCTGCGGATTGCTGGGCCGGTTCTCTTGGCTTCTGGACCTGTTCTCTCATTTCCGGGTGCAGTATCTGATCGGCCTGACCGTTCTCGGGGGATTGCTGCTGGTACTGCGTCGGCGGAAGACGGCCGTCGCCTTCCTGGCCTTCGCCGGCGCGAATCTCGCGACGGTGCTGCCACTGTACTTCGGCGGCCAGAATGCACCACCGGAAGGAGCATCGGCGCTGCGGGCGATGTTGCTCAACGTGAATACCGAAACCGGCGACGCCGATCGAGTCAAGCAGGCGATCCAAGACGCCGATCCCGACGTCCTCGTCTTGCAGGAGATCAACTCTCGATGGGTAGCCGACCTGTCGTGGCTCGAGAGTTCCCACCCGTACCGCGTTACCCAGCCGAGGGAGGACAACTTCGGGGTAGGTCTCTTCAGCAAACTGCCGATTGCCTGGAGCGAGATTGCGTACATTGGAAGTGCAGAAGTCCCCTCCATCCTGGCAACCGTCGACATCGGGCAGACGGACCTGCGCGTGATCGCAACCCATCCGCTGCCGCCCAGCGGTCGAGAGTATTCGCGACTGCGCAACGAGCAACTTGGCCAGCTCCCCGAGTACGTCGACTCGTCTTGCCCGGTGCTCTTGCTCGGCGACCTGAACGTGACGCCGTGGAACTACCACTTTCGCAAGCTTTTGAGGCGTAGCGGATTGAAGGACAGTTCTCGAGGCTTCGGGCTCCAGCCGAGTTGGCCGAACCACAGCCTTCTGCTGCGGATACCGCTCGACCACTGCCTTCACTCGGCGGAGATTACCGTTGTGGACAGGAGGATCGGGCCCGACGTATCGTCGGACCACTTCCCGGTGATCGTTGATTTCGTCGTCGTGGCTGAGCCCCAGGAGAATGGGCCCGCACGATGAACGCCCGCGGGCGGCCCAAAACCTCTCCGGACCGGGTTTTGACGCCCGTTGCGGCATTCGGCTTGCCCGGCGGTGTCCGGCGGCGTTATGATATGGTCTATGGGCCGGCGCCACACGATCGCCCGGCAGCGACGCCCCGCATGGCAACGCAGACCACATGCGGACGAACCAGCAGTACCACCCGCCCTAACGATGGGCATGCAAGCAAACCAAGAGGAGATTGACCATGCAATCGATCAAACGTCGTAGTTTTCTCAAGGCGGCATTGGCGGCGTCGGCGGCAGGGGTGGCCCGGTTCAACATCCTGGCGGCGGGGCCGTCGCCAAACAGTAAGCTGAACGTCGTGGGGGTCGGCATCGGCCGTCAGGGCTCGGGCGATCTGAGGGCTCTGGGAGGGCACAACATCATCGGCATCGCCGATCCCGACGAAGCGTGGAGCGGGAGGTACTTTCCTTCGGCCGACGTGAAACGCTGGCGCGATTACCGGAAGATGTTCGACGACCTCGGCAAGGATATCGACGCCGTCCTGACGGCAACTCCCGATCATGCCCGCTTCGCCGTCTGCATGTACTTCATGAAGCGAGGCAAACACGTCTACGCCGAAAAGCCGCTCTGCCATACGGTCAACGAGGCGCGGATGCTCTATGAAGCGTCGCAGAAATACGACGTGGTCACCCAAATGGGCAACCAGGGACATTCGGCCGAGTCGACCGCACAGATCAGGGACTGGATCAAGGGCGATTGCATCGGCAAGGTCACCGAGGTGATCGGCTACAGCCGGAAGAACTACGGGACGCTGCTCAAGCCGGTCACCAGCGCGGACATCCCCAAAACCCTGGACTGGGATCTCTGGCTGAATCGGGCCGAGGCGATACCGTTTAGCCCGAATTACATGAACCGGGAGTGGATTCGCTACAGCCATTTTAGCGGCCTGATTGGCGATATGGCCACGCACATTCTCGATCCGGCCAATTACTCGCTCGAGTTGGGCGCCCCGATCTCCGTCGAGGCCGAGGTGCGGGAGAAGGACTGCCGAGTGCCCGGCGACCTGCCCATCGCCGGCGTGATCACGTGGGAGTTTGCCGCCCGGGGCGATCGGCCGCCGGTGACCATGAAGTACTATCTGGGACCGGAGATCGAGTACCCGCGCCCGAAGCGGTACGAAGAAGGCCGGCCGACGTCGTTCATGGGTTCCGGCTCGGTGATGGTCGGCGAGAAGGCGTCGATGTTCGCCGGCAGCCACAGCCAAGGCCCCCGGATCTTCCCGGAAGCGATCATGCAGGCCACGCCGCGGCCGCCGAAGGTGTCGGAGCGCAACGAAGGCATCGGCCACGTCGGCAACTGGGCCAAAGCGATCCTCGACGGCGGCCAGGCGATGTCGAACTTCCAGTACGCCTGCCCCTTCATGGAGACCCTGATTCTCGGAGACCTGGCCCTGACGAATCCCGGCCGCAAGCTGCTCTGGGACGCGAAGAACCTGAAGATCACCAACGACGAAGAAGCCGACAAGAGCATGTTCATGCGGCGGATTGCGCCACGCGACGAGATGGGGTGGATCTAGTGTCGTAGTTCTTGTCTGCGGCGTGCATCGGCGAGGATCGACCGTGGCGGCTGGGCCACGGGCAAGTCGGCGCAAGTAGTTGACTATCCACGCATTACGCCACTATACTGCCGCAATCCGCGGGGCTCACGTCCCCAGCAAATGGAGCTTTTGTGTAGAACAATGAGTTGGGTCAACAGGACTGAGCGCGCCTTTGCACGAAAGGCATCTT
>CAYYNP010000416.1:0-7098 GCA_964472545.1 uncultured Planctomycetaceae bacterium | reverse complement strand
TGGCTGGGGCATAGCGGAGCCGTGCCCCAGATTTCCACTCCTGGGGCACCGCTGCGCTATGCCCCAGCCACCCTCACACCAACTGCCGTCGCCCAGTGGAGACCTCTACAAATCCGCCTCATCCAACTCATCCACCAGCCGGTCCAACGCGTCTTCGCCGTCTTCGGCCGCCTTGTCGCGTTCGGCGATCGCCTTGTCCCGCTCGGCGTTGGCCAACTGCTGGGGATTGAGCCCGGAGCCTAGGGCGAGTTGCACCAGCCCGGGGTTGTAGGTCTCGGCCGGGGCCGACGAATCGCCGGCGATGGCGGGGGTGGCGTGGTGGGGGAAGATGATCGCCTGGGACGGACACACTCGGGCACACGCCGGGCAGCCGTCGCGGCAGGCGTCGGGCTGCTCGATGAAGAGTTGGCCGGATTCGTCGACGTTGAATACGCCGAACAGACAAAAGTTCAAACACTCCAGACAGTTCTCACAGCGATCGTAGTCGACCACCGGATACCAGCGGAACTGCGTCTGCTCGTCGATGCGAGCTTCTTGCGGGCCGGCGGCTGCCGTACCGGAATCGACCGAGTCGCCCGGCGCATCGGCGGCTTCTGCTGCGATACGCTCGATTTCCTTCAACAACGCCGCTGCGTCGATATGCTGGCGAAGGTCGAAGCACCAGATCGTCCGCTGGTTCCCGTCCCCAGACGGGCTGTCGGCCGATTCCGATTCCGCGTCCGCTGCCAGCGGCGATCGGCCCACACGACCTTCGATCCCGTTGGCCGCAAGCAGCCAGCGGGCCGCCCGGGAATAGAGCGACACGGCCACGATCAGATCGCCGGAGATGCCGCGGAGAAACTCCATGCCGGGTCCTTCGGGCGCCAGATCGTAGAGATGCGGCAGGATCCGAAGCGCGACGCCGGCTCGGCCGGCCAGCGCGGCGGTCAGTTCCTTTTGCAGCGGCGACGGCTGCGGGTCTTTGCCACGGCTTTCACAGAGAACGACGGTGAGGATTCGGCTCATCTGCAGTTCAGTCTTTCGCTCCGAAGCAGTAGAGGTCCCCTTCGTCGGTGCCGATCACCAGCCGGCCGGCAGCCACCGCGGGCGAGGCCACGATCGCACCGCCAGCCTCGTATTGCCACGCCTCCTTGCCGCTGTTGAGGTCGATCGCGTACAGCCGTCCGTCGGTCGACCCGATGAAGACACGGTTACCCACCACCACCGGTGAGCCGTCGATGCCCCGGCGCGTGGCGAAGGTCCACAATCCCTTGCCCGATTTCGTGTCGATCGCGTGGACCAACCGGTCGCGCGAGCCGACGACGACGACCTCTGCCGTGACGGCCGCCGACGAGCGATACTCGGCCGGACGCTCCGGGCTCTCATAGGTCCAATCGATCTTCTCGGCCTTGAAGTCGACGGCCAGCAGGACGTTGCCCATCGTGCCCACGTAGGCGGTTTGCCCGACGATGGCTGGTGTGCAGAGGGTGGGGGCTTCGAGATCGACCGCCGCGACGCGCGTGCCCGCATCGAGATCGACCACGTGCAGATGGCCGTCGCAGCCGGCGATGAACCCGCGATTCTCGATCACCGCAGGGCTGCACTGGATCATGTCTTCGCTGTCGTACTTCCAGACCTGCTTGCCGGTCTCGGCGTTGAGGCAGTAGAGAACCCCGTCCTGCGAGCCGAAGATGACGTTGTCCTTGTAGAAGTTGGCGCTGGAGTTGATTTCGGCGTCGGTGAGGAAATCCCACTTCTTCTTGCCCGAGTCTGCATTGATGCAGTAGAAGCACCCGTCGGCGTCGCCGATGAACACGTAGCCGCCGCGCACGGCAGCCGCCGCCACGAAGCCCCACTTGGTGGGAAACTCCCAGAGCTTCGCACCATCGGCCAGCGCGAGGGCGTAGAGCTTTCCGTCCGTACAGCCGACGAAGACCTTCCCGCCGGCGATCGCGGCGGTCGCGTCGAACGCGCCTTTTTCGACCGAGAACGTCCACAGCCGCTTCAGTTCGGCCGGCAGGGTGGTCGCCGACACGCCGGTCGCGGCGCCGTTGCCGCGAAAGACGGGCCAGGCGTCGTTCGGAGCGGTGGCTACTTCCGCTGCACGTTGGGGGGGTGCATCCTCATCCTCGGCGACCGGTTCGGCCATCGCGCTGCAGCCAACGCAACACACCACACACAACGCGAACAAGACGCCCCAGGATCGTCGAAGTCGAATGCGGACCCTATGCATGGTCACGTCTCCCGTGATCGAGAAGCCGGTTGTCCGTAACGGCGCGCCGCAAAGGGAAGCATGCCCGCTACGCTATTGCGGCGACTGCGGCGTGCCGGCGGGGTCGGAGACGGCGCTGAGTTGGGAGAGCACTTGCAACAGCCCGTTGAGGTGGGCCATTCGCGGACCGAAGCGGTCGACGAATTCGTTGAGCATGAACTCGCCCTCGACGAGCGTCTCGAAGTTGTCGCTGATTTCGCCGGTCAGGGCGTCGAGGAATTCGGTCTGGATCTTGCCCAACTCTTCGGCCGCCGCCCGACAACGCCGGGCCAGCCGTGGGTTGGCCTGCTTCCATTGGCCCAACTCGTTGGTACGCTGTTTCTGGGCGGACCCAAGCTGGTTTACCAGTTCTTCCAGCAACTCGTTCTGCCGGTCCTGACCGATCAGGATTGCCCGCAACAGGTGGATTTGCTCGTTCTCATCACCCTTGGCACCCCCAGCGCCCGCCGTATACGCGGTCTGGGTAACGTCGACCTGGCTAAAAAGTGGTGATCGAGAACGCGATGGTTCTTGGCTCATGTTGGATTGTCCTTTCACCCCTTTAGTATAGACAGAGAGAGGACAAGAAGTCGAGCGCCGGAAAAAAAGTTCTGCGGCGTAAATGGCGGCGAGTCCGCGTTGCCCCAAGAAAACCGGACCACAGCCGCCTGGCAGCCCCCCGCGAAAACCCGGCCGGATCGCACTCAAGCCGGCGTCCCCGGCGATCCGATCCATCGAGAGGCCTTGCGCAGCCGCCAATTACGACGGCGAAAACACACAATGCAGGCAAGGTGCGAAGTACGGGAAGGCAATATGGCCGTTGATCTTGCTAAGTCGAAGTCTGGCTTGGGGTTTATGACCGTCCTGGAGCATCCGCAACATGGGCTGTTTGGGGGGTATTTGCTGCTGAATCCCGCCGGGCGCCCCCTGGAATTCCACTGCACGGCCCCCATCAAGCCAAATCGGGCCCAGCAGATTCTCTACGGCCCGACACTCCAGCCGTTCCTCTACGGCGAGCAGATCGGCCGCACGTTGCTCGAGAAATCGGCCGTCCAGCCCTATTTCGTCTGTACCGATCGCCCGGCGGCCCTGGCGGTTCGCGACCACGTGGCGCCGCCGGTGGCCTTGGTAATCACCGACGGCGCCCACCTCGATCGGCCCCATCCCCATCAGCCCCTCTCCGACGAGGCCGGATCATCGCAAAGTCCGGTCCGACAACTGCGGATCGACGGCCCGCATGGCGACGCGCCCGACTCTGCCTGCGCAGTAGCGGCCGGGCCACGCCTGGTGACGTTTGAACTCGGCCGCAACCGACTGGCCGTGCCAGAGCGGGCGATCGATGATCGCCGCGTGATCTCGGAACGGTTTGCCAAGCTGGCGGACTCGTTTCCCGAGCCGTTCGACTTGGCCGAGCCGTTCGGCCGCATCCGTGAAGCGATCGAAGAGGCCCAACAGGCGGTGCGGCAGCCGTGACACCATTCGACCTCTCTAGCGACGGTTCCGGCGGGTTTCGGTGGAGTCCGCCGCCGCGTCCGCAGGCTATCAGCACCGATTTGACGATCGAGGTTGCTACGGCCTCGACGGACCTGCAACGTGCGTTGCGCCGGCCGATGCGGCCTGACGTCCACTCCCTCCTGCCAAACGGCCCCGCGCCACCGGCCGTGTCGGTGCCGATCGGATGGCCGCGGATCGCCGTGCGGAGTTTCCGCTTCGCCGAGCCGGCCGAAAGCGCGTCGGCCTGCGGCGATCGACCGGCCATCGGGCCCAGCGGCCGCGCACGTCTCCCGGCCGCCGGCGCCACGCGCGTTCGTCCGCCCGGCGACGTGATCAGGCTTGCCGACCGGCTCCACTATCTCTTACAGCCGTCGCTGGAGTCGTTGCTGGCCGAACGTTCGTTGGCGTTTCCGTTTCACCCCTTTCCGTTTCAGTTTGAGGGGATTGCCTTCCTCTATCCACGGCATGCTGCCGTGTTGGCCGACGAGATGGGGCTCGGCAAGACGATGCAGGCGATCACGGCCGTCCGGCTGCTGCTGCGCTGCGGCGAATTGCAGTCCGTATTGCTGATTTGCCCAAAGCCGCTGGTCACCAACTGGGTGCGAGAGTTCGAACTCTGGGCACCCGAAGTGCCGGTGGCGGTGGTCGAGGGGAATCAGACCAAACGGACGTGGCAGTGGCAGTTGCCCGACGTCCCGGTGCGAATCGCCAACTACGAACTGCTCTGCCGCGACCGCGAGTTGCTGGCCGCCGTCGACGACCGCGGCCGACCCCGCGTCGGGTTCGATCTGGTCGTGCTCGACGAATCGCAGCGGATCAAGAACCGCTTGGGCGCCACCAGTCAGGTCGCCCGGTCGATCTCGCGGCGGCGAAGCTGGGCACTGACGGGCACACCGGTCGAAAACAGCCCGGAAGACTTGGTCGGCATCTTCGAGTTTCTCGCGCCGGGATTCCTCTCGCCGGAGATGAAGCCCCGGCGGATGGGACGCACCGTGAGCGACTACGTCATCCGGCGGACCAAGGAAGAGGTGCTTACCGATCTGCCGCCGAAGATGATCCACGACGTTCCGCTCGATCTATCGCCCGAGCAGCACGAGACGTACAGGCTTGCCGAGAGCGACGGGACGCTGCGGTTGACGGAAATGGGGGCGTCGGCCACGATCCAACACGTCTTCGAGTTGGTGTTGCGGCTGAAGCAGATCTGCAATTTCGATCCCGCCACCGGCAGCAGCGCCAAGTTCGAGCGCTTAGAGGTCGATCTGGAGGAGGTTGCCCAGAGCGGTCGCAAGGCGATCATCTTCAGCCAATGGGTCCAAACGCTACGCACGCTCGCCCGCCGCCTGCGGCGTTTCGGCCCTTTGGAGTATCACGGCAAGGTCCCGCCGGGGAAGCGCGATGCCGTGATTAGCCGCTTTCGCAACGACGACTCGAAACACGTCATTCTGATGAGCTACGGGGCCGGGGGCGTGGGGCTGAATCTCCAGTTTGCCAACTACGTCTTCCTCTTCGACCGCTGGTGGAACCCGGCCGTCGAGGATCAGGCGATCAACCGCGCCCATCGCATCGGTGTCTCCGGCCCCGTCACGGTAAGCCGATTCTTGATGCTCGGTACGATCGAAGAGCGGATCGATCGCATCCTCCAGGAAAAGCGCGAGCTGTTCGATGTGATCTTCTCCGGGGCCGAGTCACACCGAAAACTGGGCCTGACGCAACAGGAACTCTTCGGCCTCTTCCAGTTGAAGTGCCCCACAGGCCCGATCGACGCTGGCCCGATCGACGCAGGCCCTCTCGATGCGGCCGCCTAGACGCATTTCCACGGCGCCGGTCACACCAAGGAAACTTCTTGGCCCCGCGGATCGTCTCAGCGTGTGGGCGAGGGTGTTTTCTTGGCGGAACGCCGCGACGTGCAACCCATAAGAAGGGGTACCCCTGCTGCTTGGTGGGGGTGACCTATGCTTGGTTGGCCCGGCCACCGTCCGACCCAATCGCCAAGGGACGATACTTGAGAACATTGCAGAGGAGCGTGGAGACCATGCGCACAGCTTCCCCGTCGTTGGCTATTCTGCTGCTCCTAACGGCAGGAAATGCCCGCGCGGCGGTAGATCTCGTGACAATCCCCCGACGCGAGGGGGTTCAGCTCACGATCTACAACTCGGACGACATCACCATGGTTCGCGAGAACCGCTTGCTTACAGTCAAACGGGGGGTCAATCGGATCCAATTCTCCTGGGCCAATACGCTCATCGATCCGACCAGCATCGATTTTCGGATCCTCGACCACGTGGATCAGGTCGACCTGATCGACACTACCTTTCCCGCCGGCCGTAACGACGCCCTGCAATGGAACGTCCAAAGCGGCATCGACGGCAAACTGCCGGTCGAGATTCGCTACTTCACCAGCGGCATCACCTGGACCGCCGATTACGTCGGCATCGCCAACGAGGACGAAACGAAGCTCAACGTCACCGGATACGTCCGCGTGTTGAACGACTCGGGCGAACTCTACGACAACGCCCAGACCCGCTTGGTCGTCGGCACGATCAACCTGGTCGAGAAGATCGCCGATCTGGCCAACCGCCCGCCGCCCGCTGCCGGAAAAGACGGCGGCTTCAGCTACGGGAGCCGGTCCTCCAGAGAACGGGAACTCATGCGTGAGAGTTTCGACGAAGCCCTGGTCGACTACGACGACGCGGAAGCCGCTCCGGGGAACGGAAAGGGCGAAGGCCGCAAACAGGTCGTCAAGCAGGGCCTTTCGGAGTATTTCCTCTTCACCATTGAAGGCCGCGAGGACATCAAGCACCAAGAGCCGAAACGGCTGATTTCGATGAAGGTCGCCGAGGTGCCGCTGGAGTGCTTCTACAAGCTCACCGATCGCGACGGCGGCACGCAGTTCACCAAGTTCTATCGCTTCAAGAACCTCAAGTTGCTTGACGATGGCGGCAACGAAAAGGACCTCCCGCCGATGGAGAACCTCGGTCTCTCGCCCTTGCCCGACGGAATGGTACGGCTCTTTTCCGAGTATCGAAATCGCGATTTGGCCTACGTCGGCGGCACGACGACCAAGTACGTGCCGATCGGCGATCGCGTGGAGGTCAACGTCGGACGCGATCCGGACCTGACGATCGTCCGGCGGCTGAAGGACCAGCAGATCAGCAATGTCGTTGCCCGGCAGTATAAGCGGCGGCTGGATAATACGTACGTGATGTACTACGACTTGATCGACTACGACGAAACGTTCGTCTACGAAGAGGAGATCGTCTCCGGCAAGCCGGCCGACGTCAACAGCGAAATCGAACGCCGCTTCGACGACAACGTGGTGCTCTGGGGCAGCGAAGGGCAGCCGAAGGACTGGAACTCCAACGAGCCCGGGGCGT
>CAYYNP010000415.1:0-7164 GCA_964472545.1 uncultured Planctomycetaceae bacterium | reverse complement strand
ACCAAACACAACTCAAAGCAAGCAACTCACTTCCGTACAACGCAACCGCCTTCCTTTCTGCCCCCTGAGAAACTTTGCAATTACAGGTCGTTCTGTTATACTAGCCGATAGCAACCAGATTCTAATCCCCGAGCAAACGGCCCGAGGCATCTACAAGTAGTCTTACTGCACCCCAGCGTGGAGGCAGCGACGGGACACCCGACCTGAACGCTCGGTAACACCGCGTGCGGTGGCGTTCTATCTCAGCGGGTGTACCGGCCGGTCGCAGACTGCGAACCGGCGCCCCCATTGTCGAGCAAGACGCAGACGGTCCGTCTGTGGCTTCATAGATCATTGTTTGCAGCAACCTGTCTATTGGAGGTAACGTCATGAGCGGCACGAAATCCTGTTTCGTTGTGTTGGTGGTGTTGCTGTCGCCGGGCATAGCGCAGGCAGAAGTCATCATGGAGTTGGTCCCCGTCGGCGACCCGGGCAACGTCGACGACACCCACGGCGCCGGATACGGCGGCGTGGATTACCTGTACGCCATGGGCAAGTACGAGGTGACCGGCGCGCAGTACACCGAGTTTCTCAACAGTGTGGCCGGCGTCGACACGTACGGGCTGTACGACTCGGACATGGCGATCGACTTCTGGGGGAGCGAGATCACCAGGACCGGCGGCGGGACGCTCGCCGACCCGTACACCTATTCGGTGACGTCCGGCTCTGCCAATCGGCCGTTGAATTTCGTCTCTTGGGGAAGCGCAGCCCGACTTGCCAACTGGATGCACAACGGCCAGCGGGCAGGGAAACAGGATGAGTCGACCACCGAAGACGGTTCCTATCTTCTGGGCGGCGCGACCGACGTCCCGTCGCTGATGGCCGTCGTCCGTAAGCCGGACGCAACCTGGGTCATCCCCACCGAGGACGAATGGTACAAGGCTGCGTTCTACAAAGGCGGCTCGACCAACGCCGGCTACTGGGATTATCCCACCAGCAGCGACGTGTTTCCCGGCCGCGACCTGACGGACGAATCGGGCAACAACGCCAACTACGGCGGCAACCCGCGCCCCATCGATCCGCCCTACAGCCAGACAATCGTCGGCCAGTTCCGCAACTCGCCCAGCCCTTACGGCACGTTCGACCAGGGCGGCAACGAATGGGAGTGGGTCGAGGCCGTGATGAGTGGCGGCAACCGCCGCGGCCGGCGGGGCGGCTCGTACAACTGGGAAGGCGCCACGCTACGGGCCTGGGTCCGTATGGAAGCCAACCCGGCATCCACCAGCCAAAGCATCGGGATGCGACTGGCACTTGTCCCGGAGCCAGGCGCGGCGGCCTTGTTGGGCGTGGGGGCCGTTGGTCTGCTGGTGTGTGCGTGCTGCAGGCGTCGGCGCACGTGACAGTTGCTAGACTGCTCTACTTGGCCTGCTTACTCACGTCTCGATCCTCACCAACTTCCCGTGGATCGCCCCAGCAGTAATCCAGCCGTTGATTCGACCGCGATTGTTGCCAATCTGAAACCGCTTGCCTTGGATCGCCTTGATCAGATGTAGGTACTGCGAGCCTTTGACCTTACAGAGGACAATATCCCCAACTCGGAGCGTTTCGACGGCGTCGATTGGCTCGACCGTGCAGAGTTCGCCCGATTCAATCTTGCCAGCCATCGATTTGCCCCGCGGGCGAAACTGAACGGTTTCGCCGTCTTTGAGCATCTGAATGTACTGTGTTGCCCATCCCATTGGAATCATCCGTGTAAGTTCATCAGGTTGATGCCGCAGCCTACAAATGCCACGGCTTCCGCATCGGGATGTTCACGAAACGGTTGGCCTCTTCGTCGCCGACGATCTGCTCTTTGACCGGGTCCCAGCGGATCGTGCGGCCGACGCGGATGGCGATGTTGGCCAGGTGCAAGAGCGTGGTGGCGCGGTGGGAGGATTCGGCGTTGCCGCCGGCTTGCTGGCGGGTGCGAATGGCGTCGGGGAATCGGACCAGCGGCTCGGGGTCGGGCAACTCGGCGAGACGCTTGCGGCCGGCGTCGTCGAGGTCGCTCTCTTTGAGCATGCTGCGCTCGCGCGGCCGGTCGTACTTCTCGCCCCAGCTTCCGCCGGTGATCACCAGCTTCAGCCCGTCGGCGTAGGTCAGTTCGACCCAGCCGAAGCGGCACACGGCGTCGGGGTGTTGCGGCCAGGGGGCGTAGGGTTCGATTTCGACCGGACCCGTGTCGTCTTTGGCAAAGGTCCACTGCAACGGGTCGACGCTATGGGCCCCGAAGTTGGCCAGGTCGCCGCCTTCGTAATCCCAATAGAACCGGTTGCTGTAATGCACGCGGGCGGCGTTGTAGGGCTTGTACGGCGCGGGGCCCAGCCAGAGATCGTAGTCGAGGCTTTCGGGCACCGGTTGCTCGACGAGATCGGTCTTGCCGATGCGATTGCGGGCGCCGGCCGTGATGACCGTGCCGCTGAGGTCCTTCATCAGCCCATGCTTGAAGATCTGGTGGTTGACGACGTGGGCCTTGTTCTGTGCGTTGCCAAAACGTCCGAAGGTGCCGATCTGGAAGACGACCTTGTTGCGCTTCACGGCGTCGGCCACGGCGCGGCCTTCGGCGATGAACTTGGTCATCGGCTTTTCGCAGAAGATGTCCTTGCCGGCCTCGGCCGCGGCGATGCAGATCAGGGCGTGCCAATGGGGCGGCGTGGCGATGCAGACCACGTCGATGTCCTTGCGGTCCATGATCCGGCGAAAATCCTGGAAGCGGGTCTTGTTGTCCGGCTCGCCGCCGATGCGGGACTTGTCGACGTCGCAGACGGCCAGCCGCCGGGGGTTGGGTAGGCCCATGGCCCCCCAGGCACCCTTGCCGCGATTGCCGTTGCCGATCAACGCGGCGGTAATCGTCTCGCTGGGCGGCTGGTTGCCCTCGCCGCCGAGGACGTGACGGGGGACGATCGAGGCGGCGGCCGCCGCGGTTGCCGCACCCAAGAACCGGCGACGGGAGACGCTTTGTTGATGACGAGTCATGACGGGTCCTCGTGTGGAAGTAGGCGGTAGGGGGGAAGTACGCAGTAGATAGTAAGTGGTAGACAGTCGGTAGTTGACGGCGTACCAAGGCAGATCTCGCTCGATCACCTTGTCACCCCGTCACCTTGTCACCCATTCACCCCTGCAGCGCCACCAAGCGCCTCGCGAGCCTCGGGGCCGCCGATGGCCTCGAGCGCCTGCGTGGCCGGACCTTGGAGCCGGTCGTTTGAGAGCAGTCCGGCCAATGCGGGCACTTCCTCCGCACGTCCGCAGAGCTGCAACTGGCGAATGACGAACGCCGTCAACTCGTCGGAGTGGCCGGCGGTGAGCTGGCCGGCGAGTGTTTCGGCCAGCAGCTTGCGATCCTCGTCGGCGTTGGGCCTGGAGGCGTAGTGGGCCAGTCCGTGCAGGGCGTATTTCGGCTGCACGCCGTTCGGATCGCCAAATTCCTGGCCGACCATCACGACCAACCGCTCGATCGCCGCGGCGCCGCCGTCGAGCAGTTTTCGGCAGAGTTGGCCGGCCGTCTCATGGTCCTCGGCCGGAAAGCCCCCGATGATCTCGACCAGGGCCGCATCGGATAGTGGATTTGCCATGGTACGCTCCTTTCAGGTCTGTGTGAGCCGCCCAGAGCCCCGCCCGCGATCATACGTCCGGGACGCTCGGGCAGCAAGCAGAAGCTGATGTGCTCTTGACACTGGCGGCGGAGAGTCATTATATACTCCGCTTCGCTCGACGAGGCCCCGCGCCTCCCTATTCATCCTATCTTCTCGCTTCTGCCGCTAACCTCCCAAATCATCCCCATTTGCTCGCAAGGGGTTCCCCGGTGAGTATGACCGACAATGCGCTGAAATCGCCTCGCTGGTTCGCTGCCGACGATCCACACTCGTCGCGCGACGGGCCGTTGGGGACGCTGATGAAGACCGGCGTAGGGTTGGTGGCAGGCGGTGTCTTGGCAACCTTCGGTTATCTTCTGGCCGCGGTGGTCGTTTGCACGCTCGCCTTGGTCTTGGGCGTCGTGTCGCTCGCGTCGGGGCGGGCGAGGTTGGCAATCGCCGCGTGTTTCGGCCGATTGGGGCTGTGGATTGGCCGGCTGATGTCGATGGTCATCCTGGCGCCGATCTACCTGGTTGGGTTTACGGCCGCCAACCTCTGGCAGCGCCTCGGCGGGGCCGATCCATTGCGGCTGCGCGACGACGGACGCGAGTCGTTTTGGCTGCCGGCCGACGGTGAGAAGCGCAAACGGCGCTACGCCTTCACCATGTTCGCCACCGAACGGTTGCGTCGCCCGGCCGTGCGGCGGCTGTTGCCGGCGGCCGTGGGATTGCTCGTGTTGGCGGCAGCGGCCGAACTGACGCTGCGCGGGATGGGTTTTGGCGATCCGGTGCTCTACGTGTCCGATCCGCTGGTCGGCTACTATCCGGCCCCCAACCAAGACGTCGACCGTTACGGCGGCCGCGTGGCCACGAATCGGTTCGGGATGCGCTCGCCGGAGTTCGCCGCGGCCAAGCCGCCCGGCACGCTGCGCGTGTTGATGATCGGCGACTCGACGCTCTATGGCGGCTCCTACGTCGATCAGGCCGATCTCTACTCGCAGCAACTTCAAGAGCACCTCGAGCGATTGACGCCGCAGGCTTCCGTTGAAGTGCTCAACGTGGGCGTGAACGCCTGGGGGCCGTTTCACAAGCAAGGGTATATCAAGCGTTACGGCACGTTCGACGCCGACGTGGCGATCGTCTGCATGCCGATCGGCGACATCTACCGGCCGCTGGGGTCGCTGGCCAGGCTGCCGTACTTTTCGGCCGACCGGCCGCCGACCTGTGCCATCGAGGAAGTGGCGGCACACTTGATGTGGCGCTATCGAACACAGCTCGCCGGCCGTTGGAGCGAAGCGGCCCACGACGAGCAAGGGCAACGGGGAATCGCGGCCTACGTCGAATTGGCCGAATTGCTGCGCAGCCACGGATGCGAGGTACACTTCGAGATTCTCCCCAGCAAGGCCGCCGCCACCACCGACGAGGTCCCGGCGAATCAGTTGCGCGACGTGACGCAACTCCGCGAAGCCCTGGCCGCCGCGGGATTCCACAGCGCCGGCTATCCGGCCGGCATGTTCTGCGAGGAAGCGGCTTCCGAGGTCCTTTACCACGACGACTGCCATTTGCAGCCGGAAGGTCATCGCCTCTACGCAGAGTATCTCACCGACCGCCTCGCGCAGCAGAGTGTCTGTTTCGCAGATCGTTCCAGCCCCATCCTGCAAGCCAGCCGAACGGAGATCGATCGTGAACATCCTAGGCGTTAGCGCCCTGTACCACGATAGCGGCGCGTGTCTGTTGCAGGACGGCCGGATCATCGCCGCCGCGCAGGAAGAGCGCTTCACGCGCAAGAAGCACGACTCGCGCGTGCCGCATGGTGCCATTTCGTACTGCCTCGAACGGGGCAAGGTCGGCCGTGGCGGCGTCGACGTGGTCGTCTTCTACGACAAGCCGCTGAGCAAGTTCGCCCGGCTGTTGACCACCTACGGCCAATATGCCCCGCGAGGATTGCGGTCGTTCTTGATGGCCGTGCCGCTCTGGTTGCGAGAGAAGGGTTGGGTCGGCTATGCGATCGAGAAATCGCTGAGGCAGGCCGGCGTGGGCCGGGCGAAGCGGTTTCTGTTTGCCGAACACCACGACTCCCACGCCGCCAGCGCGTTCTACCCCTCACCGTTCGACGAAGCGGCCGTGATCACCGTCGACGGCGTCGGCGAGTGGACCACGACCACCATCGGCGTGGGCGAAGGCAACCGGCTGCGTACGCTGGTCGAGCAACGCTTTCCGCATTCGCTGGGGCTGCTCTACAGCGCGATGACCTATTTCACCGGTTTTCGCGTCAACTCCGGCGAGTACAAGCTGATGGGCCTGGCACCTTACGGCGAGCCGCTCTACGTCGATCGCATCAAGCGGCACCTGGTCGACGTGCGCGAGGACGGCTCGTTCCGGCTGGACACGAAGTACTTCGGCTATCTCGACGGCCTGAAGATGACCAACCGCAGGTTTGCCGAGCTGTTCGACGGCCCGCCGCGGCAGCCGGAGGCCGAAATCACCAAACGCGAGATGGACCTGGCCCGATCGATCCAGGTGGTCACCGAAGAAATCCTGATGAAGATGGCCCGCTACGCCCGGGCGATCAGCGGCATGCGGAACCTGTGCATGGCGGGTGGGGTGGCGTTGAATTGTGTGGCCAACGGCAAGATCCTCCGCGAAGGGATCTTCGACGACGTCTGGATTCAGCCGGCCTCGGGCGACTGTGGCGGAGCCTTGGGGGCGGCCTACTCCGTTTGGCACCAGGTGCTCGACAAGCCGCGCCGGGCCAATCCGAACGATGCGATGCAGGGTGCTCTGTTGGGACCCGAGTTTTCGTCGGAGAAGACCCGGGCGTTTCTCGACGCAAACGACTTACCGTATCGCGAGATGCGACGGGGCGAACGCGATCGCTACCTGGCCCGAGCGATAGCCGACGAGAAGGTCGTGGGCATGTTCCAGGGACGCATGGAGTTTGGCCCCCGGGCGCTGGGCAACCGATCGATCCTGGCCGACGCCCGCTCGACGAAGATGCAGTCGCACCTGAACCTGGCCACGAAGTTCCGCGAGAGCTTCCGTCCGTTCGCCCCGATCGTGCTGGAGGAAGACGCGCCGGATTACTTCGAGCAGATCCACTGCTCGCCCTACATGTTGTTGGTCGACCAGGTTCGCAGCGAGCGGACGCTGCCGCCGGGTGACGAGGGGCGCTGCGAATCATTGAGAGAATGGGTCAACACGCCCCGCTCCGACGTGCCGGCGATCACGCACGTCGACTATTCGGCTCGGGTGCAAACGGTCAGCCGCCATCGACATCCCGGCGTGTACGGGGTGCTCGAAGAGTTTAAACGGCTCACCGGCTACGGGATCCTGGTCAACACGAGTTTCAACGTCCGCAGCGAGCCGATCGTTTGTACGCCCGAGGATGCCTACCAATGCTTCATGCGGACCGGCATCGACGTACTGGTGTTGGACGATTTCGTATTGGAGAAATCCAAACAGCCGGCCTGGTGTGAGTCGGAGGATTGGCGGGCACAGTTTGCGTTGGATTGATAGTAGGCGTCTCGCTCCGCGAGACGCCCCGACATCTTGCGGAGCAAGATGACTACTTTGC
>CAYYNP010000414.1:0-7178 GCA_964472545.1 uncultured Planctomycetaceae bacterium | reverse complement strand
TCGGAGCCAGTCCCCCTTTTCCACTCCCGCGAATCGACTTTGCAGTTCTCCTGCTCCGGCCGGCAAGAAACTTGACTTCTACCCCGCAACACGATATCCAATGGGGGTGGGATCGTGTTTTGCGATGCCGATCTTGTGCGAGAATCCTTACTCTCCTGGAAAGGAAGCGTTCATGACGTCTCCGGTGCACGTTCGATCATCTTGGCAGCCCAGTTACTTTGCCCTCGCCGCCGCCGTTGCCGTCATGGCGGTCCTGGCCGTGGCGTTTACGCCGACAACGGCCCGGGCCGACGACTGGCCGGCCTATCGTCACGACGCGGCCCGCAGCGGCATCACGGCCGAACAACTCGCTACGCCGCTGTTCGAGTCGTGGGTCTTCGAGTCGCGCCACGCCCCGCAGCCGGCGTGGGGCGATCCCAAGCCCGCGCCGGTCGAGAACATCCTCGAGCTGCGCCGGATCCACTTCGACGACGTCTTCCAGCCGGTGGCCGCCGGGGGCGCCGTCTACTTCGGTTCCTCGGCCGACAACAAAGTCTATTGCCTCGACGCGGCCACGGGACATCCACGCTGGACGTTCATCACCGGCGGACCGGTGCGATTGGCGCCGACCCTCGCCGAGGGGCGCGTCTACGTCGGTTCCGACGACGGCTACGCCTATTGCCTTGATGCCGCTACCGGCAAGCAGATCTGGAAATTCCGCGCCGCCCCGGAAGACCGCCGCGCGTTGGGCCACGGCCGGATGATCTCGCTCTGGCCGCTTAGGACCGGCATCGTGGTCGACGACGGCGTGGCCTACTTCAGCGCCGGTATCTTCCCGGCCGAGGGCGTGTTTCTTTACGCGGTCGACGCCGCCACCGGCAAGGAGCTTTGGCGCAACGACACCGGCGGCGAAAAGCCGCAGAGCACGATCTCGCCGCAAGGCTACATGCTGGCGTCGAAGACAAGCCTCTACGTGCCGATGGGCCGCGTTCTGCCGGCGACCTACGATCGCAAGACCGGCAAGCTGGCCGCTGCGTCGCCCTTCTTCGGCAAAACGGTTGGCGGGACCTACGCCCTGCTGGCCGGCGACCAAATGTACTCCGGCACCGAAGAAATGGTCGGCTATCGGGCCGGCACCCGCGACCGCTTTGCCAGCTTCCCCGGCCGGAAAATGGTCGTCTCGGCCGATACGGCCTATCTGGCGACCAACACCGAACTGATCGCCGTGGACCGCAAGGACTCGAAGTCGGTGCGTTGGAAGGTACCGTGTGCGGCAGCCGATGCCCTGATCCTCGCCGGCGACCTGCTGATCGCCGGCGGCAACGAACGGGTGATCGCCTTCAGTCCAGACTCTGGAAAGGAACGTTGGCGGCGCCATGTCGATGGGATCGCCAAGGGCTTGGCCGTATCAGACGGACGACTGTTCGCGAGCACGGACAAGGGCCTGGTTTACTGTTTCGCCCCTAAGCCAAGGCGGCTGCCCGTGAAGGTCGCCGAGTCGACGAACGAGGATCCCCATGATGGCAATGTCTTCTTATTCCCCATCGCTTACGACAAGGTAGCGAAAACGATCCTCGAAAAGAGCGGCGTTCGACGCGGCTACTGTCTGGTGTTGGGGTCGGACACCGGACAACTCGCTTTGGAGCTAGCGAGGCAAAGCGACTTGAGAGTATATGCCGTCTCTCGAGATGCCGACCGCGTGGCCTTCGCTCGCAGGACCCTCGACGCTGCCGGTGTCTATGGCGAACGAGTGTGTGTCGAACAATGGCCGCCGGATCGAGTGCCGTACGCAGACTACTTCGCCAATCTGATCGTCTCCGAACCGACCGTCATCAGGGGCGAGTTGCCCGAACACCCGGTCGAGATGTTCCGCATGCTGAAGCCTCACGGCGGCGTGGCAATGATCGGTCAGACGTACACAGACGTGTTCCCCGAAGATAGACTCGATGCCGAAAAGCTCAGCGCGTGGATGAAGCAAGCGAAGCTCCCTCAGGGCGAGTTGATCGACGCCGACGGCACCTGGGCCAAGATCGTCCGTGGCCCGCTGGAAGGGGCCGGAAGCTGGACCCACCAATACGCCAACCCCGGCAATACGGCCTGTGGCGACGACCAACTCGTCAAGGCCCCCTTCGGCGTGCTCTGGTTCGGGCGTCCCGGGCCCGGCGAGATGGTCAATCGGCATGCTCGGGCCGCCTCGCCGCTCTCGCTCGACGGGCGGATGTTCGTGCAGGGTGAAAACACCATCATGGCCTACGACGCCTACAACGGCCTGAAGCTCTGGCAACGCGACATCCCCGGGGCGATGCGCACCGCCGCCTCGCACGACAGCAGCAACCTGGCTCTAAGCCGCGACGGACTCTTCGTGGCCGTGGCCGACAAATGCCTGCGGCTCGATCCGGCCACCGGCGAAACCACGGCCACCTACGCGCTCCCGCCGGCCGACGACGCCACACCGCGCCGTTGGGGATACGTCTCGCTGGTCGGCAAACTGCTCTACGGCAGCCGCACCACGAACATGCGCGACAGCGACTGCGTGTTTGCAGTGGACATCGAAACGGGCGAGCATCGCTGGGTCCACAAAGGCCAGCAGATCCCGCACAACACGATCGCCGTCAGCGAGGGCCGGCTGTTTCTCGTATCCGGCACGGTGTCGGACGAACAGCGCAAGGCCGTGGTCGAAGACCTCCGCCGGGGAATCGCCGAACTGCCCGAGTCGCAGCGGGCCAACGCCGAAAAGGCCCTGGCCGGGGCCGAAGTGCGGATGGTCGTGGCCCTGGACGCGGCGACCGGCAAGCTGCTCTGGCAGAAGCCGGCCGAGATGAACCGCGGCGTGGGCAAGAGCAAGGCCGGCAGCATGACCCAGGCGGCGATGGTCAACAACGGCGTGCTGGTGCTGTTTGGCGTCTATCTCGACGGCCACTACTGGCAGCAGTTCTTCGCCGGCGAGTTCGACACCCGGCGGATCACGGCGCTGTCGGCCGAAGACGGCGAACTGCTCTGGACCGATCTGGTCGGCTATCGCGTCCGCCCGTTAATCATCGGCGACACGCTACACGCCGAGCCCTGGGCCTTCGACCTGCACACCGGCGAGCCGAGAACGCGCACGCATCCGATCACCGGCGAGACGGTCCAATGGCAATTCTCGCGGATCGGCCACCATTGCGGGCTGCCGTGTGCCTCGGAGAACACGATGTTCTACCGCTCGTTGAACCTCGGCTATTACGACCTCGACCGCGACTACGGCACGGTCCACTTCGGTGCCCAGCGGCCCGGTTGTTGGATCAACTTCATCCCCGCCGGCGGGCTGCTGCAAATGCCCGAGGCCAGTGCCGGCTGTATGTGCGCGTTTCCCAACATGTGTACCGTCGTCTTCCAGCCCACCGAAAAACTCAAAGGCTGGGCCATGTACAGCAGCACCGGCAAGATGACCCCGGTCGATCGGCTGGCGATCAACTTCGGTGCGCCCGGCGACCGCCGCGACGCGGACGGCAAACTCTGGCTCGGCTTCCCCCGGCCGTATCACGGGCGGTTGGTGTTACCGCTTCAGATCGAAGCCACCTGCAAGCAGTACCTGACGGGCAATTCCGTCTACACCGAGACCACCGAAACCGACGACCCGTGGCTCTACGCTTCCGCCGCGCTCGGATTGCAGAAGTGTACGATCCCGCTGCTTGCCGGCGAAGACGGCACGGGGCTGTACGACGTGCGGCTGATGATGGCCGACCCCGACAACACCGAAGCGGGCCGGCGCACGTTCGACGTGAAGATCCAGGGCCGTACCGTGCTGGAGGATTTCGACGTTGCCGCCGCGGCCGGCGGCCGTAACAAGGCCGTGGTCGAGACCATCGAAGGCATCGAGGTCGCCGACAGCCTGGTAATCGAAATGGTCCCCAAGGGCGACGCGGCCGAGCCGGGACAGTTGCCGATTCTCCAAGGCGTCGAGATCGTCCGCCAGAAGATGCTCACGCTCGGGTGTTCCGTACCGGAATTCGAGTTCAGCAGCATGGAGCCGAAACGCGCCGGGCAAATCAAGCTGGCCAACCTGCTCGACGGACCGTTCGCCGGCACGCTGCAATACGTCTTGCCCGAGGGATTCGAGGTTTCGCCGAAACAGACCGACGTGCGTATCGCTGCGGGGCAACGGTCGGAGACTCCCATCGAAGTTAGCGTGCAAGATAATGTGCCGGCCGGGAAGTACGAGATCGGCGTTCGCCTTGCGGCGGACGACGGCTCGATCCAAGCACAGCGCACGATCCACATCGAGCACCTCGGCCGCCGCGGCAAACTCGTGGTGCCGGTGGTCGAAGACGCCTTCGTCTCGCAGCGATACCCCGACCGCAACCAGGGGGCTTCCGGCGTGATGGTCATCGACGGCGGCGAGAGCAAGATGGCCGACCGCGGCCACGGCCTGGCCTACCTGAAGTTCCGCCTCGACGTGCCCGGCCGGGCGATCAGCGTACGCCTGCGGATCCACAACGCCGGCAACCCCACCAGCGACTCCGGCAACGTGCGGATCGTCACCGATCCCTGGGACGAAAAGCAGGTGAACTACGAGAACCGCCCCACCCCGGGCAAGCCGGTCGGCAAACTCGGCCGGGTCACCGAACGGTTGATCGTCGAATGCCCGTTGGACCTGCCGCTGGAGGGTAAGAGCGAACTCAGCCTGATGATTGACCCGGTGAACTGCGACGGAGTAGACTACATCACCCGCGAAGCCGGCAAGCCGGCGGAGTTGATCGTGGAGTACGAGCCGCGATAAGAGAATCGGGTGCCATGCCCACGCTTGCGTGGGCATGAAGGTGGTCGGCATCATCGTGCATGCCCACGCAAGCGTGGGCATGGCACCCACCTTCGTCCTGAACTCCCCACGTTACCGACGATTTGCCAAGGAGACCCTCACAATGCTGCGCAAGACGTTCTCGATTGCCGTCATCCTGCTGTTATGTTCGTCCTGCTGTCTGGCCGCGGACCCCGACGGGGCCGGGGCGGATCGGCCCGTGAAGAAGGTCGTTTTCATTGCCGGCCCTAAAGACCACGGCGGGCCGGGGGCCCACGAATATGAAAAGGACCTGCGGCTGTTGAAGGCGTGTTTGGAGGCGTCGCCGAACGTAGACGACGTCGTGACGGAACTCTACGTCGGCAACATCCTGGCAAACGTCGACAAGTTGGACGGTGCCGACGTGATCGTGATCCACAGCAGCGGCGATCGGTTGACGAACGAAACGCATTCGCTGTTTCCCATCCACGACGCGGCCAATCCGGGCGCCACCTACTCGCCGGCCGAGAAACGGGCCATCGAGCGGATCGACGGCATGATGAAACGCGGCACCGGGTTGGTCGTCTTGCACTACTCGCTGATCGTCGTCAATCCGAAGTCGCGCGACTACATGCTCGATTGGATCGACGGATACCACGGCGACGGCTCCCGGGTGAAAATCGACCGCAGTGAGGCCCGGCCGGCCGCGCCGGAACATCCGATCCTCCGCGGCGTAAAGCCGTGGACGACCGATCACGAGTATTACTTCAACCAGGTCTTCCGCAAAGACGACTCCCGCCGCACGCCGCTGCTCACGTCGATGCTGCCGTCGGACGATCCCAAACGTCACGTGATCGCCTGGGCCACGCAGCGCGACAACGGCCGCGGCTTCGTCTTCACCGGCGGCCATTATCACAACAACGTGCAGATCGAAAGCTACCGCCGCATGTTGCTCAACGCGATCCTCTGGACGGCCAACGTCGACGTGCCGGACGGGGGCGTTGTCTCCGGCATCCCGAAGAAACGCGGTCGATGAACGCGCCGTATAGTAGGCGTCTCGCTCCGCGAGACAGCCACAACTCACGAAGCCAGACGGCAACCATTCGCCGATATTGACACGCGACGGTCGACGCGACACAATGGGCACGCATCGGCGACGATCCTACCCAAACCCTCCCGGAGATTCTACATGACAGGTTTTGTCCAACGGTACGTTCCCGCAGCAGCACTTCTGGCAACGGCTCTTCTGACAATCGCGGCGGCCACGGCGGCAACTCCCGAGTGGACGCAATTCCGCGGCCCGGCGCGCGACGGCAAATGTGCCGAGACGGGGCTGTTCGACAACTGGCCCGCGGACGGCCCGAAACTGCTCTGGAAGATCGAAGGTCTCGGCAAGGGCTATTCGACCGTATCGTTTTCCGAGGGAAAGCTATTCACCACCGGCGACGTCGAGCGGGACGGCGAGAATACGCAATGTGTGCTGGCCTACGACCCGAAGACGCAAGAGCGTCTCTGGACCGCTCCGATCGGCCCGCCGCATGCCAGCGGCCCGCGCGGAACGCCCACCGTTGACGGCGAGTTGCTCTACGCGATCGGCACGTCGGGCGATATCATCTGTGCCGAGACGGCCACCGGCAAGGTCGTCTGGCGGCGGGATTTCGCGCGGGATTTCGGCGGCAAGATGATGAGCATGTGGAAGTTCACCGAGTCGCCGCTGATCGACGGCGAGAAGGTCGTCTGCACGCCCGGCGGGGAAGACGCCACGATCGTCGCCTTGAACAAGAAGACCGGCGAGACGATCTGGAAGTGTGCCGTTCCCGAACTGGGCGACCGCGGCAAGGACGGCGCCGCCTACGGGTCGATCGTCGTCAGTGAGGCCTGCGGCGTGCGGCAGTATGTCCAGTTGGTCGGGCGTGGCGCCGTCGGCGTGGCGGCCGACGATGGCCGCTTCCTCTGGGGCTACAACAAGATCGCCAATGGGACCGCGATCATACCCAACGCGCAGGTCCGCGGCGATCACGTCTTTGTCACCACGGCCTACGGCACGGGCGCCGCGTTGTTGAAGCTCAGCCCGGACGGCGACGGTGTCAACGCCGAAGAGGTCTATTTCCTGGGCGCCCGAGAGTTCGAGAACCATCACGGCGGCGTGGTCTTGGTGGGCGACCACATCTACGGCGGCAGCGGCGGCAACCGCGGCGCGCCGGTCTGCATCAACTTCCTTACCGGCGAGATCGCCTGGCGCGGCGACGCGGTGGCCAAGGGCTCGGCCGCCGTACTCTACGCCGACGGTCACATGCTATTCCGCTACGACAGCGGCCCGATCGCGCTGATCGAGGCCACGCCCGAGGGGCTGAAGATCAAAGCACAATTCGAGCCGGAAATTGGCGACGGCCCGGCCTGGCCGCACCCGACCTCTCCCGAGTCGGGGTCGGAGCACCTCATG
>CAYYNP010000413.1:0-7180 GCA_964472545.1 uncultured Planctomycetaceae bacterium | reverse complement strand
TGCAGTTGTGGGACGGTTTCTTCACCGCCCCCGAGACCGGCAACTACGAGTTCTACGTCCACGGCGACGACTATGAGGTCTTCTTCATCGACAAGAACCAAAACGGGGAATTCGATGGCCCGGCGGAACTCGTTACCGACAACGCGCCGCCGGGCGGCTGGGATTCACCCAAGACGGGCCACATCAATCTGGTGGCGGGCGAGACTTACGCCTTCGCGTTGGCCCACCATGAGCTGGGCGGCGGCGACTTCCTGCATTTCGAGATCGGCTTGCCCAGCGCCGGCTCCGGCCGCCGCCAGCGGATCAACCCCAGCCTGCCGGCCCAGGACGGCTGGTGGTCGGCGCCCGGCGTGATGCCAACCGACCGTCCGGATATCGACTTCGAGGTGACCGAAAGTTCCGGGATCGACGTGTTGGCCGATGAGGACGCCACGTTCGGTACGCTAACGCTCCACAACGGCATCATCACCACGTCCGGCGCGCCGATGACGTTTGCCAAGACGGTTATCGCTCCCGACGCCACGGACGTCGGTATCGACCCGCGGACGGAGACCGACTTCGGCGGCATCGACGGCGCGGCCCCGACCGGGCCGTTTGTCTTCTCGAAGAGCGGGCCCTTGCTGTTGACCGTCGAGTCGGGCTTCTTGAACAACATGCAGAACGCGACGCTCGACGTCCGCGGGGGCACGCTGATTCTCGACGGCGAGGGCGCCTGGGCCGGAGCGACCAAGGCGCAGATCTCCGGCGGCACGCTCGAAATCCGTGCCGGTGACATTCCCGGAACCGGTCCGACCGAGGGCTTGGTCGGTGCCTGGCTGTTCGATGAGAGTGCCGGTGCGATTGCCGTCGACAGCACCGGCAGAGGCGACGGTTTGGTTCAGAATGCCGCCTGGGTGGACGATCCCGTGCGCGGATCGGTGCTCGATTTCAACGCCGCCGGTCAGGTAGCGATTCCCGCCGGACCTTTCGCGACCGTTAGCGACGCGGTCACGATCGCATTCTGGCAAAACGGCGACGCAGCGACCCAGCCACGCAACGACACGATTTTCCAGGCCAAGATCGGCGGCGCGAGGGCGCTGAGCAGCCATCTTCCTTGGAGTAATTCGAACGTCTACTGGGACGCCGGCGGAGCCCTCAGTTGCTGCGTCGACCGGACCATTTTCACGATCCCCGCAGCGGACTTCGAAGGGCGGTGGAACCACTGGGCCTTCACCAAGGACGTCAACACGGGCGAGATGAAGGTCTTCATCAACGGCGTCGTGCGGCACAGCGCCCTCGACCGCACTGCCCCGCTGGACAACATCGACCGGATGTTCATCGGATCGGAGGAGGACAACCACTACTATGACGGCATGATCGATGAGTTTCTCCTCTACGATCGGGCACTCACCGCGGCCGAGGTCTTCCAACTCTTCAATGAAGGGCTGGAAATCCGCGACCTCCCGGCGGCCGATCTGACCGACAAGGAACTCCTCGTGGTCGACTCCGGGACTCTCGTCGCAGGCGATTCCCCGCTGAACCTCGGCACGCTGACCATGACCGACGGAGCCGCCCTGACGACCTCGGGCGCCGAGATCAGCTTCACCAACCTCGTCTTCGACGGCGACGCGACCGTGACGTTCGATTCCAACACCGACACCACGCTCACGGCCGCCGCCGGCATCAACGGCGGCGGCAATCAGTTGGTGATCGGAATCGGCGGTAGCGCCCGCACCATTATCAACCGAGCGGGTACCGGCCTGGACAACACGACATTCGATCTCTTCGACGGCGAACTGGTCGGGCTGATCGACGCGGCCGGCACCACCCTCGGCGACGCCGCCGTGAGCTTCAACGGCGGCGGCCTGATCGTCTCCAGCACCGGCGGCGACCGGACGTTCGACGTTCCGCTGCAGGTCGACGGCGACGGCACCTTCGGCGCGGCGGAAGTCGATGGCGGCGTCGCCGGTGCCACGCTGACGCTGGGTACCGCGGCCGGCGGCGTTACTCTCGACGGCGGGAGCGTGCTCTCGCTGGAAGCAAACGACGGATACACCCTGCAAGTCGACGGCCCGGTGACCGGCCTCGGCGGTATCCAAGGCACGGCCGGCGTAGTCCGCATGAGCGACGTGGCCGCGAAGGACTATGAGGGGATCACGGCGGTCAGCGGTGGCACGATGACCGTCGACGCGCCGCTGCCGAACACCTCGAACATCGAGGTCACCGGCGGCACCCTGGTGTTGAACCGGCCGGTAACCACCAACGGCGGCCAACGAACCGGCCTGATGGGATCGATCTTCAACGGCATCGCGCGAAACGAGTCCCATCTGAACCTCGACGGCGCCGCCTACTTCGCCTGGGGCCCCCGGGTCTTCAGCGGCGACAAAGTCGGCACGATCCTCACCGATTCGGCCAGCAACAGCGTCGCAATCCAGGGCACGACCCAGAACTGGGCCTCGTTCCCCAATTTCGACGGCGACGCGGATGACTTCGTCACCGCCTTCAGCGGTCGTTTCCAGCCGCAGGTCACCGGCACCTACAACTTCCACTGGAACAACGACGACCGAGGCCTGATGTATATCGACCTCGACGACAACGGCATCTTCGAGGCCGCTGAGCGCGTGGGGACGTACGCCTGGAACTCCAACGGCGACGTCGACCTGACGGCCGGCCGGGGCTACAACCTGATCTACATGGCCCAGGAATTCGGCGGCGGAGCGAACGTGAACTGGTTCTACACTCCACCGGACGGCACCGAGGCCCGCGTAAACCCCGGCGACCCGGCGCAACGCGCCCTCTGGGTCTCGTCGGTCAGTTCTTCGACGGTCGTCGCAGGTGGCACGCTTCAGATCAATGCCCCGCTGGTCACCGGGCGGGTCTCCGTCAGCGGCGGCGGCACGATCCAGGTCGGCGAAACCGGCAGCGTGACCGGCGACTCGCTCTTGGTCTCCGGCGGGAGTGTCTACGACACGCAGGCGCCGGCCTCCTTCCGCACCGTGACGCTGCAAAGTGGCGGCGCGGTGCTGACCAACGGAAACCCGATTACCGTCGGCGAGAGCCTTACGGCCGGCAACTACGCGCTGAGCGTCGAACCCGGGGGTGATTTCAGCGTGACGGGCGCGGACCTGGCAGCCGGCTTCGATACGCTTGCGCTGGACGGCGAGGTGACCTACGACCGTGCGGGAACGCTGATCTCCCACTGGTCCTTCGACGACGGGGCCGGCAACGTGGCCGTCAACTCGGTCGATCCGAGTCTCAACGGCACGCTGATCGATCTTGGCACCACGGGCCCTGCCTGGTCCTCGCGCGGCAAGGTCGGCGGCGCGTTGGTGCTCGACGGCCGCGGCTACGTCGACGTGCCCGACGGCTTCGCCGACTTCACCGGCGGGATCACCGTTTCGGCCTGGGTCTATCACACGGCGTATCCCAATTGGGCGCGGATTATCGACTTCGGCAATGGAGCCGGAGTTGACAACATCTACTTGGCCCACCGTGGCACCAGCAGCGACGCCCGTTTCGAATTCCACGATACGGCCAGCGGTACGTCGACGCTGGACCCCAACGGCGTGTTCATCCAATGGGCCTGGCAGCACATCGTGGCCACTTGCGACGACGGCCCACCGGGCGGCGCTACGATGAAGTTCTACCGCGACGGCAATCTGCTGATCGAACAGGGCGGAGAGAGCGTGCCGGCGAACGTGGTGCGGAGGAACAACTACATCGGCGAGAGCAATTGGGTCAACGACGCTTTCTTCCAGGGCTACCTCGACGAGTTGATGATCTTCGACCGCGAACTCACCGGCCAAGAAATCGACGACATCTACATCGCCGGCGTGCTCAAACAGCCGGCACCCGACTTCGCCAAGACCGAGTTCGACGGCACACTCACCGGCACCGGCACGCTGTACGCCGACCTCACGATCAGCGGCCGGATCGTGCCCAGCGCGCCGGCCGGCGGCGGGTCCGGAACGATCGGCTTCTTCGGCGAATTCCGGATGACCGACGCCACCACGAGCGTTTTGACGATGGACGCTACGGGCATGAGCCGATTGTCTAACGTCTCCAACTCGGATTTGACCCTTGCGGGCGAGTTGCAGATGCAGATCGACGACGTCAATCCGGCCCACGCCGGAACGCAAATCGTCGTGCGGATCGTCGAGACTCGGGCAGAAGGCCTGATTCAGGGCACGTTCGACGTCGTGCCGCCCGGCAGCGCGGCGGCTCCGGCACACGTGGGCTTCGGCGTGTTCCACAAGGGACTCACTTACATCAACGCCTTTCCCCCCACTTCTCCTCCAAATCACTTCCATGTCGACGCCACGCTCTATATCGCCGACGGCGGCGACGCCAACGGCGACGGCCAGGTAGGGTATCAGGATATCGCGAACTTGATCGACCGTTTCACGCAGGCCGATGATCCGCCCGACCGCACTTGGACGGACGGCGACACGGCCGGCGGCCCGATCGGCCGCGGCGACGGCAACGTCGACATTCAGGACGTCAACGACCTGCTTGCGAACTTCACCGTCGATCCGGGGCCGGCCGATCCGGGCACGGCGACGGCCGAGTACAACTACGTCACCAACGAATGGACGGTTTCGGTCGACAGCGTGATGAGTTGGGCCCTGATCAGCGAGGGGCAGTTCCTGCAATCGGCCGCCCCCGGCGTGTACGACGCCTTGCCGGCGGGCGGTGCCGGGAATCTGGCTTCGGCCAACGACAACACCATCGGCGAGGGCAATTTCGACGGACCGATGACCTACGCCAACGTGCGACTCGGTCAACTCACGGAGCCGGACGTGGCCGTCGACCGGATCAGATTGCAGTACGTAAACGGATTCGGCGGCCAGAAGCTGGTGGGCACAATCAGCGTCGTCCCCGAGCCCGGCAGCATCACGCTGTTGGTGTGCGGGGCCGTGGCCGGTTTGATCTGGTGGCGACGCCGGCGCTGACGCCGGCCTAGGTGCGGGGCGATTTTCTCCCGCGGTCGCGAGGTGCGGTAGAACGCCCGATGTGAGGCAAGGCACGTTCTTGGGTGGGGGGCAGTGGGGTCAGACTCGGGATTCGGGATTCAAGCCTAGAGTCTTTTCAATCGACGCCACCTTCCTCGCCACGTCTCGGTTCGATTCGGCGAAACGCTTCCCTCGCCTAACCAGATCCGATGCGCTATCCGGATGGCTCAATCCGAATCGAGCCGACAACTCTCGGAGCGTCGCGGTCGTCCGGCAACGGCACAGCATCGCCGCCACGTCACGGCCGCCCGTCCGACTGCGGTAGCCACCATACGCGTCTGCCGATGTTCCGTGCTCCAGCGCCGTGGCCTGAAGGATCGCATCGACAGTGACCGGATACATTCGTCGGCGCCGACGGCGGTTCGCTCCCTCGTCCTCGACCGGGAGGCCTTGTAGCGTCCATTGAACAGGTGTCCGCCACGGCGATTCCGCTTGGCGTACCAGTTGGCATAGCCGGCAGCGCCAGTGCTGCATCCCTCGGCACAGGTTCGCTTCAGGCGTCTTGATCAGGGCGTGGATGTGGTTGGGCAGCCAGCAATAGGCGATCGCGATCCATCCGCTGCGATCGACTTCTTCGGCCAGACCGGGCGCAAAACGCTCATAGTGGCCGTCGTCGTGAAAGAGCCTCCGGCGTCCATCGCCCCGGGTGAGGATATGATAGATGGCGCCGGCGTACTGAACTCGAGGCAAACGTGGCATCGGGCGATCGATCCAACGAGTTCAACGGGGAAGCTCAGCGTAGTGTACGGAACTCTCGCTCTGGATGCAATCCCGAATCCCGAGTCTGACCCCTCATCTCTCGAACTGAGCCGCCGCGTTGAGAAATTGGGCGGTTCGCCAGTAGACGATCCAATTCTCGCGGTAGGTGCCGCGCATTACTGCTGCAGCAGCGGCCGCACCGCAATCGCATCGAATACGACTTCGCCGTGGTCGACGAAGAAGAACAGCCGGTCGCCGGCAAACCGTGTGCGATTGCGGGTGATAATGGTCCGCCGGTTGTCGATGCAGGCGTCGACCAAGTCGTCTTTGACGATCACGTCGAGCGTGAACGGGCGGTCGATGCCGGTCACGCCGCCAAGGGCCGCCCAATTGCCGGGCACTTTGGCCATTTGCCCTTCGGCCACGGGAGCGAACTGGACGTGCTGCGCGGCGGGCACAAACTGCAACTCGCAGCCCGACTGGTAGTCGCCGCGGCCGCGGACGCAGAGGCCAAAGTGCCTGGTGCCAGCCTTTGGTCTTACTTGAAGCGTGATCCGCACGTTTTGTGGAACGCCCTCGAACGCGCCGACCGCAAAACCGTCCGGCGCGTTGACGCGAACCGCGCTGCCTTCTGCCGACGCGTCACCTGCCGTCGCCGCAAACGGCAGCTTCAACGGCTCGCCGCTTTCGGGGATCATCTCCGCCGGCCATTTTGTGCCCAGCGTGCCGTCGGGATGCTGAATCAGTTCGCGTACCAAGAGTTCGCCGGCGTAGGCCGTCCTGGGAGGCTCGGGCGTGAAACCGACCATGATATACCGATCGCCAAACGCGGCGACCTGCGGAACGCGGATACCGTCGGCCAGCGTTTGGTGCGGCGGCCCGGCCCAGGTCGTCTCGGTTTCAATCGGCTGCCTCGAACGCCAGTGCAGGCCGCAGGAGGTGAAGTAGTACCAGTCGTTCCACTTGAAGTAGCTCGTACAGACCCACCACTTCGGCGTGGTGAGATTCGCTCGCGGCTGCCAATCTTCCAGGTCGTTCGACTGCCAGACTTTCCAGTTCGACAGGCTCAGAATAAAGCCGCCGCCGGTTTCATTGGGATAGACGTCCGGGTTGATGTCGTTGAGTTGAAAGAAGTCCGGCACGAAGAGCGGCTTATCGTGCTTGCGGAAATGGACGCCGTCGTCGCTGGTGGCAACAAAGACGGCGTCGCCGAGGTGGGGGTTGTCCGTGAACCACGCCCGCCGGTCGTGCTTGATGTAGAACAGCCGGTACTTCCCGGCGTGGTGGACGATACAACCGGTGCCCAGGCAGCATTCCCAGGGTTCGGTGATATCCACGGGCCGTGGATGCTCTTGCCAGTGAACGAGGTCCTTGGTGCTGATATGCCCCCAGGGAGAACCCAGCATGCCCCACTTGCCGGCGCCGTGGCCGCGGTCGGAGAGAAAGAAGACGTGAAACCTTCCGTCGTGTGCAAAGGTCATGCAGTCGCC